>JBDONA010000906.1:0-12790 GCA_039831575.1 Fuerstiella sp. | reverse complement strand
CGTTAATGCTGCTGCTTCGCGGCAAACACGCTCATTCCAGTCCATCGGTATTGTCTACTGAGTCATTGAAATCAGCCAGGCGACGACCCATCTCATCAATTGCCTCGTCAACGATTTGAAACGCATCCTGGTCCTGTTTTCGCTTGAACGTCTCCTGGGCCAATCTCAGCGGGGCGAAGAACATTCGGTTGAAATCGAGATATCGGTCTCTCTTGATGACCTGTTCGCAATCCTCGGCAAGTTTGATTTCCTCACGTTGGGCCCGCGCCATGCGGTAGCGTTCGAGCGCCTCTGAGTTTGAGTCACCGATCATCATCGGATCGTCAGTCTGGAGCTGAGGGGCGGCAATTTTCAACTTTCCTGTCCCAGCCGCCCAGAACATAATCTCCTGAAGGTCATAGCAGCGACGCTTGCCAGGCATGCCATCTGCCCGCCATCGCTCGATGGTACGGGGCTGCTCTTTGAAATATCTGGCGACCTCCCTCTGAGATTTGACGCTGAACTCTCCGTCCACCGACATTTACCCTTCATCAACAAAAAAATGCGTCGCTGGCGTCACTGATCAGCCGTGATGTTCTGGGAAGGACCCGCAACGACTCAGGAGGCATGATTTGCGACGTGATGCGGACCGCTTGATGACAGTGGCGACGCCACGTTTCTCGTTGGCCAGCGTGCTGTACCATCAGAAATTGTTTCCAAAGTGCGCCCTGAAATGGCGATGCAGGCTCATATGCAGCCGTTTCATCAACCTCGCGCCGCACGGCTTCTTGGTGTTTTGATTCGTTTCACGGCAATTTGGAACTCGATGGGCAGTCAAAACACGTATGGACAATCTCTGAACCGAGTTGTGGCGAAAAACGAACGTATTCTGCCACTTGTTTCGGAGACGATTGGGTCTTTGAGGAAGAGAGGAGCAGACGCGGTCCAGCTCAGGTACACTGCGTCGATGAGCGACGTCACCAGAATCCTGTCCGCTAAATCGGCAGAAGCAGTTCGAGCGATTTGAACGATGTGGAGAATCAAATGAATAAACTATTGAATTCAGCGGCCATCATGGCGGCGGTCTCCTGACCGCACTATGAATTCAACCGTAGGTTTCCAATCCGACCAATGGGAGACCTTCGGTCGGCAGAGTGGACTGGTCGGGAGACCAGCCCACAACCGTGGTCTCGTTTATCGTTAAATAATTGTGCTTGTTTGTTGGTTGAAGGGCAATTGCATCGTAGCCTGGGCGTTGAATAAACGAAACTACTCATCGGCTCTTCTTATCAAACCGCACCGCGGAACTAAGCAAAGATCATCAAGCATGAAGACGACACGCCGACGCTTTTTCGCTCACGCTGCGAGTGGACTCGTGGCATCCGGGGGCGTGCTTTATCAATTTGCAAACAAAGCGCGTGCCGCCACGGCACCTTACACTCATGACACTTCCGTACTAGTGGCAGCTCTCAATGCGCCCGAGCCGTTTCGCAGTCACTGGCGGGCATGTCGTGGTGGTTCCTGGCCCGACTATATGCGAGACCAGCCCGTAGGACATGCGAACCAACGACTTGCCGGGCTGCTCTATACCTTAGATGCGATTCGCCATTTAAAGTCTGGCAACATCAATAAGGCTCTGTTACTGGCTTCGGCACGCTGCCACTATGTTGGCGATTCGTCTTGTATTGCACACGCGGCAGTTTGGAAGCTGCGCGCTGAGGATGATGTTTTGCAACGGAATGAACTGGGGAGGCGGGTTTGGTCGTTCATGCCGGCCGATGTTCAAGACTACTGGATTCCGTTTAGTCAAGAGTCCTCCTTGAGCTATGATCCAATACTCATCGCCCCACCACCACTCTTCGAAAAGAAATGGGAAACACTCTTCAAGACTGGTCGCCCCGGTCACATGCATGCCTTCTTCGACCAAACGCACGCATTGCTACCGTTCCCCGGCCGCTTTCCTGACAACGTGCATGAATTTGGAAATCATCTCATCGACGAGATTGGTATCTCCGACACGGAGAATTGGTCGACGTACGATCGCGAATTCTATGGCCGCTGGGTGGCCGAGAATATTGCCTTGACCATAATCGACCGTAAGAGTGTGCTCGACCGTTCGGAGCCAATTCGCTTCACTGGTGACATTGAGTTTCAGGCGGCATTGGAAGCGGAGATGGCGAACATGGTGGCGTCCATCTCAACCTACTATCGCTATCTGACGATTGCCGCCAATACTCGAGTGGTTGGCGACGTGGAAGAATTGTTTCCCTCGGTGGACCGCATGGCTTTATTGGCTCGAGCTCGTCCCAAAATCTATCTTTCTACTGACGCGCCGTGGCCACTCAAACGTGCCTGCCACCTGTTGGCGATGGAAATCGTCCGCGGCGAGCATCGAAACAAAGGTCGTTGGGGAGGTCAGTATGGGGTGCGGATTCTCGAAGAAGCGCCGGCGGTTTTCGATACAGTCGCGATGCCGGCCGAGACAGCGTCCACGCGCGTCGTGATCGCCTGGAAGATTCCCCCAGAGAAGGTCGTCGAGCACGCGGCCGCAGCTGTCGCGGACTTGAGCATCATACTCGCACGCGACGAAGGTGGAGGTGCTCAGATCACGCTCCAGGGTTCAAACTTGCAGTCAACGATACATCTGGTGGACTTCCTGTTGGATATCATGAACGCTCCGCTGCATGGCAAAGTTCCGATTGACGTGGTCTCCACGGCGTTGCGTCGAGAATGGGAAGGCATTCGGTTGATGAAGGAATTGGAACTGCTCACAGACGAGGAGGCGGCAACCCAACCGGAGCGGCCACGAAATCCGCACGAACATGAAGAAGAAGAATGGTCGGCTCGCGTTCGACGAATGGTCAACCCAAACACCTATGGGCAAAGTGACATCTCGGGCCCGCTGGTCGTCTATTCGAATTTAATGCTCAAACAGCTGCCGCTTCCTGATGGCCGAACATTGGGAATCGGAGTGAATTGACCGGTTAATCGTAAGACGTCCCGTGGCATGTTCCTGTCGTGCACCTGCTTGGGTGCACGTTTTCTACTTTGCTGCGGCATTGCCACGTTGGAACAATAACATCATGCTTCGACATCTCGTCTGTTTTAACTCAGTAATTCTCCTCTGTTCGAGTGTTTCACTGGCAGGAGATCTCGCTGTAACCTTCGAGAAAACACCCCACGGTGGCATTCAGCCGCAGGCCATCGTAGATGCAACGGGAAGGGTTCACCTGCTCTATTACAAAGGGCAGCCCAGAGAAGGTGACCTGTTCTATGTCACTCGAGCCACTGGTCAGAAGGGCTTTCCCACCCCGCTAAAGGTAAACAGTATTGGCGGCAGCGCATGTTGTATCGGATCAGTTTTCCGTACCCGCATGGCCTTGGGGCCAGATGGTATTGTTCATGTTCTTTGGAACGGCTCGTTTGGTTTTGTGAAGAAACAGTGGGAGAAGAAAGGTAACCAGCGCACGCCGGAGGAATTCACGTACCTGTTTTACGCGCGATTGGCCGATGACCGAGAGTCTTTCAAGACTCAGGTAAACCTCAATCGAAACACTTACGGCCTGGACGGGAATGGATCGATCGCTGTGGATCGGAATGGGACAGTCCACGTATTTTGGCACGCAAATGTCGAGGGGCGACCAGATCGAATGGCCTTTACGGTTCGATCCACCAACAATGGCCGGAGTTTCTCAACCGAATCGCGAATTACCCGAGAGCCTCTGGGCGCGTGCGAGTGTTGCACGATGGAAGCCTTCAGCTCGACCAGGGGCGGGCTGTATGTTGCCTATCGAACGGCCAAGGAGACCAGCCGAAACGTCGTCGTGTTTTCCTTCGACAAACGCAGCGGTCGATTTACTGAAGTGCAACGGCATCGTTGGAACATCGTCGCATGCCCAGCCTCGACGTTTGCTTTCGCCGAGGACGACCGGCGGGTCTATGCCGCCTGGGAAAATGAAAGCCATGTCTATGTGAATGATGTATTGTCCAAGGCTGTCCCCAACAAAGTATCCGTCGGCAGCAAGAACGCCAAATACCCGTCGCTGGCGATCAACGACCAGGGGGATCGTCTGATCACTTGGTCCTCGGAGACGGATTGGGGAAAAGGCGGCTTCGTCGAATACCGGGTGACGAACCGAACCGGCGCCGTCAGCTCGCAAAGTTACGGCCCAGGACATTCCCCAGCAGCCTACAGCTTCTCCAGCGCATGTGCCCTGCTGACCGGCGACTTTATCGTGTTCTATTGAGTTTCTTCGCTCAATCATACCGGATCTGGATATTGCGAAACCAAGTCGGCCACGCAAGCCAAGTAGTTAGCGCAGCACGTGTTCCAAATCTTCTGGGCGGCACGTGAGATGATGCATCCTGGGCCTGACTCCATTTGCGTTGCCGAGGACGCCTCACACGGTAGAAACTCGGATCGCTAACCTGCGACGATGTACAAGCCCGGTGGACGAAACGGACGTTGGCAAAGCTGACGCGTTGGATCAACCGACGTCGGATTCGCCATCCGTAAATTGCATTCGGTGGCCACGACCGAGGGAGCAATCCAGCGCTTGGGTACGTTCCGTTGAACAGCCAAGTCACGTCCGTCCCTGTGCCGTAATCTCGTTGGAAGTCCGTTTTGATTCCTGACACGCGCCGAAAACCGTTTGATAACAAGGGCGAGTGGTCAAACAGACGCTCACCTGCAGGGCCAAGGATCCGCTTCCGATTCTATGGCCACCTGCAATCACTCCAACCCGCTAAGCCGTCCGACAGTGCGGTCAATACTTCACACCGTCGTCATTCATACTCAACTTCGCAATGTATTGTGTCTGCACTGGCAACATAGCGCAGGAGCAGAACATGACTGAGTCAGAAAAGTTCGGCGGAAGATTGATTGGACGGCGCTCCGTATCGACTTGAATGGGAACAGAACAAGGTTGAAGCGGAATTCGAAAAGCAGATCGAACTGAAGCTGAGTCTGGTTCGGCGAATTGCCGACTGGAAGAACGACGTCACCATCCAGCCGTTTGCCTTTCCTGGAAATTTCAAAATGTCAAACAGCAGTCTGGCCGGAGACCAGGCGGAAATGACAATCAAAATCGATGTGCAGGCCAACACAAAACCCGGCGGCTACAAGCTGGCCGTGCTGGGCCAGTCTCAAGTGTCGTTAGACAAAGACCACGAAGGCAATGACAAACCCGATACTCTGGTCTCACTTCCCAGTCAGCCGATCACAATCACCGTGAAGGCTCTGCCAGCGGTGAAACGACCGCTGACGTTTTTTCAATAGAGGGACATATCCCTTGCTCGCGCGTTACGAGGAATCATGCGAAAATCTGTGACGTGGTGCCTGAGCTATTCCTTGATGTCGTACGCTGTGAGTGACTGCTGATCGCGGATGTACAACACGCCTACGGCGACGACCGGGTGGGCCCACGAGGGTCGACCGTGCGACCTGATCTGAAACTTGCCATGCTCGCGGTATTCCTCGGGCGTGGCTTCGACCAGGGCCACCCGGTGTCCTTCGCTCAGCACGTATAACATGCCGTCGGCTGCAATCAGGGAACCTTTACCCACGCTTCTTGACTTCCATTCGATCTTCCCGGTCTTGAAATCCACGCAGGTCAGCGGCCCGCCGCCGCATGAGTACATGTAGTCGCCAATTTTGACGATGCCTCCGTGGTGACACGCCAGCTTCTTTTCGAAGTAAACCTCATCCGCCTGTAGGCCGCCGTCGGTCTGACTCACTTTCACCAGTCCACCGCCGGTTCCATAACCACTCGACGCGAATACGAAATTATCCGCGACGATAGGCGAACAACAATTTGCCGTACCGTTGGCCGGGGCCTTGTAGCTCCACAATTGTTTTCCGTCTTCAACGGATACGCCAAACACGCTCTGGTTTCCGAATTGAACAATCTGCTTCACCCCGTTGATCGTGGCAATGACGGGCGTGGAATAATGGGCGCCTTCCGTCACGCTAATGCTTTGCCAGACCTTGCTGCCGGTGATCTTGTCCAATGCGACAATCGTGCCATCTTTGCCCCCGGGAGTGACAATAACAAGATCACCGACGATCAGCGGCGACTCAGAATAGCCCCAACCGGGCGTTCGGCCTCCAAAATCCTTTGACAGATTCACGTACCAGATTGTCTGGCCATCGCCGGCCGCCATGCAGGCCACGTCTCCGTTGCCACCTTCGATGTAAAGTCGTTCCCCGTCGACGGTCGGAGTGCCCCGAGGACCGTCGCCCATTCCGTTGCGATAGCCACCGAACGCAGTACGCAATTCATCCGTCGATAATTCGCCATCTCCGGCGACATTGTTCTTTACATAGTAGTCGAGCAATTCCTGCTTGGTGACGATGCCATCACGCCCACGCAAATGCTTTTCCAATCCCTGTTTCACCTCGTCGGACGTGAGAATGTTATCTCCCTTTTTTGTGACCGAGTCCCTCTGATCGAAGCGGCTAAAATGTCGATCAAGCGGAGTGCGGCGAACCTCTTCGCGAGTTAACCTGCCGTCCTTGTCCGTGTCGAGTTCCTGAAAGTACGCCACTGACCGTTTGGCGGCGAGAGCAGCAGCGTCGGCGGTCTTGTCTTCGGCATCTATGCGGTCGAATTTGTCACGGAACAGTGGCGCCCCTTCAGAAAACTCAAGTTTGCCATTGCTGTTTGTATCGATCCTGGCGAGCAATGAGTCAACTCGGCGGCCAGCAATCGCCTGAATGTCGGCATCGGCGACTGCGCGATCGTACTTTGTGAAATCCCAACCGAAGCGACTCAATCCTTCGAATTCATCAATCGTGCCGTCCTGATTCCTGTCGAGTTGTTTGAATTCAGTTTCCACACGCAACGCGAGTAATTGCGCGAGCGGCCCCGGCTGTTTGCTCCAGATCGTTCGTCCGTCTTTGGCATCAAGACAAAGAATATGTTCGACGCCATACAGATCACCGAGCGTAAAAATGCGCCCGTCTTTCACAACGATGGACGAATAGCCCACGCCAACGGAATCGATCGTCCACAACACACTGGGGCCATCTTCCGGCCACTCCTTGCGCAACCCGGTTTCGGGGCTGATGCCATCAGCATTGGGACCGCGCCATTGAGGCCAGTCACCGACGTTAGAAGGAACCTGTGCAGAAGCGGGCGACAAACAAATCAACGCAACAAACAGAAACGCAAGGCGCGAGGTAAGCATTGGAACTCTCGTGGGGAACGCGGGCAATCGGAGGAATCGCATCAGATCGGCAACTTTGCTTAGTGAGTCGGTTGAGCAGCATTCGGACAGACCGGTCGAGCAGCCACTAAGCCCACAGCAGCGGTGAAGTGTCTCAACTTGCCGGCACTTTCAGCGATTTTGTAAGACAGTTGCGATATTACATAATACCGGCAGCCTCCAGGATTGATAGACTGGGCCACGCCGCTAAGAGGCAACTCCCCTGCTGAGTCCCGCGAGTCTCAAATTCCAACCAACTCTTCACATTCCTCCGGAAACCACAGATGACGAATACACCGCTTCGATTTCCTTTTCTCCTTGCCGCATTGTTGCTGCTCTCTACCGGGGTGACGACATTCGCGGAAGACGCAAAGTGGGTTTCCTTGTTTGATGGCAAAACCATGGACGGCTGGGAGAAGGTCGGCAACCAAAAAAGTGTCTGGGAGGTGAAGGACGGATCGCTCAGCGGTTCGGGACCGGCTTCAATGCTGGTCAACACAACGGGGCCGTATACCAATTTCCGCTACCGCGCCGAAATCAAGATCAGCGATGGCGGCAATTCGGGCATGTATTTTCGCACCACCCGAAAGCCCGGATTCTCCGACGGCTATGAAGCTCAGATCGACAGCACTCACACCGACCCGATCCGGACGGGTTCGATCTATGGGATGTGTCATGTCTACCAGCAGCACGTGAAGCCTGACACATGGTTCAAATACGAAATCGAAGTCCGCGATGACGTTTGGCGCGGTCGCAATATGACACGCATCAAAGTCACGATCGATGGCAACGAACTGTACGAATACCTGGACTTTGACCTGACATTCAAATCCGGCCACTTCGCATTTCAGCACCACGATCCCGGCAGCTTTGTCAGTATTCGCAAAGTCGAAGTCATGCCGCTGCCGTAATGTAGCCCGGCGTGTTCGATGTAAGACGGACTTCCAGTTCGTTGCTGACTCGACGGACTGGAAGTCCGTCCTGCATCACTCTCCAGAAAGCCCACCATGCAACGCCTCCCCATTGCTGCCATTTTGTTATCCGTATGTGTCGCCCCCACCTTCGCTGATGATGGCGGCTTCGTGAAACTCTTCAACGGCAAGAGCTTGACCGGCTGGACTCAGCGAAACGGTACAGCCACCTACCGCGTTGAAGAAAACGCCATCGTTGGCAGGACAGAGGAAGGCAGTCCGAACTCGTTTCTTTGTACCGACAAATTGTATGGCAACTTCGAATTGAAGTTCGAAGTGAAATTCGATTCCGCTCTGAATTCCGGTGTACAGATTCGTTCGCAAACAGCAGATGGCAAACCAGACGGTCGTGTCAACGGGCCACAGGTGGAGATTTCAACGGACAAGATGGCGGGATACGTTTACGGTGAGTCAGCGGGAGGCTGGATGACGCCCGACGCAGACCGAAAGCCTCACGACACTATTAAAGAAGGCGAATGGAATTCCTATCACGTGGTCGCGTTCGGTAACAAGATAGAAACCTGGATCAACGGCAAACAGATTTCGGATCTGACTCATGACGAACGTTACAAGTCACACCCAAAAGGCTTCATTGGTCTGCAGGTTCATGGCATTGGGCGAGAACAGGGACCGTACGAAGTTCGCTGGCGCAACCTGGAACTTCGTGACCTGTCAGAATTCACGTCCTTGTACAACGGCAAAGATCTGACCGGCTGGAAAACGACGGGCAACTGGCTTCCTCAGGACGACGGATCGCTGTTGATTCAGCCTCGCGAAGGCGAAAAAGGCTGGCAGCGCTACGGGGCGTACCTGTGGTCGGAAAAGAAGTACAAAGACTTCGTACTTGATGTTGAGTACGCCTATCCTCCGGGTGGCAACAGTGGTGCTTACTTCCGAGTCGCGGACCGTGACGAACCGGTGAAGACAGGAATCGAAGCTCAGATTCTTGATTCTTCGGCGAAAGAAGGCGCGCTCAGTTCGCATGATCACGGAGGTATCGTCGGCACGAAAGCCGCCGCTTCGAAGAACATGTCCAAGGCTCCTGGCGATTGGAATCGCATGGTCGTCACCTGCGTTGGCAGTCATCTGCAGGTGGAACTCAACGGGGAACAGATCATCGACACGATGCTCGATCAGACGCCCATGAAAGACCGGCCACTGGAAGGCTTCATCGGCTTCCAGGATCACGGTCAGCCGAACAACATCAAATTCCGGAGCATTCGCATTCGCACATTGACGCCATAAAACAGGCGGTCCACCCGCACGAAGAAAGAACAAGACAGGCTTCCAGACGGGAAGCCTGTCCGACGTTAAGAGCAATATGCGTCTTCAGAACAAAGTCATCATCTTCACGGGTAGCTGCACCGGTATTGGTCAGGCGATCGTTCAACGCTGCGTAGCTGAAGGTGCGTCCGTCGTGATTCACGGCTTGCAACGGGAATCAGGCGAAAGTCTTGTTTCCGAAATCGGCAGCAAAAACGCCGTCCTCCACATTGAAGACCTTGCCGTAAATGATTGTCAGCACCGACTTGTGGATCTTGCCGTCACGACATTCGGAAAGCTCGACGCTGTCGTCAACAATGCGGCACTGACCAACCGGGGTAATATTCACACGACAGACTCCGACGACTTCGCGAAGTTTCTCGAAGTCAACGTGCTGGCTCCGTTTCGATTGATCAAAGCCGCTCTGCCGTATCTGCGAGAAACGCGAGGCTGCGTGCTGAATATCGGCAGCGTGAACGCGTACAGCGGCGAACCTAACCTGCTGCCATACAGCGTTTCCAAAGGAGCCCTCATGACCATGACTCGTAACCTGGGCGACTCATTGATGCGTGAAGATGGTGTTCGCGTCAATCAAATCAACCCCTCCTGGGTTCTCACTGACGCCGAAGAACGCCTGAAACGGGAAGACGGGTTAGCCGACGATTGGTATAAGCACCTGCCGAGCGTCTACGCTCCGTCCGGCCGTTTGCTGTGGCCGAAAGAGATCGCTGCGGCTGCCGTGTACTGGCTGGACGACGAAAGCGGTCCCGTCAGCGGCCAGGTCGTCGACATCGCACAACATCCATTCATCGGCCGCAATCCGCCGAAAGATAGTTCCACAATACCATGCTCGTAAGAAGTTAGCCCCATCGTGGAACAGGTTTCATTCCGCCTTTGCCATTATTCAACTTGAACTAAACAGTGCCACGGCGGAATCAGGAGCCCTGTTGGCACCAGCCTGGCGGGCAATTTCGCGGTAATTTCACAATCCTCGCACACAGCACTGAAAATGAAGAACGGATTCACAGTTTTCATGCTTCGCGTTGCGTCGCTTGCGTCTGCCGACGAACCTGAGTTGTAAGTCCTGTCAGGCTGACTTCAACACGCAGATTATTCCCCTACGTTCGTTGACAGAAACATCCAGCTTACAATTAGAAACCGATATGCCCAAAGTACTGATTACTCCCGAGGCGTTAATAGATGCCGATGGCCCACATATTGACCTTCTGAAAGAAGCTGGATTCGACATCGCGTTTCCAAATAATCCGCAGTTTACGCGCGGCCTGGGTGACGAAGAAGAAGGCGTGGACGAACTGAGCGGAGCGGATGCGGTGATCGCGGGTTCTGAGCACATCACAGCCTGGATGCTGGACCGATTGCCGCAGCTGCGTGTCATCGCACGTAACGGCGTCGGTTTTGACCGAGTCGATGTGCCGGCAGCGACGGAAAGAAACATCGTCGTGACCATCACTCCCAAATCAGTTCATGAAGCCGCCGCCGAACACGCACTGGCGCTGCTGCTGGCGGTCTCGAAGCAGATCGTTGCCGGAGACCGTGCCGTCCGCGCGGGAGAGTGGCCGCGAGACCTGATTGAACCGGTTCGTCGAAAGACGATCGGCATTCTGGGGCTGGGCCGCATCGGTCGCAGCATGGCGATTCGTGCTGCCGCAATGGGAATGACCGTGATCGCTCACGACGCATTTCCTGATGAGACATTCGCGCGGGAGCACAATATCGAGTTGGTTGATTTCGACACACTCATCGAACGCTGCGACGTCCTGAGCATCCATTGTCCCAACACCGTCGAGACGCGAGGAGTGATTAACCGTGACGTGTTCAGACGAATGAAGGCAAACGCGATCCTGATCAATACGGCTCGAGGTCCCATCGTCAACGAAGCAGACCTGATTGCAGCCTTACAGGACGGCTCAATCAAAGCAGCGGGCCTTGATGTGTTCGAACAGGAGCCACCAGCCAAAGACAATCCGCTCTTCAAATTGCACAACGTGGTTCTGACACCGCACGCAGCAGGAGCCGATGCATTGGCCATGCGCGACATGGCGATCGAATCGGCGAGCAATGTGATTGCATTGCATCAAGGCCAGTGGCCCGCGGGTGCCGTCATCAATACTCAGTTGCAGGGCAAATGGAGTTGGTGAAACTCGCGAAACGGACGGCCCGCCTGTGCGAGAACAGAATCTCAAGCGGGCCGCGTGAGCTAAGAGCCATACGCAGACGTGGACTGTTTCACGAGCGGCTCCATGCCGAGTTCGCGGCGCATGATCGCGCCGGACCTGCAGAACCAGCTGGACAGCGTCTGTACGTCAATGCCCACGTTGAAGTGCTTGACGCCAAGTTCCAGGTATGGTTCGAACCCCAGCGGATCATTCAGTTCCACTCGCACGGCGATGCCCATCTTCTGAGCTGTCGTGATCATGTATTGTTCCGCTTCCTTCACTTTGGGATGCGCGAACTGTCCGGTCAGACCAATGCTGTTGGAATAGTCGGCGGGCCCAAACTGAACCATATCGACGCCGGGAACGGCCAGGATGGCTTCAAGATTCTCGATCGCTTCTTTCTTTTCAATCATCAACGCGATCACAACTTTGTCCATCGCGTCGGCCCATGCTTCGCTGCCGGCGTCATGCATCGCCGCGCGGTGCATATTCACGCCATGCAATCCGCCTGATTGCGGCCGCTCTGTACGGATACTGCGGACGCATTGCTCCACCTCGACGACATCGCGAGGGTCAGCGAACAGCACGCTTTGAAATCCTGCACCAATGGCCCGAACCGCAGTGTGCGCGCGGGACTCCTGTTCGATTTTGATCATTCCGCCCAGATGTTCGAACAGTTCGACGGCCCGCCCCATGTTGTCCAGCATCGCGTGATCATACGGTGCGTACTCCCCGCAAAACTCCACATAGTCGAACATCCCGCTGTGACCGACGAGTTCAACCATCGTTGGCCACGTCGAGAGCATGCGTGTTCCAAGAGTAGGCTGACCAGCATCCAGCAATTCCCGCAAACGATTGTGACGCATAATGTCGTGACTTCCCATTTTGGTAAAGAGTAACGCCGTGGCCAATTCCTGCGATCAGCCAATGTGAAACTTATCCAGTCGTTCGAAATGCGTGGCGCCAGGCCTGAGGGAACCTGCAGGGATTTCGGACAAACATGATTTCCTGCGAAATCATTTATTGAGGGCGAACGATCCAATGGCTGGTCAACTCTACTTGATCGTCATAAATCGCACGCACACCGGATTGGGCACTTTCACGCTCACACTGGTTGGCGTCAATTCACCCGTGGATTGGTCGATGCGAAAGACAATCACGTTGCCGCCGGATTGATTCGCCACCAGCATGTAC
>JBDONA010001072.1:0-12827 GCA_039831575.1 Fuerstiella sp. | reverse complement strand
ACACAACGCTGGTTGTCTGGATGACGGACTTCGGTCGAACGCCGATTATCAATTCTGCGGCGGGCCGCGATCACTGGTCATCAGCCAGCGTTCTGTGCATGGCCGGAGCAGGCACTCCGGCTGGCTTTGTTCTGGGCGAAACCGACGACACCGGGGCCAGACCCATCGATAAAGAGTACTATCCCGCGGATGTCGCTGCCACGATCTACACCAAGCTTGGTATTCCGCTGGAAACGGTTCATGTCGCACCGGACGGTCGTCCCATGCGATTGTGTGACGGGAATGTGATCAGGGAATTCATGGCGTGATTGGCGCGGACGAGAGGGTCGGGAGTCTTTTTCGCGATTTTTTTCGCACACAGAATACCTCTTCACTCTCCCCGTGGGAGAGTCGATCCTCCTTGAAAAGGAGGGTGAAGACGTGGCGACACCAATGGTTTCCGTGTGTGGACGTCAATACGAAAGCATAATCTGTGAAACGGCAGTTCCTGATATTCGCGGCCTTGCTGATCTTTTCCACCACGCAGGTCACCGCTGAAACGAAGGTGGGGTTTCGTCAGCTTGGATCGACGACGCCGATTGTCGTGCAGCGCGGCGAGACGTCTACGATCAACATCCGGTCCAACTACACGCTGGACGGAGCGTATTCCGTTCTGTTCGACAAACCGGGGATCACGGCTAAGTTTCTGGAAACCAAGTCGATCGCTGCTCCCAGATCGGGCCGCGGCCGCCCGGGAACACCGTTCCGGTTCGAAGTTGACGTACCCGCTGATCAGCCGACCGGAATTTATGAACTACGCGTCGCCACGCGAACGGCGGTCTCAAGCATTACCCATCTGATGGTCTCAGATCTGCCGGTCGTTGAAGAAGACGCCAAAACAGAGAACGGACAACCGGCCAGTGCCCAGCATGTCGAAGTGCCGGTGGCCATCGCGGGTGTTTGCGAAAAGACTGAGGACGTGGATTGTTACCGCATCACGGCGAGCGCGGGACAGTCACTGACGTTTGAAATCTTTGCTCAGCGAGTGACCGGAGCGGTACACAGCATGCAGTCGGGCGGCGGCACGTACCTGATGGATCCGATCCTGACGTTGTCCACCGCCAATGGGCAGGTATTGATGCAGAACGACAATCACGTCGGCGGCGACGCGTTCATTTCGTACACCTTTCCCGCCGCTGGCGACTACGTCCTTTCCGTGCGTGACGCCAGATACATTGGCAACACAAAATACGTTTATTGCCTGCAGATCTCAGATCGCCCGTATGCACACGCCGTGTTCCCAATGGCCGTGCGGCGAGGTCAATCTCAGCCAGTCACGATCGTGGGGCACCAACTGGGCCCGCATGACACAGCCATCATTGCTGCTGGTGAATCCGCTGCTGTCGGGTGGAATTCACAGGTTGTGACCACAGAAGCCGGTCCCACGAATCCTGTGCCCGTCCTGATCACCGACACACCGCAGGTGGTAGCATCGGACGGCAACCACGCCACGGACGCCGCCATGTTGTTGACGTTGCCCGTTGGCGTAAGCGGGCGATTCACCGAAAACGATCAGACTCATCGGTTCGCATTCGAAGCGATGAAGGACCACTTCTATCGTTTCGAGGTAAATGCTCATCGGCTGGGCCTTCCTCTGGACGCAGCTGTTGAGATCCTAAACGCAGCAGGCAAAAAACTCGTTGAAGGTGATGACGGTCTGCAGACGAAAGATCCAACCCTGTACTTCACGGCTCCGGCAGACGGAACGTACACGTTGCTGATTCGCGACCTTCATGACCGTGGCGGCGAACGATTTCAGTATCACCTGAGCGCCGCTCCGAGCGGCCCGGACTTCGAAGTTCACGGAGAATACTACTACTCTCAAATTGCCCCCGGCACGCGGATGGCGTGGTTCGTAAAGCTCAAACGGCTGAATGGTTTCACGGGCCCGGTGGAAGTCATCATCGACAATCTTCCGGAAGGTGTTTCGTTTGAACCCGTCACGATTCCCGAGGGTATGAATCACTGCATGGTGAATCTTGTCGCGGACAGCAATGCCCCCATTAGTGCATCGCTGGCGTCCGTTTCCGGGCGAGCAAAACTCATGAATCCCCAGGGTGACGAACAGATCGTGACCAGAATCGGCCGCGTGACCTGCGAGCTGCAGAGTCAGGGCGGCGGCCAGGCTCGCTGGCCGGTGAAGACATCCATCGTGGGCGTCACGGAACCGCTGGACCTGTTGAGCGTCACCGCAGAACCGACCGAAATCACTTTACCCAGGGGCGGCACGGCTGAGTTCACCGTAAAGATCAAACGTAATGCCGAGTTCAAAGAATCTGTGACGGTGGCGATGTCGTTCATGTACTTCACCAACAGCTTTGGTGATCAGCTGCCACCGGGCGTTACGCTGGCCAAAGCCAGTACCGGTCGGCTTGCCGGTAACACGCTGGAAGGGAAAATCATTCTGGAAGCGACGGATAAGGCACTTTCCGTCAACCGGCTGCCGATCGCAGCTCTGGCCCGCGTTCCCATCACGTTTTCGATCACCACAAACTACGCCAGCAACCCCGTGTATCTGACGATTCCGGATGTGGTCGCGACGGCTGGTGATTGAACGCGACAGATTCTTCAACGCGGCATCAGCACTCGGTATGCGACGTTCAACGCAAGACGATGCTTTCCTACGGCCATACGGTCTTTGTCTGATGCTCGGCCGTATGCCACCAGCTCCGCTGACGCGAACTCATGAGTGCTTTGCCGTGTTTGATACAAGCTCGAAACGCAAGCGAGTGTGTTCCTCAACCGCACCAGACTTACTCGCTTGCGCGTCGAGCTTGTATTTCGGCCCTTGCCAGAGGAGCTTCCTGAGACCTGTTCGCCTGCGTTTAACCGCATGGGCAACGCCCCGCGTTTCGTGTGCCGAAAAAACGCGGCCCGATGGGCAACGCGGTTAAACGAGAAAACCATTTCTTCGTTTTTTTTTGTGGCAATGCTCGTCCAGCTCTCCCTGTACCATGATGACGTGCCACATTGGTGCGTTGTGGGCGGTATTCAGGTAAACTTCACTGTCGTGGGCGATCCATGACCAGCCACAGCGGAACATCAGTTCCGTGTATCAGCCCGCATGTTCTGAGGCACGAGCCTCATCAGATTCTCTTCCGAAGTACCTAATCATGTCCGCTCGCACGTGTCTGTCCCTGGCCGCCGCCCTGGCCTTTCTGGCCGTCCTCTTTGGCGCATTCGGTGCGCATGGATTGTCGGGCAGCGGGTCGGACAGCGGGTATCTGGAACGCAAGTACTCCGATATGGAGCAGAAAGACGTTGCGGGCATGCAGCTGCCGCCCGCCTACAAGTACCTGCAGGATTTTCGAACTGCCGTTCGCTATCACATGTGGCACGCTCTGGCGCTGTTTGGTGTCGGACTGCTGATGCAACGTCGTCCATCACGACTACTGAGCACGGCCGCATGGTGCTTTGTCGGCGGAATCGTTTTCTTTTCCGGGGCACTGTACGTTTTGGTGATCTGCGGACCGAAGTTCGGCGGCATCACCTGGGGACTGATTGCCCCCATCGGTGGGACTCTGCAACTTGTGGGCTGGGCACTGCTGACCATCGCCGTGCTGCGATCGCCCGATCCTGCCGACTCATCTGCAACTCCGACTGCTTGAACTTCTCCTGCCTCAACAGCCCCTCGCTCACTCTCCCTCCGTCATCCCCTCACTTAGAAAAACCAAATGCTGATTTTTGACGCTCACCTGGACCTCGCCTGGAATGCTTTGGAATGGAATCGCGACCTGCTGCAGACGGTCTCCGCCATTCGTGACTTCGAACGACAATTTGAGGGCTGTGTCCCGGGTGACGCAACGACCACGTTGCCCGCTTTGCGTGAAGGCAACATCGGCATCGTCATTGCCACGCTGTTGCCACGGTTTGAACGCACACACGCGCCTCGAACATTTTATCAGTCTCGACTTTCCGCATTCGCAGCGATGCAGGGTCAGCTGGCGTGGTATCGCACCATGTGTGACGCCGGACAGATGGCAGAGCTGTCCGACCTGGCCGCGTTGAACAATCATGTCGAAACTCTTCAGCACGAAGTCTCTGACACCGCGCCCGTCGGCTTTATTCTGAGCATGGAAGGCAGCTGGGCCATTCCTGATCCGTCCTACGTCGAACGCTGGTATAGCATGGGACTGCGAATCCTGGGACCGGCGCACTACGGTCCGGATGACTATGGTCACGGCACGGGCAGCACGGGCGGTTTAAAGGAAAAAGGGCCGGAGCTGCTGCGTGAGATGGATCGGGTCGGCATGCTGCTGGACGCAACGCACCTGTCAGACGATTGCTTTTGGGAAGCACTGGACATCTACACGGGGCCGGTGCTGGCCAGCCACCACAACAGCCGAGCACTGGTGCCCGGTGATCGCCAGCTGACCAACGAACAGATCACGGCCCTGCTGCAGCGGGACGCGGTAATCGGGCTGGCCCTTGATTCATGGATGATCCGCCCGGGCTGGGTTCGAGGGAAAACGGATCCTAAGACCGTCTGTCTGGCGGACGCCGTCGATCACATCGATCATATCTGTCAGCTGGCGGGAACGACAAAGCACTGCGGCATCGGTTCCGACCTGGATGGCGGGTTCGGCAAGGAACAGTGCCCTCACGACCTGGAAACCATCGCCGACCTGCAGAAGATCGCTGAGATACTGAGTGAACGTAATTACTCAGACGACGACATCGCCGACATTATGCACGGCAACTGGATTGACTTCTTTCGGCGGGCGTGGGGTTGAGAGTCGACATAGGATGCAGTCACGGGATGCTGTGAAACTCGGACGGTGGTGGGAGCGAGGAACGAGTGAAACCCCGGGGCTTCCTTCGCAGGCTCAGTCCAGCCACCGGCCACGCTGCCGAAGAACGCGGCCCGATGTGCAACACGGTTAAACGAGAAAAACGTTTCTTCACGTTCTTGATTGCGGCCACTGCGTCGCAGCGAATCGCGGACCCACTCGCTGGCGCGTCGAGCCTGTATTGCCTCCTGGTCGCGACCTACGATTCGGTCAGTTCCAGATACGGGTCCAGGCCCATGTTTTCGTACTGTTCAAGACGCTGCCGTTCCTGCTTAAGCAGACTCTTGCGTTGCTTGCGGTGAGTCTTCTCCAGAAAACGCTGGATCCTCTTGAAGTATCGGTGCCAGGACCGACTGGTCTCACCGGCCTTGTTGCCGATCGCCAGACGCTGCTTTCTTTTGACTTCTTGGGGTTCCCGACAGCGGAGCAATTCGTCTTCCATGGACAGGAAGAACTGATACGAGCCGGGATCTCCCTGGCGAGCACAACGACCGATCAACTGGCGATCAATACGTTTGGAACTATGCATTTCCGTGGCGATGACATGCAGGCCACCAGCTTTGCAAACGGCGCTGTCCAGAATAACGTCGGTCCCACGGCCAGCCATGTTTGTGGCGATGGTGACTTTTCCCGGTTGCCCGGCCTGCTTCACGATCTCCGCTTCCTGTTCGTGATAGCGAGCATTCAGAATCTGTGACTGGATGCCGTGCTGCGTAAATACCTCCGCCAGGGCCTCGGACGCTTCCACCGAAGGCGTGCCGACAAGCACCGAGCGGCCCGCCCGGATTAGTTTTTGGACCGCATCGCTGATCGCCACTCGTTTGGCTGCCTGACCCTTGAATGTGCGCACCGGCAGACCTTTGCGGACACATCGTTTGTTGGTCGGGACCCGCGTGACTTTCAGTTTGTACGTCTTCTTCAGTTCACGCTTTGCGGGAATTGCCGTTCCCGTCATCCCGCACAAGTGTGTGTAGTTCCGGAAGAAACTCTGGACCGTGATGCGAGCGGCTTCGCCAGTGGCTGCGGTGATGGGAACCAGCTCCTTGGCTTCGATGGCCTGATGCAGCCCATCCTGCCATTTGCGCCCATCCATGATCCGGCCTGTGCCTTCGTCGACGATCATCACCTTTTCGTCGACGATTACGTAGTCGCGGTCCTTTTCGAAAGCGTGCTTGGCGGTGAGTGCTTTTTCTACCTGAGTGTAAATGCGTTCCGTATCCATCGAATTCATCAGCGATGGTTTGGACATCAACACCACCTTGCGACATCCCGCATCGGTCAGCCACGCAGATCGACGTTCTGGTTCGTACACATAGTCTTCACGTGGCTGCAGCTGAAAGGTGGCGCGGTTGCTCCAGCGGAACAGATTGACGGTGCCTGGATCGTTCGGCTGAGTCAGGCCGATAATCAGCGGTGTCCGAGCTTCATCGATGAGAATACTGTCCGCTTCGTCGATCAGACCAAAATAGTGACCGCGCTGCACCGGTTCCTCGGCACCTCGCAGAGTGCGAACAAATTTTCGTAACGACGGACCACCATCCTCCGGACTCGCCCCCATCCGCAGTCGGTCGCGCAGAAAGTCGAACCCCATTTCCTTGGACGTGCCATAAGTGACGTCCATCGCATAGTGCTCGCGCCGTTCATCCGGTTCCATCGGTTCCAGAATTCGCCCGACAGTCAGTCCCAGTTGGCTGAGAACCGGGCCCATCGTGTCACAGTCGCGTTCGGCCAAATAGTCGTTGACAGTAATGACATGGCTGCCGTGTCCTGGCAGGGCTCGCAGAAACGACGGCATCGTTGCCGTCAGCGTCTTTCCTTCGCCGGTCTGCATTTCGGCAATGTGGCCTTCGAACAAGGAAATTGCTCCCATGACCTGCACTTCGAAGTGCTCCATCTTCAGCACGCGGCGGGCAGACTGCCGCACCAGTGCGTAAGCCTCAGGCAGCAGCTTGTCCAGAGCCGTTCCGGCTTTGGCTTCCCAACGCAGCTTGCGGCCGGCCGCCGCAAGCTCGTCATCGGTGAGCGAATTCATCTGCTGGCTGCGACGAATAATCCGTCGTGCCAGAGCACGCCAGCGAGATCTTCTGGCCGTGGATGGAATCATCCCGGACTTGGAAAAATGATAGATATCTGACGGGCCTAACATTTCGTCTTCTTTGACAGGGCGGTGCCGACCGCCAGCGGATACGAGCTAACGCTCGGAATTGATGAATGCGACCAGGAAAACGATAAGTCGAACAGTAACAGACAGGGCGGTGCCGACCGCCGGCGGATGTGAGCTACCGCTCGGAACTGAATCATGCAGGCAGGAAACCATAAGGCGAAGGGTAGCAGAATGAGCTATCCGCTACGGCATGACGTATTCATCGGCACACTAAGAAGACGAACAACAAGATCAAACGCAACATGACCGGGCGTCGCCTGCCGAAGCGGTCGCTGGCGAAACGGCCCAGGCTTCGTCACCATAATATCGTCTTCCCCACACTCGTTTTCGGATTTTTCAATGTTTTTGCGTGTACTTCTGCTTTGTGCGACGTCGTTGAACGGTTACTCCATTAACGCAGCCGACGACGAACGCCCGAATATCCTGTTTTGTATTTCCGACGATCAATCGTGGATGCATGCTGGTGCCTACGGTTGTTCATGGGTGAACACGCCCGGATTCGATCGTGTGGCGAAAGACGGCCTGCTATTTGCCAACGCATATACGCCCAACGCCAAATGTGCTCCGTCCCGAGCCTGCATACTGACCGGACGAAATACATGGCAGTTGGAAGAAGCCTGCAACCACTGGCCCTTTTTTCCCACGCAGTTCACGAGTTACGTCGAAGTCCTTGCAGAACACGGATATCACGTGGGTTCCACCGGCAAAGGTTGGGCACCTGGTATCGCGAAGGACAGACAGGGCAAACTGCGGCAACTGACTGGCAGGAAATATAACGCAAAAACCCTTCCACCGCCGACGAAAGCAATCAGCCGAAACGACTATGCGGGCAACTTCGCTGCATTTCTGAACGACAATCGCCAGGAGAGTCCGTGGTGTTTCTGGTACGGCAGCACGGAACCGCATCGGGGATACGAATATGGGACCGGTGTCAGCGTGGGGGGGAAGTCACTCGAAGATATCGATCAGGTTCCACCATTCTGGCCCGATAACGACACCACCCGCAATGACATGCTGGACTACGCTCTGGAGATCGAGCACTTCGACCAGCACCTCGCCCGTATGCTCACAGCGCTCAAAGAACGCGGTGAATTGCAGAATACACTTGTGATCGTCACGGCTGACAACGGCATGCCCTTTCCACGAGTGAAAGGGCAGGAATACGAAATGAGCAATCACTTGCCGCTGGCAATGATGTGGCCGCAACGGATTGCGAGGCCGGGTCGAACGATCAGCGATTTCGTGAGTTTCATTGATTACGCACCAACGATCATGGAAGCCGCAGGATTGAACTGGGACGACACTGGTATGGCAGCGACGCCGGGCAAGAGTCTGCTCCCCCTGTTGAGTTCAGAAAAAGTCGATTCGCCCGCAGCAGCACCACCGAAAATCCACCGGGACTTCGTCGTGTTCGGCAAAGAGCGTCACGACATCGGTCGACCGCATGACCAGGGGTATCCGATTCGTGGAATCGTCAGAGATGGATGGCTGTACGTGCAGAACCACGAAACGTCACGTTGGCCCGCCGGTAACCCGGAAACAGGCTATCTGAATTGTGACGGCAGCCCGACAAAGACGGCAATCCTGAATGCCCGTCGAAGTGGACCGGACACCGCCGGCTACTGGAAAATGTCGTTCGGAAAACGGCCGGCCGAAGAGCTGTACTTTGTGAAAGACGACCCGTATTGCATGCGAAACCTCGCAGACAGACCGATGTTCGCGCTGGAGAAGGAAAAACTCAGCAGGCAACTGTTGGCAACGCTGACCGAAGAAAAAGACCCGCGGATACTTGGAGATGCAGGGTACTTCGAAAAGTTTTCCTACGCGGACAGGAACGGAAACGGCTTTTACGAAAAGTTCACGGCTGGCCAAAAAGTCAAAGCCGGCTGGGTGAACCAATCCGACTTTGAACCAGCTCCGATCGCAGACGATTAAAGCAGCCCCTGGAAAACAGCATGCCGCCAAATGCGTGCGGGTCGGTCGGTCATTTTTGCTCAGCCGCCTGGGGCCCTCCGACTTTTGATATCAGAATGAACACCGTGAACACTGTCGACGTTGCTAAAGAAGCGGCACTTGCTGCCGGTCAAGTCCTGTCCGATTCTTTTCAGAGCGGACTATCCATGCGGACCAAGGGTGCCTCTGTGGAATTGGTGTCAGACGCTGACATCAACGCAGAGCGGGCGATCGCCGAAGTGATTCGGTCACATTTCCCTGACCACGGAATTCTGGGTGAGGAAGAGAATTCCGATGACAAAGACACAGAACATCTGTGGATCGTTGATCCCCTTGATGGCACGACGAACTTCGCCTACGGCATTCCCCACTTTGCCGTGTCGGTCGCTTACTATGCCAACGGGGTTCCACAATGTGGCGTCATCTTTAATCCACTGCGGCAGGACTGGTATGTCGTGGAACGCGGCCAAGGATCCACACACAACGGTATTTCCCTGGCCGTCGGAAAGCAGACCGCTCTGGACGAAGTCCTGATCGGGACGGGCTTCTACTACGACCGTGGCGCAATGATGGAGGCCACACTGGCCGCCATCGATCGATTGTTTAAGCAACAGATCCGAGGCATTCGAAGATTTGGCACGGCATCCCTGGACCTTGCCATGGTGGCATCCGGACAGTTTGGCGCCTTCTTCGAGTATCAACTGTCACCATGGGACTTCGCTGCGGGTCGCCTGCTGGTGGAAGAAGCAGGCGGAAAAGTGACAACCTGCAGTGGCGCCGATGTGCCATTGCATAAGACCAGTCTGCTGGCCGCTGCGCCTGGACTTTATGAATCTGTGCTGGAACTGGTTCGGTAATCAGCAGATTCGGCACATCCGTCATGCACGGAAAAAACGGCACTACCGGAACAATCCCTACAGTTTCACAATTTGCCTGACCGATACTATCCACAAGATCGTCTCAACGCGCTCGGTCTGTCGTTACGTAATGGCAGTATCGTGGTCGCATAGAGTCGCAAAAAAGCCAACAAAAACCGTGGCTTCTGAAGGATAGATCAATGCGGAAATGGCACCGTCTGAAAAACATCGTGCCCTTGCTGCTGGCCATTTCAATGTCAGCAGAGTGTCAGGCACAGCAGATGATGGACTATCCGTCTTTTGCTGGTCCGGCATATATGGCCGGACCACAGCCAGCCTATTCGGCCACGGCGGCTCAGGGGATGCCGCAATCGTTTCAGTCGAACCCCATGATTTCACCGTTCGACCAGGCGTTCGAGCAGCACTTCAGTACGGACGGACTCTGGTTCAAACGAGCCCTTGGTGGCTTCGGACCAGGGGCAAGTCTGAACGATTTCTACTTCAACATTGATTTCACGCGCACGAAAACGCGACAACTCAGTGGGCTGTTTGGTGATCCCAATGCAGCAACATTTCTGCATGATTCAATCATCAACGCCGACCCCGGATTCCCGGACCTTCTGTTCCTGCCACAATTCAGGGAACGTGACTCATCGATCGTTAACGACTTCTGGCGCAACGGACTTCGCCTGAGCGGTGGTATGGAAAATCGAACCGGCTGGGGATTTTCATGGAACGTAAAATACGGTGGCACAGACTCAGCGGAATATGATGCCAGAGCAATCCTGGAATCCACACGTCTGCATTTCGCCGATGCTGTGTTCCTGGAAGCAAGTGCTGGAATCGCGAACCCGAACGTGCCCACGTCTCTGAGATTTGTCAACGAACGAGAGATTCTCGAGACACGGATCCTCAACGCCCGACTGTTTGATGCGGCGAATGCGGAGACATTTGAGATTTCCGGCGGCACTGACGACATTCTGGACAGAAATCTGTACCCGTACGGCAGTATTCCCATGCACAACGGCATCGACATCGATGGTTTTGCTCAGATATTTGATCTGGACTTTGTTCTGCAACACACCATTGAAACATACGGCAGTGGTGCTCATGTATCATTTTCGCCGGTTTATGAAGACGGCTCGCTGCAGGTTCGGCCGATCATCGGCGGACGATTCTTCCGCATTGACGAAGCGATGAACTTTCGAGGTGTGGACTCAGGCCTTGACTATCTGTGGAATCTCCCCGACGGAGTGGATGATGACGACGATTTCGTGGTCGACAACGTTGAGGAAAACGGAACACTTAACTTTACTGAACGTACAGCAAACATCGACGAGGAAATCCTGATCCGCTCGTTCGTTTCCAGCGGAGTTCGCAGCACGATGGGTGGCCCGGAGATCGGATTCGAGTACCAAGTGGGCGAACGCGGCGAGCTTTCCTTCAACGGGTCGACAAGAGTGGGAGCCCTGTTCAATAACGAAAAATCGACCCTTGCCGGCGACAACATCGGTGACACGGTTAGAACCGACCTGGTGAATGGAATCCTCGTCCTTGCAGATATGTTCGATACTACAACAGCGAATGGGCGAGTGACTGAAAATGCCTTCGCGGACAGCACCACGTCAACTCATGTGTCGCCCATGTTCGAACAGTCGTTCAGAGCCGAGCTCCCGTTGTTCGCGAACGTTCCCGTGCTGCGAGACGTGCCACTTTTGGAGCACGCAACATTCCGCACGGGCTGGACATTCACCTGGATCGGCAAAGTCGCGGACCCTGGTCAGCAGATCACCTGGCTGTCGCGTCCACGAGACGGCGTCTTCCCGACGTTGCAGGTGGCACGCGATGACTTCTATCAGCACACGCTGGACATTGGAATTCACTGGGAATTCTAAGGTGATTCCGACGCTCGTCGTGAACGCTGGATCGGTGCGCGACAAAAGCTGCTGATTCAGTACCGGACATCTATGCGGCCGCTGCAAGAACGTATTCTTTTTCAGAATGGCTGCAGCGTGTTTGTGGGCGGATCTGCCTGACATCCATTCATTGGGCAGGCTACGTCAGCCACAACACAGTTCTCGGCGACAGATGAGACGCCCGTTGCCGTGTTGCCGCGGCGAAAAACGCCGAGCAAGAAGGGGCCACGTGAGTCAGCGTCGCCGAACGGCACTGAAAATCCGGAAACTGAAGAGCAACTGCGCAGGACTGTTCCCCCGGAAGGCGCGGGCATTCGATTCTGCTGCCTCGATCATTGTCAACGCCTGACAACATTGACAACGTCACCAGCGGAATCACTCAGCTGTCGATGGGGGGCCGATGTTCGTTCAGACACCGATTTCCCAGATAGAATTGCGGCCTTCCGTCCCTTTGCATCCAGATCTCCACGCGGTATTCTGCAACGTCCCCTGCGCGAGGATAATTGCGGGCTGTGGCTGTGTTGTTTCCGGCTGTTCCTTTCTCTGAACTGTTCTGCAGAAGCGCACAACACATTCTGTTCGGGTGAAGTCAGAGAACGTTTTGAACCTGGGAGGGCGGCGCAATAATTCGTGGCGACGGCCCATTCTGCGCCGTGAAACACACTTGCTCGCGTTTCGAGCTTGTATGCGCTTGCTGTGCGTTCGAACGTGAGGCAGCCTAGCCGAGTTCCGGAATTGGGCGGCCACCTTCAGTGACGATGGGAATGGGACGTCCCTGGTTGTTGACCCAATGCGAATCCAGGTCGATCCCCAGATGGCGAAATGTGGTTGCAGCAAGATCCTGAGGCCGGACAGCATTGGATTCGATCGTACCTCCACGTCGATCGGTCGAGCCGATGACCTGGCCGTGGTTCAGGCCACCACCAGCCAGCACCATGGACATGACGTTCGTCCAGTGATCACGTCCCGCCTCCTTGTTGATGACGGGAGATCGGCCGAACTCACCCATCATCAAAACGAGCGTATCATCCAGCAGACCTCGAGCTTCCAGGTCATTCACCAGAGCATACAGCGTGCGATCAACTCGTGGCAGCAACGGCGTGAGTCC
>JBDONA010000828.1:0-2881 GCA_039831575.1 Fuerstiella sp. | reverse complement strand
ATGGGACGCGACGAAGGGCTGGCCCCGTGGCCCAGGACAAAGGAAGTCATCAGCGATCAGCTGTGCGAATACTATGGTCTGGTCACTCACCTCGATCAACAGGTGGGACGCGTTCTGCAGGCGTTGAAAGACAGTCGTCACGCTGACCACACCTATATCGTCTACACCGCCGATCACGGGCTTGCGATGGGCAGTCACGGCCTGCTGGGTAAGCAGAACGTTTACGAACAGAGCATGCAGTGTCCGTTGATTCTGAGTGGACCGAAAATCCCGCAGGGCAAGTCAAGTGACGCGTTCACCTACGTTCACGACCTGTATGCCACGGTCTGCGGATTTGCCGGCATCACGCCTTCGGAAGACATCGATTCGCGCGATCTGACACCGATCATGGAGGGCAGGCTGAAAGGCGTCCGCGATTCCGTGTTCCTGCCATTTCAGGACAACCAGCGCGCCGTTCGTGACGAACGTTGGAAGCTGCACATCTACCCGAACATCAATCACCGGCTTCTATTTGACCTGAGGTCGGATCCCCACGAGATGAACAATCTTGCTGAAGACGCGGCACATGCTGCGGAAATCAAACGAATGACGGCGTTGATGAAATCGTGGAGGACGCGACTGGGCGACAAAGATTCCCTCAGTGTCAATGATCCGCAACCGAAAGAACCCGTGTACAACAACAGCAACCGCAGACTGGATGTCTGGCAGCCAAAGTGGATTCGCGATAAGTACTTCGATGGACGGGACAATCCGAATCACGGCTCACGGAAATAGGGGGTCGGGAGTCTTTTTCGGATGCACGACTCTCGCGATTGATTGATCATCTGCCGAAAAAGACTCCCGACCCCGTATCACATCAACAGGAAGCTCTGTCCTCATGAGTCCCTCCAATCTCGAAATCCTCGCATACGCAGACACACCGCTGGGACCGTTGTGTCTGCGTCGACGCGAATTGCTGTCCGAACCCGGGACCGTTGTCACTGAGGTGACGCTGAACCATGAGTTCCTGATGAGCAGTTACAACACCGATTCGGAACGTGCCATTTCGAATCGGTCGATTGAGATTCATGGCAGCAGTAACCTGACGGCACTGGTCGGTGGTCTGGGCCTGGGTTATACGGCGCGCGAGTTGTTGGCACACAAAAACGTCGCGTCCGTTGAAGTCGTCGAGTTTCTGCCACAGGTCATCGATTGGCTGCGGAGTGACCTGGTTCCGCTGTCGAGCGAACTGAACGCGTGTGAACATTTGAAGATCACCGCTGGCGACGTCTATCAGCGACTGCTGGCAGAACCGACAGAGCAATTTGACCTGATCGTGATCGACGTCGATCATTCCCCCGGTGATCAGCTGGGCGAAGAAGATCACGCGTTCTACACAGCGGCCGGTCTCTTAAAAGCCAAGGCTCATCTGCGCGAAGGTGGCCTGCTGGCGGTTTGGTCCTACGCCGAAAGCAGCGATTTTTCCGAAGCTCTGCGCAGCACGTTTAACACGGTACATGTGGAACCGATTACGACACTCAACACGCTCGTGGATCACGAACAGACCGACTGGTTGTTCTTTGGTGTCAGGTGAACGACGTTAGAGTCGTTTCGTCGGCAGACACACTCGCTTGCGCTTCGAGCTTGTATTCGAAACAGACTGGCGACGCCCTGTTACTCGTCGCTGACCATTACGTCCGCATCATTCTGGACCAGTTCCAGTCCCACGCCGTCACCGCGATCCGGAGTCAACCGATAAACGCGGTCGGCATGACGCAGGAAGTTTGACACATCATGGTGGCTGATCATCAACACCTGAAAACCAAGTGCTGTTCCGGCTTCGTGCACAATCCTCACCAGCCGCGGCACCAGGTCCGGGTGCAACCAGCAGTCCTGTTCGTCCAGCACCAGGAACTTGCGATGCCTTCTGTCGTCCAGAGTCGTGATGGCAAACATTCGTAATCCGACCGACACGACATTGGCCACCGATCCACCCTGACCACGCATGATGTCTTCTGGATTGCCGTCCCGCTCGATCGAGAATTCAACGCTGGCGGCGTCACGTTTGAACGACGCTGTGGCCTTGAACACCACCGGCTGATCCAGCACCTCCTGCAGTGCCTTCGTTAATGTCGTTTCGATCACCGTGAGTTCCTTCTGAAACACGTCGTTACTCAGCTGTTCCAGCGCATCGGTTACGGAATCGGCGATTGCGAGGTACGTATTGATCTTGTTCAACCTGAGATTCAGGTCGTTTTGCCGCGTGACCAGTTCGTCTCGCTTGCCCTGCAGACGGTCCAGCCGCCCACGAACCTCCGCCAACTGGTTCTTTGCCACATTTGCTTCGGGCTCAGGCATCATCCGCATTCCCGGACTTCGTCTGCGGCGCCGCTTCCTGCTCGACTTTCGCCAGTTCGCCGGAGATCTGTTCGAGCAATTCCTGATAGTCGCTGCGCCGCTGTTCGTTCTCGGCCTCCATTTGTTCAAGCTTGCTTTTCAGTTCGTCAATATCACTGGTTTCGAATTCGGCGATCGCTTCCTTCTGCAGCGCTCCCAACTGTTTCGTGGCTTCCTCCAGCTGCGTCTGAGCCTGAATCTTCCGTTCGTTCAGCCGTTCGTATTCTCCTTTGAGATCGTCGATTGAGCGTACCGTTTTTTTGTTAGCTTTTGCCATTGCTGACACCGTCCATTTCGTTTCAAAGATCACGATTGTGATTGTCCCGGTCTTCAGAAGTCACCTCGGCCGCCAATCGCATAATCTCGGCGGCCACCGGTGCTTCAAATTGATCCAGGTGTTGCTTCAGATACTCGTTTAGCCCGGCACCGGAATCGGTGCGACGAGCCGTCAGTTGCCGCAGGTCGGCGATGAATCCGGAACCACGTCCTTCATCGGATTCTTCGG
>JBDONA010000450.1:0-12831 GCA_039831575.1 Fuerstiella sp. | reverse complement strand
ACCAGTACGTTCCGCCGAAATCCTGATCCGTTTCCACTCGGCAAAAATCCGAAAAATCAAACCGCGAGTCGCCCGCGGATCGCATCGCTGCGCCTCAAACTCCTGAAATCCCCGGCAGTGCCATTCGTTCCGGACACTTTTTTTTTCCGGATCTTCAGCCAGTGCCGGATTTGCGCTGACGAACACCGTACCGCGATCGTCGGTTCGAACGATACAGCTCGAACGCTGCGTTTTCCCCGGCAGGACAGGCACGCATGCGCTGCAGCAGAGATCCTGTCCTCTCGCCCGAATCCGTTGACCATCTTCAATTGCGTAAGAAAGGAGAACGGACGGCAAGTACCGTCCTTGGGATCCAAACCGCCCTGCGTTTGAAAGCGATTGGAAATCGGCCCGGGCCTGGTCAACGGCGTGCTGCCAGGCGTGATTTCTATTTCGTAAATTGCGCTGGCCGACTTGTTGGACGCTTCCTGCTAGAATCCCCGGTTGGAACGCACGGCTTCAATCTGTGAATGGCATACCAATGAGACGTAACATCATGATTTTCCTGATCGTCATTTCATGCGGGCTGCTGGCTTGTGAAACGGCGGCGGCCAGTGATTGGCCGATGTACCGCGGCGATGCGGGCCGTCGTGGTGTGACGCAGGACAGCCTGCCAAAGAACCTGTCGCTTGCCTGGAGTCGCGAATTGCTAAAGCTGACACCGGCATTCAATGACGCCCGCTTGCAGTTTGATGCCGGATACGAGCCCGTTGTGGCCAATGGTGTCCTGCTGACTGCTTCTTCGCGTACCGATTCCATAAAAGCATACGATACGAAAACGGGAAAAGAACTTTGGGCTTTCTATACCGATGGCCCCGTGCGGTTGGCGCCAGCCATCGGCGGGGAATTTGCCTGTTTCGGATCAGACGATGGCTGTTTGTATTGCGTTGCAGTGACGACTGGCAAACTGCACTGGAAACATCAGGCAGTGCCCAGCCAGCGGCGCCTGCTTGGTAACAAACGATTGATTTCCGTTTGGCCCGTTCGCGGCGGACCTGTTGTCGCCGATGGTATTGTCTATTTTGCGGCAGGCGTATGGCCCTTTGAAGGTGTCTTTGTCTACGCCATGGAAATAGAAACCGGCAACGTTGTGTGGCGCAACGATCGCCTGGGCTATATGTTTGGCCAGCAGCCCCATAACACAAAGGCCATCGGTGGCCTGGCGCCTCAGGGATACCTGTTGATCAATGATGACGAATTGATCGTTCCATGTTCCAATGCATATCCGGCCCGGTTGAACCGGCACACGGGCGAATTGATTTCATTTGAACTGCCGAAATCCGGAAGATATCCCGGCGGCTGGTTTGCCGCTCTCGATCCGGATAAAGCGCGTGCAGTCAGGCGTGGCCTGTTGACGTTTGATGACGTCGTCAATCGGCACCAGCACGAAGGCGGCGTCAACAGCAGCAGTGGCGGCGTCGCAGGATTGAGCCGCCGAATCCGCACTGCAGACACGACGCTGGACTTCAACCAGAAATGCGCGGGCGTCGATGGAATGATTCATTCGATGGTCGTTGCTGATAACGCCTTGTTTGTAACGACACGCGATGGTCGTATCATGTGCTTCCGTCAAACCAGTGGTAAGGCTTCCCAATCGCCTGTGATCCGGAAGCGCAAAACAACGCGTCTGACGACATCGGACGACGCGATGAAGACAGCAATGGCGATCGTGCAGAGTGCAGCCGGCAGACACGGGATCGCGATCGTGGTGGGTTTGTCGGACGGGGCGCTGACCAAAGCACTGATTGAATCGTCTGAATATCACGTCGTCGTTTTCGATGACAATCACGATCGCATTCAACAACTGCGAAACGAGTTGGACCAGGCGGGATTCTCTGGTCGCCGAGCTGCCGTGATACACAGTGATTTGCGAACACTGAAATTGCCGCCCTATATCACCACGACGCTGGTCAGCGAACAAGCGGACGTCGCATTCCTGCCGCTGCTGCAGACACTCCGTCCATTCGGAGGTATGGCTGTGGGCGGTCACGTCAGCCGGAAGACACTGACAGAGATAGAACTCGGCAACTTTTCACTGGCGGCTGACCGCATTGCCGGTCTGACGGTGGTTCGGCGCGTAGGGCGGTTGCCTGGCGCAACGCAATATGCCGGCGATTTTTCGGCCAGTCATGACAAGTTGGTTCGGTTTCCATTGGGCGTGTTGTGGTTTGACGACACACTGGCACATTTCAAACGCTCACCGCAGCCCGTTTTCGACTGCGACACAATGATTTCCCGACCGAAGAATTGGCAGGTACCGCGGTTCAAGGAAAGCAACAAGATCGACTATCCGCTGTTCCCTCCCGTCCTGTCTGATATTTACACAGGCCGCGTCCTGGATGCTTCGGAACGCCGTGATTTGCGGGCGACGCTGAATGCGACTTCATCATCGATTCTTGAGCCAAGCCAGTATCGGCCGGAGGGACAACCGTTTGCGTCGAAATCCGTTCCCCGGGTTGCGGGGCAAAGAGTCAATCCACTGACCGGCGAAACCGAGGCACGCGCTTTTCCCAAAACCTATGGTTGTGACGGGGGAGTGGACTACGGTGATTTCTATACGTTGCGCAGCGGCACCGCGGCCTATTACGATAAGACGATCGAGAGCGGAACGGTCTTTCTAAGTGGTCCCAGAAGCGGGTGCACCAACAGCATCATCCCGTCCGGCGGTTTACTGAATGTGCCTTATTATTACGACGGCTGCACATGCAGCTATCCGTTGCCCACCGCCATGTCGCTGGTTGCGATGCCCCAAAGCCACGAGCAATGGTCGTCGTGGGGGGAAAGCAAATTCAAGCCTGGCAGCATTCAACGCATTGGCATCAACTTCGGGGCGCCCGGCGATCGGATGACGCGCGACGGAACACTTTGGCTGGACTATCCATCGGTTGGCGGCCCCTCACCCGACGTCAACATCGAGGCTACGAAGTCTGCAACATATCACTATCAACACAGCGTGTGGATGCAACATCAGGAATCTTATCCATGGGTCAGTGCTTCGATGGCTCAAGGGCTGCAGCGCTTCGTCATCAAGGATCTGAAACCCGGAAGCTATCAGGTTCGTCTGTATTTCGCTGAACCTGAAGCCCCAGGACGCGCTGGTCCGAAACATCGGTTGCAGGACATCAAGCTGCAGGGGCAAAACGTCGTCCACAATTTTGACATTGCCGATGAAGCTGGCGGCGTGATGAGAGGCATTATCAAAACGATTACGGGTGTCGAAGTGAAGGATGACTTGACGCTCGAACTCTCTGCGCCAAATGGCCCTACGGTCATCAGTGGCCTCGAACTGATACGTCAGCCGGACTGAACGACGACCAGTGCCAACGGTAGCACGGTAGGGTGCGTGCTCGCACGCACCGAATGCGGGACGAGGCAGCATGTGCCGTGAGTCGGGGACCGAATTCAGCGGATCGCAGACTCAGCCCGAAGGGGCAATGACGGTCAGCTCCATCAATGTTTCCTCGCACAGTCGTGGTGCGTGCAAGCACACACCGACTGTGGGTCGCATACGTCCGATACACCGTTGCATGGTGGCTGATTGGAATGACGATTTTGATCGCGATCAATACCATCGGCCATTTCGTTAAGCCTGACAGTTCCATAGCGGGAGGAGTCATTCAAATTGTGGCCGCTGCAATCTGCGCGACCCTGTTCTGGCTGACCATGAGGAGTTGGAAGAAGCAATCGCCTCCCGAACCGACTCCACCTGTACTGTCCGCGATAGCCTGACTCGCCGGTATCCGGAAAGATGTGGTCGTGAGGTTCATGCGAATGTGAATCTCGCCCGGGGTAAGACGTCGACCCCAGTCCCGATGGGTACACGCCGCAGTGAATCACTGCCAGCACGCGCTGCTGACCTTCACTCAGCAGCACACGCTTCTTGCCGAGTCTCTTCAGTAACACTTTGATCTGGTCGTTCTGGTACTCGATGGTCCGCTGCTGGCTTTCGTTGGCCCCGCCTACGAGGGTGGCAAGCAGAATTTGGCAGGGCGGGAGCATGAATCGCATTGGAAACTCGGTCGTGGGCGGGAAACACGACCAGATTCCGGGGCGCGGGGTGTGAAGTCAAGCGGCTGAAATGTCTGAATTCGCGCGGCCACAACTGCAGTGCTGAGTATGACTTCGAGTTCGGCTGACCTTCTTCGACCCGACGCCCTACGAGCATTCGGAAAAAGAAACCGCGGCGGGGGGTTGACAGGGATTGACATCATGTCTACGCTGGGGTGTAGACATCACGTCAACACAGGAGATTCCGATGGCTGTCCCAAAATCCGTGATCACTGACGCCGAGCTGGCAGTGCTGAAAGTGCTGTGGACGGAAGGATCACAGACGGCACGTGAAATTACCGAGCGGTTGTACGAGGAAGTATCGTCGATGGGCACGGTGCAGAAACTGATTGCGCGGCTGGAAGAAAAGGAACTTGTACGTCGCGATCGTAGCCAGTCGGTACACCGGTTCCATACGGAGGTGACTTGCGAAGACATTGCGGGAATGCAGCTTGATGAGTTTGCCAGCAAGCTATCGGAAGGATCGCTTGCTCCGTTCGTCCTGCATCTGCTGAACGCCAGGAAACTCAGCAGGAAGGAAAAACAACAAATCCGCCGGCTCCTTGACGAACAGTAGGACGCCACCATGATGAATACTATTCCTGACCTTCTGGTCTCAAACGTCGTGCTGGCCGCGCTGCTGGGCGTTCTAGCCGTTGTTCTCACAAGATTGTGGCGCAACCCACAGTTCGCACATGCCCTCTGGCTGCTGGTGCTTGTGAAACTGGTGACACCGCCATTAATCCACGTGCCGATGCCGCAATTCAGTCCTGGCAGCGGAGAGCAGATTGTTGATGCCGAGTCTGATGATTCTCATGAAACAGTTGCGGCGGGGGAGTCGATGGTTCAGGGACCAGCAGCTGTGGAAGCCATCTCCGGACCACCAGAATTTGAAGACGCGGCGCGAGTGCCAACTCAGGCAGGGCAGTCCGATACGTCTGCGTTGACTTTCTGGCAGTCGTTTCTGCCCCATTAGTCAACATGGCTGTTTGTCCTGTCGGGCGTGGGAACATTGATTCTGGCCGGTGCGGCATTTCGCGGACACTGCCGGCTTCGGCGCGTCTTTGCAGGGGCGCGAGCGCCAGACGCGACGTTGATGGGCGATGCGAAAGAGGTATCTCGGCAGATCGGATTGGCGAGCTGCCCGCGTGTTCGCGTCACCGATGTTCTTGTCTGCCCACTGGTGTCGATTGGCGGCTGGAAACAGCTTGTCCTGCTTCCGTCGCAGCTGTTAACTGAGCTCAGCCGCGAACAAATTCGATCGATTCTGGCTCACGAACTGGCGCACATCCGGCGCCGTGACCACTGGGTGCGGTGCTTCGAGCTGATCGTGCTGGCCTTGTTTTGGTGGAACCCCGTCGCGTGGTGGGCCAGCCGAAGACTTCGGCAGGCTGAAGAAGAATGCTGCGATGCGCGGGTCGTTTGGGCATTGCCCGAATCTCGTCGCAACTACGGGCAGGCATTACTGCGAACTATTGAGATTCTGACAGAAGGCCGAATGTTCGCCCCCATCGCCGGGGAACAGTTTGGGGAACGTCTGTTTACGAGGAGAATCGAGATGATCATGAAAGAGAAGACACCTCACCGAATACCCAGGCTTGGTCGCGCTGCAATCCTGGTGCTTGGAATTGCAGTGCTACCGCTCGCAGCAGTGGCCGTCACCGACGAAGCCGGTGATCGTGTGGAAATTGAATATGAGGACGTGGCAAAGCGGGACAGTTTCGCTTCGACACCTGCTGACAACGAAACACTTCCAGCAGCGGGGGCTTCGTTCTCTCGCACTGATGATGTTTCTGAGTCAGTCAGGAACTCGCCGCAGATCGTGTCGGCCGTGGCACCTGATGAACAGGAGACCGTGGCAGACGCTGCGCAGGAAAACGACGAATCACCGACGCGCACGATCGCAATTCGCGTCGTGGACGAGGCCGGCAAACCAATGAAAGGCGTCAGGATCTTCCGAAACCACGTTTACAAACCCGAAGGCGTGGAACGGTCAAAGATCGAAAGCAAGTCCTATCGGACAGATGCCGCCGGAAAAACGGTCGTCGCTCTCTCCGGCACTTCTGTAGACCTGCGGCTGTGGGCTCGAAAGCAGAACTTTGTTCCGTTGCACGCCATGTGGGCGCAGAAATTTCAAACTGACGGAGATCATATTCCCCAGGAATTCACCTTCCGGCTGGAGCGTGGTACGAAGATCGGAGGCATCGTCAGGAACGAAAAAGGCGAGCCGATCGAAGGCGTCAAGGTCGAGGTCATCGATGAAACGGCGAAACGTTTTGCTGCGACGCCCATCGGCAGGCCTGGACAACGCCCCGTGCGTTCCTATTGGTTCGATGCGATCTTCACGGACGCTCAAGGGCGTTGGACGCTGGGAAATATACCGCCAGAGGAAAGTCCTGTATTCACCAAAGCAGCTGAAGACAGCCGGCATCCACTGCAGAAAATCACGCTCCGGCTCAGCCACCCCGACTATGTCGATGACTCCGAATCGGGCACCCGCGTCACTCTCAACGACTGCTGTGTGTTTGTGCGGCACCGGCGTGGCCCGTGTTTTTATGAGTTTCAAGTCACTGACAGTGCTCCCGTGAACAACACTGGCGGAGCCACTGGCACCCGGCGTGTGTTTACGACACGAAATTGTGTCATTGGCGACTTTGAAGCAGCTGAGCACGTTAGGACAGTCGCACGATACTCGTTACCTTTTACCGGTGAGACTCGGAGCTTTTGACAAACGGCCGAGCGCATTGACGAAGTCCTGAATCCTTCGATGTTCTTCAACCCTTATTGATCAGCATGCACAGACCTCTCACGATCTGCGACTTTTTCAGCCGTGCCGGCACTGTGTACAGCGAACGCGTTGGCGTCGTTGACGATCCGAGTGAACTGGGTGCATCACTCGGCGAATTAAGCTACGGCGACGTCGTTCGCCTTGCCCTGGCTCAGGCGGCGACACTTGATGATATGGGTATCGGGCCCGGCGAGCGAGTGGCAATTGTGTCAAAAAATGCGGCCCGGATGCTGGTCTCCTTCTTTGGAGTCAGCGGCTTTGGACGGGTGCTGGTGCCGATAAACTTTCGACTGAATCGCGACGAGATCAGCTATATTCTGGAGCATAGCGGAGCCACGTTGCTGCTGGTGGATGCCGAACTGGAGGAATCACTGGCGGGGATTGGCCCACGTCGAATTGTCCTCGATCAGGACGGAGATCGGCAATTATTTCAGTCGACGAAAAAACCGCAGGCATGGGAAGGCAGTGAAGATGCCCTGGCCTCGATCAATTACACAAGCGGCACGACAGCTCGTCCCAAAGGAGTCTGCCTGACACACCGCAATCTGTGGATTAACGCGACGCTGTTTGGTCTGCATCTGGCCGTCACCGAACGGGACGTCTATTTGCACACGCTGCCCATGTTTCACTGTAACGGCTGGGGCATGCCCTATCTGCTGGCCGGACTCGGGGCCAGACAGATCGTGCTGCGGAACGTGGACGGGGCTGAGATTCTGCGGCGGGTCGAACAGCACGGCGTGACGTTGATGTGTGGTGCTCCCACGGTTGTCTCGGCAATTCTGGATGCGGCAACAGTCTGGGATGGGCCGATTCCGGGACGTGGTCGCGTGCGAATCGTTGTCGCCGGGGCACCGCCTCCCACGAAACTGATTGAACGTGTCGAGACCGAACTGGGCTGGGAATTTATTCAGGCCTACGGGCTCACTGAGACATCGCCAATTCTGACAGTCAATCGCACCTGCACGGAAGATGACCGGTTGTCTTCGCTGGACCGAGCCGAACGTCTGGGCCGTGCCGGTGCTCCGGTCCTGGGCGTGTCACTTCGGACGGGTGATGAAGATGAAGTGATGGCTCAGGGCAACGTTGTCATGGATCGATACTGGGACGATTCTCAGGCGACCGACAAGGCGATTCGCGACGGATGGTTTTACACTGGTGACAGCGGACAGCTGGATGAACACGGATTTCTGACAATCTCCGATCGCCGGAAGGACGTGATTATCACCGGCGGCGAGAACGTCTCATCAATCGAAGTAGAGAATATTCTGTTCTCACATCCCGCGGTGGCCGAAGTCGCTGTCATCGGATTGCCCCACGAGAAATGGGGAGAAACCGTCACGGCAATCGTCGTTCTGAAGTCAGATGCCGACGCCACGGAACGCGATCTGATTGACTTCGCCCGTGAACAACTGTCGCACTTCAAGTGTCCGACCATGGTCAGGTTCTGCGACGTCCTGCCCCGCACAGCGACAGGCAAGGTGCAGAAGTACAAGTTGCGCAAATCTGAGCAGTCGTAATCTACGCTTACGATGGGCAATTGCCGCTGCGCCGTTGAACGTAATCTCCGCACTGATGTCCGGGGGGTAATTGGCTCCGTCGTTTAGGCTCTTTTGTTCCGGGGCTCCGAGTGCCACACTTGGTCCATGGCCGCACGCAGATTTAAGTCGCGGGAAGTCGTGGTGTTTGACTTCGGCCAGAAGCAACAACCTTTCCGTTTCGAATCGGTTTGTTGGATAATCTGAGTGGGCACCCCGTTTCCTGTCATTGACCGGGCCTGTGGCCGCCCGAACAATTGTTCCGGAACGTATCCTTCCTTCCGGGAGACTAAGTATGTCCACACGCAAAAAGACTGTAAGAAAGAAGGTCAGCCGCCGGCCACTAGATCCGAAGACCAAAGCCAAATCGTCCCTGGCCAAACCCAGACCGGCCCTGCGGCGGAAACAGCCGCAGACCATCGGAGGCTACCTGATCGAACGTCTGCAACACTTCGGCGTGCGCGATGTGTTCGGTATTCCCGGCGACTTTGTGTTGCAGTTTTACGGGATGCTGGAAGGGAGTCCGATTCGTGTGGTTGGTACAACGCGCGAGGACTGTGCCGGGTATGCAGCGGATGGCTATGCCCGAGTGCATGGTATCGGTGCGGTGTGTGTGACCTATTGCGTTGGCGGCTTGAGCGTCACAAATGCCATTGCCGGCGCTTACGCGGAAAAGTCGCCGCTGATCGTCATCAGCGGCGCGCCGGGCATGGATGAACGACAGACAGATCCGTTGCTGCATCATCGCGTAAAGGACTTTACGACGCAGCGCGAAGTCTTCGAGAAGATCACCGTGGCGTCGGCTTTGCTGGACGACGCACTCACTGCATTCCGTGAGATTGACCGTTGTCTGGAAGCGGCCGTACGATTCAAACGTCCCGTCTATCTTGAGTTGCCCCGCGACCGCGTACAAACGGAAGCGATCTTTCCTCACAAGCCACACGTTGAACGCCTGCGCAGTCATCGCGGCGCGCTGAGCGAATCGATTGCGGAATCAACCAGGCTGATCAAGGCGGCCAAGCAGCCAGTCATACTGGCCGGGGTCGAGGTGCACCGGTTTGGTTTGCGCGAGCCGACATTGTCGCTGGCGGAACGCAACAACATTCCCATTTGCTCGACGTTGCTGGGCAAGTCAGTCATAAGTGAAAAGCACGCATTGTATCTGGGAATCTACGAGGGCGCGATGGGGCACGACGACATTCGTCGCTTCGTCGAATCCAGCGACTGCGTTATCCTGCTGGGCACATTCATGACGGACATCAATCTGGGCATCTTTACGGCCAACCTTGATCCCGGTCGCTGTATTTACGCAACCAGCGAAAAGTTGCGCATCGCACATCACCATTTTCATGATGTGCTGCTCTCGGACTATATCCGCGGGCTGGGCAAAAAAAAGATCCGTACCGGTAAACCGCAGCTGCCAAAGATTAATCGCGAGGCCCCTGGAAGGTTCATACCGGACAACAACGCACTGGTCACGACGCGTCGGTTGTTCACGAAGATCAACGCTATCCTGGAAGATTCCGATTCCATGGTGGTGATTGCCGACACCGGCGACGCCCTGTTCGGCGCAGCCGATCTGCAGATCAGCAAACACACGGAATTTCTCAGCGCGGCCTACTACACCTCGATGGGGTTCGCGACACCTGCTTCTGTGGGTGTGCAGGTGGCCAACCGTGACCTGCGTCCGATTGTGCTGGTCGGTGACGGAGCGTTTCAGATGACGTGTCTGGAACTGTCCACCGGTCTGAAAATGCAATTCAATCCGATCGTCATCGTGCTGAACAACAAAGGCTATACAACCGAGCGATTCCTGCAGGAAGGCCCGTTCAATGACATTCTCAACTGGAACTACCATCGCCTGCCCGATCTGCTGGGCGGCGGCTGGGGCTTCGAGGTTCACAATGAAGGCGATCTGGAGAAAGCACTCACGGCCGCGCTGGCCAACGAAGACAGTTTCAGTCTGATCAACGTGCACCTGGATATGTACGACGTCAGCCCGGCGCTCACTCGCCTGACGCAACGGCTGGCGAAACGCATCTAGCGCTGTTTACTTCTTCTCGTGAACAGGCCGTATTCCTGGGCTGGAACACGTCTTTCGCGGCCACGAGTCAACGTAATACGCTGTACCAGGTATCGCCATTCGGTTGTGGGCGGCAACGCAGATTTTCTGTCGCTTCCCCGGCGCGGAATTTCGGATACAGCCGTCTACGGCGACGACGTCAGGCAAAACAGATGTTTTTCGCCCCGGATGAAAATGCGGTTTGACGCGGGCACGGGGGACCCGATGACCGATTCGTCCATGTCATTTTCCGCCAGCAGCTTGAACTCGTTGTCAGCCACGTTGGCGACAAAGACAACGCCGTCCTCACGCGGAGCGTACAGATGTCCGCCGGCGATCAACGGTGATGCGTAATAGTTGGCTCGGTGTTTTGGAAATGCGGCGCTCCAGATTGTCTCGCCTGTCGAGGGATCAAGGCACTCGACCTCGCCGCGGTCACAAACCAGATACACGTGTCCCTGGTAAACCACGGGACTTGGCACAAATGTGCCAATGTCATCCCGCTGCCAAACGTGATTCGTTTCGGTGACGTCGCCGCTGCCTGAGAGTCGGATTCCATGCAGCCGTGGTATACCACGGTCGTTGCGGCCAAAGGCGATGACGGCCATGTCGCCAACGATCACCGGTGTGGAGATGGACGGCCAGAGTCTTTTTGATTCCGGGTTGAAGTTTCCACACGACCAAAGAACCTTGCCGTTGATGGCATCATGAATCGTCAGGTGCTGAGCTCCCCAGACCAGCAGAGCCTCTCTGCCGGCGTGCTGAATGACCAGCGGCGTGGCGTAGCCGTGATCTCCTTCCTGGGGAGTTTCGTAGTTGCGGGCAACCTTCCACGCCATGTCGCCGCTGATCTTGTCAAACGCAGCCAGCCACGATTCTCCGTGATGCATGCGAGCCATGACCACATACTTTTCGGTGACGACCGGAGATGTCCCGTGATCCCAATACAGCGTGTCCTTCCCGAATTGGTCGACCAGATTCGACGTCCATCGGACTGACCCATCAAGGCCCAGAGCAGCCAGCGTGCCGCTCTTGAAATACACGAACAAACCGTCGCCGTCGGAAACCGGAGAGGCGTTACTGCCCGAGCCATTGCGGTGCCGGCCGGCGTCTTCCTGACCAAACGTTGTCTGCCACAGCTGATTTCCGGACCAGTCGTATGCCAGCACGGCATCGTTGCCATCAACGGGGGCCGTCAGAAAGATGGTCTGCTGCAGGATAATGGGAGTGGAACAGCTTTTGCCCGGCAACGGAGTGCGCCACAACATGTTCGTGGTGCCGAAGTCCACGGGATAGTTGCCTGCATCGATACTGCCGCTGTCCTGCGGTCCCCGCCAACGAGGCCAGTCTCGATCCGGCTCTGCCGATTCAGTCACACAGGCAAACACAAGAACAGATGCGGCGATCAGATATCGGGAGGCGGGCATAGCGTTGGCGGATTCAAGTATGGGGAGAAATTACATTGCGTCTGATAGACTCCACGATCGTACAGGATTGTACACCAACGCCGGACACATTCGAGCTGAGATCGGAATTCGCGCTGTGTCCGGGGTTCGACAGCGGCCGGAGGCACCGGAACTCATACGTTTCATGGCCGCTCGCGAGACGAACATATTGCTGGCGGCATGAAGTACACTGCAACAGAATGCTGATCGCACTGACGAAAAGGAGTACTCGATGCCATTTATTTCTCTGACAGACATTGAACTGCAGGAGAATCTGATTCCCGGTTTCAACGTCCGCTTCGTGCATTCGGAGAACATGACCTTCGCCTTTTGGGACATCAAAGCAGGATCTCTGCTTCCGGAACACGCACATCCTCACGAACAGGTTGCCAACGTTTTGGAAGGAGAGTTCGAACTGACGATTGATGGCCAGGCACAACGTGTGACGCCCGGGACCGTGGCGGTAATCCCCGGCAACACAACGCATTCAGGTCGGGCGATCACGGACTGCAAAGTTGTTGACGTATTTAATCCGGTACGCGAGGACTACCGAAACTGAGGAGAGATGGGCCCTGATGGAAGTGTCAAGCGGGAAGTCTCGCAACATCAAACGACCAGCTCCGCTGGTGAGCACTCATGAGACCTTGCCGTTTTTGATACAAGCACGCAGCGCCCGCAAGTGTGTTTCACCAGCGTTCAAGACCCAATCGCTGCCGCTTATAGCATCCCCAGGTGTTCGGCTTTGTGCAGTTTGTCGGGCGGCGGCCGTTCCCTGCAGCCGAGCCGTCCCGACAAGCTGGATTCACAAAGCCGGCGAAACGAGAATTCCGGATCGCAGTAAGCCAACGGAGCGTCACGGATTACTGGCGCTGCCGCATAGACGGCTTCTCAAAGACTTCCGGACGCTCCGCAGAC
>JBDONA010000773.1:0-2884 GCA_039831575.1 Fuerstiella sp. | reverse complement strand
TGTGAATCACGATTGCAGATACCAAACGGTATCATCAGTTGTCTCGCCGATACCCATAGATGACGGAAAACCCCTGTTTTATCACCTCAGCTCCTATAGCTCAATTGGTAGAGCAACTGACTCTTAATCAGTAGGTTGAAGGTTCAAGTCCTTCTGGGAGCACTTTTGTAACTCTTTGCCATTCCGTGACTTACGGAAACCTGCCGCGTCGGCAGTGTGGTGTGAAACGGTTCGACTACTCGTTTCACTACCCTTTTTATGGGAACCACACGCCATGAAACGCATTCCGAAGTACTCGCTGCACAAAGCGACCGGCCAGGCACTCGTCCGAATCAACGGCAGGGCTTTCTATCTGGGCGAGCACGGCTCTGAAGAGTCGAAGGCCAAATACGATCGGCTGATCGCAAAGTGGTTGACCGGCGACAAACTCAGCGCCCCGTCCGGACTCACGATTGCGCGACTCTGCCTGAAGTACGTCGATGAACACGTTAAGTCTTACTACGTTAAGAATGGCCGGCAGACTTCTGAGGTGTCCGCTATTCAGGCGGCACTGCGTCCTTTGGTAAAGAAATTCGGGCGGACTCACGTAAATGACTTTGGTCCGACCAAGCTGAAGCAGGTGCGACAGGCGATGGTGGATGGTGGCATCGTCCGCACCAGCATCAATCGAAACATTGGCCGCATCCGACGGATGTTCAAATGGGGTGTCGAGAACGAACTGGTGAACCCAGGCGTTCACACCGCTCTGACGGCCCTCGTTGGTCTACGGTATGGCCGATCACCGGCTACGGAAAGTTCACCTGTCCTGCCCGTTCCTGACGCTGACATCGACGCTGTGAAGCCTCATGTTAGCCGACAGGTGTGGGCCATGATTCAGCTGCAACTTGCCAGCGGCATGCGCCCCGGTGAGGTCCGCATCATGCGAATCGGCGACATCATTATGTCAGCGGATCCGTGGGAATACCGGCCGCTGGAGCACAAAACTCAGCATCATGGACGCGACCGAGTGATCTTTATTGGCCCGATCGGACAGGACATCGTGCGGCCGTTTCTGAAGGCTGATCGGGACAAGCATCTATTTTCGCCGGCCGAAGCGCGTGCTGAATTCGACGCAGAACGCCGTGAGAACCGTGTGTCGCCGATGACACCCAGCCAGCGTGCTCGCAAACGTCTGGCAGATCCACAAAAGCAACCGGGGTTGTGCTACTCCGTTACCAGCTACGCACGGGCGATCAAGAACGCATGCGAAGTGGCAGAGATTCCCACGTGGACACCCAACCGGCTACGGCACAATGCGGCCACAAATATGCGTAAGCAGTTCGACATCGAATCGGTTCGGACCATTCTCGGTCACGCGACAGGGTTCACGACAGAAATCTACGCCGAACTCGACCATGAGAAGGCGCGAAGCGTCATTGCTCGGATTGGGTGAAAGTTACCGCGACCAACGGTAAGCTGATCACACCAGACCTAGGTTGATCCCCGAAGAGCGGAACCCGAAACCGCCTGGTCTGGTGCTTTTCTTTTCGGGGAGTCGACGTTTCGGGGAGTCAGTCAGGTGGGAGAGTTGCTGGAGATTTCGTGGGGCATGTTGGCATCCCGTATAGTAACGGAGCAAAGAACAATCGTCGATGTGATCGATGAATGGGTCTCAAATGCTGCGGCGATACTAGATGCAATTGACGACGATTTTGAATTGCGTCTTCCGTTAGTTGATGCACTCAACGATATGGGAAAAGCAATCGACTTGGCATGTGAGAACAGTGTGCAGGTGGCGGAGTTAGTGAACGAGACCGCTGGATTCCGGGCGGGACTAAACTATCAAAAAGCGCATTTATTTCTTGGCGCATTCCCAGAAAGCCTGAACGTTGCTTTCCTCGGCTGTCCAACGATAACTCTACCGGGCTCTACCGTTCTCAGTTTTGTGATTTCAACGCTGGAACAATATGCCCGCGATGTTCAGAGCCGCATCGAATTCCGGGACGAATCCGCCAGTCATTCGGCAGTTGACAAGGAAATCGTTGAGACCGGCGATGGATCCGGTCGTGTTTCCCAAGGAAATTCTGCTGAACACGAGGGCCCGACAACGTCGCCGTCCTCACTCTCGGATCTCACCGGAAATGAGTCACATGGTGATTCGGAAGATGAATTGGTCACGGTGGGATACGTCGCCAAGAAGCTGAGTCAATGCGGTGTGGAGATCAGTAGCAAGAGATTGTTGAACAAATACAAGAAGGACTGGGGGGAGCGAGACAACAAGCGCGGCAACGCTCATCTGTTCATCTGGAAGCGAATTCGCCCGATTGTTGAAAAACAGTTCTCTGTAAAATTCAACGAATGAGTTCGTCCCGTCTCTTCCCGTTCGTCCCGTCTCTTCCCGCGACCGCAGTTACTACGTGACACCTAAGAAAACTCATCTACCCTCACTAGCAACGGACGTGAATTATCACACACCATTGCAAGTGAGTTTTTTTCATGGTTACTCAGAGTTCAGAACTGGTCAGTCTCTGCTACGCCCGCCAACATAAGATCCCTCGTCGAAGCGATGGGAAGCCGGTTTGCGCGAGCACTTGTTGGCGGTGGATCCGCAAAGGGCTTGAGGGGCTCGACGGTGCGAGAATCAAGCTCGTCGTTGTGTATTGTGGCAACCGGCCGCATGTGACCGCCCAGGCGATTGACGACTTCTTCGCAGCCGTTACGGCCGCCAAGCTGGCACGCCACCGCCGGTCTGAGGCACTGGCCGCCGATGTCTCCGAAGACGAGCTCGCAGCCGCGGGGTTGAAGTGATCGACCGCAACGAAGCTGCCCGCATCGTCGACGACGTTTGGACGCTGCACTCACTCTTCGTCCCGGCCGAGGCGATCGCACGCCGGCTGCGTCTGCC
>JBDONA010000641.1:0-12860 GCA_039831575.1 Fuerstiella sp. | reverse complement strand
CTCCAGTGTTTCGGCGAAGCAGAACCGCGAGGATCGGTGCTCTCAGGCTGGAGCCTGGAAGCAAGACGCAGAATTGCAGTTGATCGCTTCAGCAACTTTGGGAGCGTGGCGGTGCCGCGTTGAGATCGTGTTATGGGCGACAGCACTTCATCTTCAGAGGCTCAGGAACGCGGGGTTGCTTTCCTGTACATGGCGGCCGCGTTTGTGATCGTCGTGGCGGGGTTGCGGGCGGCCGAGTCGATTCTGAACCCGCTGTTGCTGGCCGTCTTTCTGTCCGTCATCACGGCGCCGGCCTACTTTTGGTTGATCAAACGGCAGATTGCCAGCTGGCTGGCGCTGCTGATTGTCATCGGCGTGCTGTCGGCTACTCTGATCGGTGTGGTTTTCTTTGTGACCGGTTCGATCGCCAGCTTCACGTCCGAACATCAGCAGGATCATTACCGGGACAAGATTCTGGAAAAACGTGTCATGTTCGATCGCTGGTTGTCCAGCGTGATCGACTTCGGTGAATCTTCAGCGGCGGAAGACGATGCGTCGGACGATGCTGCCCCGTCCGAGGACGCTGAGCAAACGCCGAATACCGAAGACGATCCGACACTCGCCTCAGACCCCGGCATACCGAGGGAGACAACGGCCTCTATCGGTGATCCGACTGGGATCGACACGGAACCTGTCACGGAAACTGAAAACGATCAGGCTGCACGGACGGACGACGAATTGTGGGAACTTACGGTGGCCGACGAAGACAATAAGGATGCTGCTGACGTTTCGTCTGCACAGGTCCAGCCGCGGAAAAGCCTGGGCGAATTTCTGTATTCACAATTTGATCCGGGAATGGCGCTTTCCTGGGCGGCCACGGTCGTCGGCAGCATCGGCAAAGTTCTTAGTAACGTGTTTCTGATTCTGCTGACCGTCGTCTTTATTCTGCTGGAAGTCGGCACCTTCAACGCCAAGATGAAGCACGCTTTTGTTCGTACCGAAGAGACGAAGAAACGTGCTGATCAGATCGTTGAGAGTATCCAGCATTACATTGTGATCAAAACCTGGATCAGTCTGGCGACCGGCATTCTGGTGACACTCTGGCTGATTCCACTGAAAGTGCCTCACCCGGGACTGTGGGGACTACTGGCCTTTTTCTTCAATTTCATCCCCAATGTGGGATCAGTGCTGGCTGCGATTCCCGCCGTTCTGATCGCTTCGCTGGAATCAACATTTCTTGTGGGGGGGGCCGTGGCCGTTGGATTCGCGATCATCAACATCTCCATCGGCAATTTCATTGAGCCACGTGTGATGGGCAAAGGACTGGGGCTGTCGCCACTGATCGTCTTCTTTTCGCTGGTCTTCTGGGGCTGGGTACTCGGCCCGATCGGCATGTTGCTGTCCGTGCCGCTGACCATGACGGCCCGCATCGCGCTGGATGGCTTCGAGGACACGCGGTGGCTGGCAACTTTAATGGGTAACGCGAGTTCTTAAGACGCCCGTGCGCCACAGGCGTCGGCAAAATTCAACGATCGAAACGTCTGCAAACAGTTTGGTTCACGTCTTTACTCTCCCGTGAAGGCGGGCAGGTAAAGTTGCGCAAATACCAATGGTTCTTTGCTTCCTTAGCGCCCTTCTGTTCAAAACCCTGTCCTCAGACGGCAATACTGCGTGGACACTGACGGAAGTCACCATTTTCGTAGAGCAGACCTGTCCTGCCGATTATGGTTGCGTCAGGACAGGTCCTGACCTACTTGACTGACGGAAGTCACAATCCCACAGAAGCTCGCAAAGGCAGCAAAGAGAAACAGCCAGCACGGCCTCTTTTCTGCCATTGATATCGACACAACTCTGAAGACTACGATCGAAGCGTCTGAAAGCAGTTCGGTTCACGTGTTGACTCTCCCGTGAAGGGAAAGATGTGTAGATACCTATGTTCACAAGGAGGGTGATGTGATTTGTGCAGATGCTATGCCTGGGCGCAGGGCCGTTACTCGCGCCCGAACAGCACGCAGATACAGGACGGAGCGTGAACATTGCTGCGGTTGTAGGTCAGTTCACCGTTGTCAGAATTTACCTCAAACGATGCCAGGGTGTGCGAGTCCTGACCGGCTGCCAGCAACCATTTCCCGGACGGATCAATGTTGAAGTTTCTCGGCGTCGCCCCACGGACGAATTCTCTCTCGATAAACGTCAGTTCGCCCGTATTTCCGTCGACCTTGAACGCCGTAATCGTGTCATGGCCTCGATTTGCCGCGTACACAAACTGGCCTGAGGGATGGACGCGGATCTCGGAGCAACTTTTGAATTTTTCTTTGGCCAGCTCCGCTTTCGGCACTGTTTCGATCGTCTGTTTTGCCGTCATCGTGCCGGCATCAGTGTCGTAATCGAAGACCGTGACGCTCAGGTCCAGTTCATGCAGCACGTAGATCCACTTTCCGTTGTTGTGAAACTTCATGTGGCGAGGACCACCGCCGGGAGCAATGATTCCGGCTGAGTGTGGTTCGATTGTTGAGGCCGCTGCATCGACTTTGTAAATCAGCACCTTGTCGAGGCCCAGATCCGGCACAAAAGCAAATCTGTTGTCCGGAGAAAATCCGGTCCAGTGCGCGTGTGATTTGGTTTGCCGCCCGGGGACGGCGTTGGAAGCGCCTTCGTGATTAATTAACTGTGTGCGGGCCTGCAGAGAACCATCGTCATTCAGCGAAAAGACACCGGTGGATCCTCCGCCGTACTGAGCCGTCAGGACCGTTTTTCCGGTGGCGTCAACAGACACATGAGCCGCACCGCCGTCACCGATTTCGATGGCATTCAGAAACTTCAGCGATGCTTTGTTCAACGTGCCGTCAATCGCGTACGCGGCCACCGATGGTTTTCCGTCGACGCTGCCGACAGCATACAGCACTGACAGCGAAGGATGCATCGCGAGAAACCCGGGGCCCGATATTTCCGCCACAAGCGTTGGGTCGGAGAGCTTGCCGTTGGAGGTGTTCAACGTGCAGTGATAGATTCCCTGACTGGGCCTGCGACTGCTTGTCCCCAGCCACACATCAAGCAGATCGCCCTTTTGAATCACTGAGTTCGCCAACGGTTCAGTGCCTTTTGTTTCAGAAACAGTACTCAGAAATGCCGCCCAAAACGCCAACACGCAGATTCGAAGTGCCACAGATCGTCTCCCGTTGAGAATTCCAGAACATAGTCTCGACATCATGGCGAATCTGACACTCTCTGGAAAGCGAACGAACCGATCTGCAAGCAGACGCTTCGATCGTAGTCTTCAGATATGTGTAGATACGTATACCTTCCTTGAAAAGGAGGGTGAAGGAAAACGGTACGATCTTCGAGTGGAGCGATGCCGACCATCACGGCGAGTCTTCGATGCAGATCAGCCGCTTGAGGCCGCGATGATACAATCGACCGCCCGCGTAACTGAGCGAACTGAGACTCCACGTCTGGCCGGCCTGTCCGAGATCGTTTACCGCAACAAGGGCGGCTGCATCAAGCTGTTCAGCACTGGCATCAATGACGTACACCGTGCCCAGCATGGTTGAAAAGTAGACCAGCTGGTTCACCGCGATGGGGCTGGCCGCTGTCACGTGGCCCCATCCGTCACCTTTGGCACGGCGGTCGGCGGCCGTGTCCATGCCTCGTGAGTTCGTTGTGTCGGCGGGAATGTGGTGATCCCACAACAATTCCTCACCAGCGTCGCGCGAGCGCACGGCCTGAATCGGAACCTGCAGGTATTCCACCTTGCCGCTCTCCACGTTCGCTCGGCCAATCAGGTGTCCTTCATGAGTCATGAACAGACAGTGTTTTCCGACAACGATGTTGGTCTGATTGGTCGGGTAACTCTTCGGTCGTTTGCCCGGTGGTGCGAATTTCGTGTTCGATTGCAGTGTATACTTCCCATTCGCAGCGTCCCACGTTCGTACGTCAACATTGTGGGACAGTGGAATCGTGTTTTGGATTTCTCCGGATTCGATGTCCAGCACAACCAGCGCTCCGGTGTCGAAGCAGTACGCAAAACGGTCGTCAAAGTTCGTTACAAAAAACGCCATACCGCTGGTGATATCTCGCCGCCACAGTGTTTTTCCGGCCGACGCGGGGTCAAGACTCGTCAGCGAGAATCCGTATGGTTCCTCGGGAGGCCGATGACCTCCACCGCGTCCATGAAACATGACGGGCCTGCCGCCGGCCATGCCGCACGTCGGCGTGTTGTGAATACTGGTGCCGTCCTCGGCGACCCACTGCGGCTGTCCCGTTGACTTATCCCATGCACGAACAAAGGTCCACGGCCAGCCTGCGGAATCACTCTCTCGCTTGCCTTTCTTCGCCAGCATTGGTCTGCGTGCGGGGTCGTCTTCGTCACGCATGGCGACGTACATCAGCCAGTCGCCGTACAGTATGGGTTCGCAGTTTTTTGCGTTGTGTCTGGTTCTCGCTTCGAATTCCCGCGACCAGACCCGCTTGCCGTCCACAGTACAGCAGGTAATCAGCCCCCCTGCGTTGACGAACCACACGTGCCGTCCGTCGGTCACAGGGGTCGGTGAAGTGTTGTCGGAAAATAGCCCCGAATGTGGCATCGGCTTTTTCCCGGGCAACTCGATCTGCCACTGCTTATTTCCCGTTTTCGCGTCAAAACACAGTCCCACAATGTCAGTCCCGGCAGCGTCGTTGACGTTCGTGCCAATGGGGAGTGGTTTGTTAATTGTCAGAAACAGGCGGTCGCCGGCCACTGCAATTCCGCTTTGACCGCCCTCTTCCAGAGTTGTCGTCCACAGAATGTTCTGTCCCGTACTGCCACTCCACAGCGTCGGCGCACGATCCTCAGTCACGGTCGTCCATGACCCGTTCGGTCCGGCCGCCTGCGGCCACGTCTCCTGCGCAAGTGCCGCTGTACCTGCGGCAATTGACAGAAAAACAGAAAGAAGGCGAAGCGATTCCATAACAGCCGATCATGCGAGGCGTGATTCTTGGTGAAACAGGTCTGCAGCATAAACACAGACCTGCGAAAACCCCAACGATATCTCGCCCCGTGCGCCGCATTCGACAGGGCCTGGTATCGGCTGAGGCCATGGTTGACCGAATTTGGTGAAGGGAAGAGGCCCGACGAATCGTGATCCGTGTCTGTCCGATCCGCCCACTCCGACCAGTGATCGTTCGTGGTTTTGAAGGCGATTTTCTGAAACGCCGTTCACACCTTGACAATGCGTTTGGACTGTGGGGACAATCGTAGTCTGTTGGCCAACTTTTCAGAGGAAACATTCCATGCGAATTGCGGCCCTCAATGCTCATCGAATCGTGGTCACCGACAGGTCGCCGGTGTTGGGCGAGACGTTTTACGATCGCACAACATCAGCGCTGTGGACGTTGTTTCTGTTGCTTGGTTGTCTTTGCGCCCTGCTGATTACCATCTGGTTGCAGTTTGTCGACGCCAGCGTGCCACGGCCATTCATCAATTCAGGGAATGCCGTTCACCAGTCCATGGTGATCGAGCAACCCAGGTCACGATATAAATTGAGTGCCATACAGGTGCCTGACGACATCACCGATTCCGCGTCGCAGCAGGTTTCGGAGAATCGTCTGTCACAGTTGTATGACACGGTCACGTCCACGTCGGTCATTGAATCCGCGACCAGGGCCAGCAACCGTGGCCAGGTGAGTGATCAGGGCGAAACGAGAGTGGAACCAGGCAGAACGCTGCTGCACCGGCAACCGCCGCGTCGTTGGTTCTTCGAAATTGTGGCTCCCCGAAGTGCGCGTGAGTATGGCCGAATGCTTGATCACTTCGGCGTCGAATTGGGTGCTGTTTTCGAAGACGGCCATATCGTTTACCTGAGTGGCCTGAGTTCTGCGCCGCAGGTGCGACGATCGTCCCATGGGGACCCGGAAACCCGATTCTTTACCAGGTGGAGCAGTGGCGATATGCTGCTGCTTGATCGCGACCTGTTTAGCGCCGCGGGAGTCGACATTTCTGAAGCCAGGCTGGTCCAGTTTCTTCCGTCCGATACCGAACGAATGCTTGAGGAACAGGAAAAATCGTTCGCCGGAAGTGATCTGCCAGAGAGATCAACCGCACGTGGTTTCAGCTTGTTCGAACAGGAAGTGGATTCGAAATTGAGGTTTTGCGCCAGTCTGGACGCTGATCGGGTATTAACGAGACGTTAGTGTATTCGACCAGGTGACGATAAAGTACACCGTCGTTGACTCGACAGGTGGCCATTCCATGCGAGCGAATCCTGCTTGTGTGTGCCCGTTTCGGAAGTTTTTTCAACCGCAAAGATTCTTTCCCGCTCGATATCGCGCGTATGCCAATATTGAATATGTTGTAGTGAAGGGTTAATTCGTTGTCAGACGTATCCCATACAAATCCTCAGACGAAGCAGCAGGTCGTTGACACCTACTTTATGGAACACCGCGCCAAATTGGTGGACATTGCCGCATACCTGGACCGTATTGATCGCGGTCAGGGGGATGATGCGGCGGATTTCCGTGCCGTTGCGTTTCGGCGTGCCGTAGAGATTCTGCTGGACGGTCAACAACAACGGGCCGGGCGGATTCTGGACCTGCTCAGTGACCACACCACCGAGTTGCCTCAGTCAGCCGACGGAATGAAGGGTGCCCTGGGCGCCGTTTCGCTGACGGATGGGGGTGCCGCGTGAAGTATATTGACCCACATATTCACATGGTGTCTCGCACCACCGACGACTATCAACGGATGGCGCAGGCGGGGTGTATCGCGATCACGGAACCAGCCTTCTGGGCCGGGTTTGATCGCTCGTCGGCTAAAGGCTTTTATGACTATTTCCGTCAGCTGACCGAATACGAGCCGAAACGGGCGGCTCAGTATGGCATTCAGCATTTTACGTGGCTGTGCATTAACCCGAAGGAGGCAGACGATCCGGGATTCGCTCGCGAAGTGATATCAATGATCCCGGACTTTCTAAACAGCAAGGACGAACTGTGCGGTGGCAATGTCCTGGGAATCGGCGAGATCGGTCTGAACAAGAACACGAAGAACGAGCTGATCATTCTGGAAGAACAGATCGCCCTGGCGGAAACGTACAACCAACTGGTACTGGTGCATACGCCGCACCTGGAGGACAAACTCAAGGGCACGCGCCTGATCATGGATGCACTGTCAGCCAGCACAATCGACCCGGGACGAATCCTGATCGACCACGTTGAAGAGCACACGGTGTCCGAAGTTCTGGACCGCGGATTCTGGGCGGGGATGACTTTGTATCCCGACACCAAGGTTACACCTCAGCGTGCGGCAGACATTATCGAAATGTACGGCGACGAGCGGATCTGGATGAATTCCGCCGGAGACTGGGGCTGCAGTGATCCGCTGGCCGTCCCGAAAGCAAGGCTGGAAATGCGGCGGCGCGGGCACGCCCTGACCACGGTTGACAAGGTGACGTTCGACAATCCGCAGCAGTTCCTCAGTCAATCGCCCAACTTTATGTTGAGTTGAAACTGTGTTGCGCCGCTGTCAAATGTCAACAATGAATTTACGTGGCAGGTGCTGCGAAGTCCGGTGCTGTGGGCTGTGGTCGTTCGACCCAATTCGATACGGAGCCGGACTTCCGCGGTTGCGGGGCCGTGATCGGCGCACGGCCGGATGACGGCTCGTGCGGAATTCTCAACGACCGCTCGAATGTCGCAGACGACGTGGCTGCCTGGACAGGTTCATCGGGAGAGACCTCGACAGTGTGTGATGTTACGCAGGACGGCAGCCGAGGCTGATAGGTCGATCGTCGTGAAACTGTCCGGAACCGCGACAAACGGCCGTTCCGCGGGGACATCTCATGAGATCCACGAGAACGTCGAGGGCCATTTGACGGATCGAGAAATCGTTTCCTTTGGAAGCCGGACTGACCGTCTGAGGTCGGCAGTGCGTCCTGTGAGTCAGGCAGAGTCACCAGAACCTGTGGGTTCGGCAGAAGATGTGGGTTCGGCAGAAGATGTCGCAGGTGTGTGTCTACTCGTTTCTGGATTTCGTCGAGTGACTGTTCGGCGACATAAACCTTGCCGTATGCGGGCCCCAGATCGAGGTAGCCGTCTGATCCGATGACATGAACGCCGTTGATCTGCCTGACTGGTTGCGACAGGACGGGCTGTTTACGCCTGGCCAGGATTGAGCGATTGGCCTGAACGACCAGAGCTTGCCCGACGTGGACGAGTTCAGACGATGGCCAATTACTGGAAGCGGCTTCGACTAATACAGCGTCCCGTGGTTTCACTTGATCTTCCGGATGGAAGGATTTCCGCAGTTCAAGGTGTCCGTCCTCGGACGCGTGTGTTTCACATAGGATGACATTTTGTGGCCTGCCATCTTTGGCTGTGTCGGCCGAGTCTGCCGCAAGGGAAGGGCCGCAGACAGCATTGCAATTATCGGGATCGTTGGAAACGAAGCGTTTGCAGGTCGCTGCGCAGCCACTGAGAACAAGTAGCGCCAGCAGTGACGCGCAGATGCACGTCGTACTGTACGGGTTGCTGTAATTGCTGCTCATAGCCGACATGCTCCCCCTCCTTGGAGAATTCGTTCAATCACCGACGACCGTTGCTGTATTGTTGTAGCGCCCCAACCTGATGAGAAACCGTTCTCGGCAGGTGTCCTGAATAGACGTGACGGGGATCCCACATTTCACTTTCATCATCGGACGGTTATCATTGTTGCGATGGTCGATTTCGTTGAAGACGATGGCAGGGGCGGGTGTTCGTGATGCGTTCGTTACACCTGTTCCGATTGTGCGGGCACTGATTGTTCGGAGTTCCGCTCAGGACATGTCCGGCGGCGTCGGACGGCACTCCATCCACGCACGACATTACCGGTGAAAGAATTGAGGCCTGAGATGATGCGAGATCGTCTATTCCGGCAATCCACGCCACGACTGCTGATTGTTGTTCTGCTGCTGATACCGGGAGTGTCGGCGGTGTCCATGACTGAAGAATCGACCGACGGCCGCTCAAATCGCGCACAGGATCTCAAACCGTTCAATTCGCTGATCGGTGAGTGGCGTGGTGTCGGCCAGTTACGGCGTGGGTCTCGAAGAGGGGCGTGGACGGAAAAGGTAATCTGCGAATGGCAATTCACTGATGCAGAAACATCCGTGGTTCTGAAGTCCACCGACAGCAAGCAGTTTGAAGAGCTGCGGCTGAGATGGGACCAAAAGAATCAACAATTGGTTCTTATCAGAAAAACAAAGGAAGGCGTCCACAAGTATCGCGGACCAGCGCCCAAAGACTGGCCTGGGGCCGTTCGACTGGTGACGGTGCGCGACGATGACGGCGCTGCCTATCGTTGCACGATTCAGCAGCTAAGCGATATTCGCGTCATTCTGCTGTTCGAGAAACAGACTTCCCCCACCGGTAACTTTCGCCGCGTTTTCGGTATCGGGTACACTCGGGACGGTGCAAAGCTGGCTCAGTCAGGCGCCGGCCAACGTAAGTGCGTTGTCACCGGTGGCCTCGGTACGATTCCGGTGAGCTTCCAGGGGAAGACCTACTACGTATGTTGTCAGGGTTGTGTTCAGGCCTTCAACGAGGCTCCGGAAGCCATTATCGCGGACTATCGCGACTCACTGAAGAAACCGTAAATCGCTTCGGCGGCAGCAATTTGAAGTTCCAATTGGCTGTCAGGAATCAGTCCGACAACCGACCGCGCTACGGTTTTCGGGCGGAACAGGCCTAAGTCCAGGCAGAGTCTGCAATTGCGTTGAATTCCCGCTGATTCGTCGGTAGTTTCCGTTCGTCCTGTCGTTCACTGTCTCTGGGAACGTTCCGCAGAACGCCCGCTTCCTACCCCAAAGCCACTATTTGTCGCAGATCGGTCGTCCCTGACTGCGAATCATCGCATGCTGTTTCGCCAGTTGGGCCACATCACATCCCGGCATCCGTCCGTTGTCATAGGCATCTGGGTCGTCTTGCTTATTGCAACGTTCCTAACGGCGCCGACGTGGGAAAGTGTGGTTGAGAACGGGGAATTCGCGTTTCTGCCCCGAGACTCGCCAAGTGTTATCGCCGAAGAATTATTCCGCGAAACTTTTCCCGACCACAGCGTTTCCAGCAGCGTCGTTCTGGTCCTGCGTAGAGAAGCACGGCGTGAAGGGCTGCTGGATGAGGACTACGAATTCATCCGCCAGGTCGTGGTTCCAGGTCTGCGGAAGGCCATTGGTTTTAAGGAAGGCATGGACGAACCGGAAGACAAGGACGAACCCGAAGAAGATTCGGAGGACGCGGAACAGTCACTTGTCCGAAAACTGAGTTGGCGCGAAACACTTCATGTTGGCAAACTGTATGACAGCCCGGACGGAAAAGCGTCGATCGTCGTGTTGGAACTCAAGACTGAGTTTCTTGATCAGGGCAACGCGGCATTGATCGAAAAGGTGGAGCGGTTTTTGCGGGAGCGGCGTCATATCCCAACCAGCAAAACTCCGTCCAGCGACCCAACACGAATGTCGATTCCGCAGGGTCTGGATATCGCGTTCAGCGGCACGGCTACCTTTGGACGGGATATCATTCGCGAAGCGAAAAACAGCGCGGAATCCACTGAAACGTGGACCGTTATTCTGGTCATATTTCTGCTGTTGATCATGTACCGAGCGCCCCTGCTGGCCGTCATTCCATTGCTGACGGTGGCGGTCGCCGGGACAGTTTCAATCAAGTTGCTGTCGATCGCCGCTGAACAAGGTTGGGTGCGTCTGTTCAATGGAATTGAAGCTTATGTAACTGTTCTGGTTTATGGTGCTGGCGTCGATTATTGCCTGTTTCTGATTGCTCGCTACCGCGAAGAGCTGGAAGCCGGGGCGGACATCAAGGACGCGATCTCCGTGGCGTTAACGCGCGTTGGTTCTGCTCTGGCGGCCAGTGCGGGCACGACGATGTGCGGCATCGGCATGATGTCGTTTGCTGAATTCGGAAAGTTTCAACAGGCCGGCATCGCTATCGCCTTCGGGCTGTTCGTCACTTTGTGTGCGGCACTCACGCTGACGCCGGCGATCCTGCGGCTCTCCGGTCGGTGGGCCTTCTGGCCCAGTGTTCCTGCGCAACGACCCGCGACCGGAGCTGGCTGGGTGGCGCGGCCGGATAAGTTTTCTCGCCTGCTTGCGATTGGCTGGAAACGCATCGGCAGACTCCACCTGAGGCGGCCGTGGATGATGTGGTTATGCAGCATCCTGGGTATGCTGCCTTTCTCGATCCTTGGCATCGTCTTTTTCGGACACCTGAGTTACGGCCTGATCTCGGAGCTTCCCGACACCGCTCCCTGCGTTCAGGGCGCTGCCGCCCTGCAGGCACATTTTCCGGCCGGGGAAGTTGCCCCGGTACGGGCTCTTGTTGACCTGCCAGGCCGCAACTTTGCAAAACGCGATCGACCTGGACCGCCCCAGGACGTCGTCGACTTCACCGAAAACATTCTCGCTCATGGTGACGAACTGGGCATCCAGGCCATCAGGTCGCTGGCGGATCCCACAGGCGGGCGCGATATCGGTCGCCAGCGGGCTGGCGCGGCTGGCTTCGTCCGCATGCGTGCGACCAAAGATTTCGCGACGAAGGATTATCCGTCAATTACTCGTCTGGATCTGATTTCTGCCCACGACCCGTTTACTCGATCCAGCATCCAGGAGTTTCACAGGGTGAGGGAGGAGATCCCCAAACTGCTGCCGGAATCCATGGCCGACGCGACGATCCACCTGGCCGGAGAAACCGCCAATCTCAGTGACCTGAAGGATGTGACCGACCGCGATCAGGTGCGAGTGAATGGCCTGGTGACACTGGTGGTCTTTATCATCCTGTGGATCCTGCTGAAGAAACCCGGTATCTGCGCCTACCTGATGTTTACGGTGTTGTTCAGTTATCTGGCGACGCTGGGCTGCACGTTCATATTCTTCTGGGCACTCGATCCGTCCGGATTTTCCGGACTGGACTGGAAGGTGCCGATGTTTCTGTTTACGATCCTGATTGCCGTTGGCGAAGACTACAACATCTTTCTGCTGACCAGGATTGAAGAGGAGCGGCTGGTGCACGGGCCGGTGGAAGGCATCACCGTCGCTCTTGATCGCACGGGCAGTATCATCAGCAGTTGCGGCATCATCATGGCCGGAACCTTTTCGTCGCTGATGGCCGGCAGCCTTGTCGGCATGGACCAGCTGGGATTTGCCTTGGCGCTGGGAGTGCTGTTCGACACCTTCCTGATCCGTCCGATCATGGTGCCATCGTTCCTGATTCTGCTGGCCCAGGGAAAACTTGGTGTCTTCAGTCGGTGGGCGGGATACGATCCTGAAGGGCCCGGTGCAGATTCCGCGGGGTCCGCTGAAGGGGCAGTGTAGAGTCCGCGACTGCGAGCGACACGGTTTCCTGTTCCCGGTCTTCGGCCTTCATCGTGCCACACAAGTTGCGTAGGCCAGACAACAGGTCCTGACCTACGCAACTTGAACAGGAGGACGCAGAGAAACCGTGAATGGTGAACTCTGCTCTCTCGGCTGCCTCCTGTTCAAACAGACCAGCACCTTGCATGACACAGAAACGGCCGGCATCGTCAGCCCACTTCTGTGATCATCCCATTGCCGGAGCGGCGTCGCTGTGGCTCCTGGATCCGGCCTGCTTTATCTTGTGTGTGACGGTGAAATGGTGTCACGCTGCTCACCGGTCTCCGGCACACCTGCAGCAAACGTTGTCGCCCGATTCGCCAGTTCTTAAGACGCGGCCGGATCCTTGCCGTTCTTCCAGGGACCACCCAGTTTCATGTAGTCGGGCTCTTCCAGCAGACTGCCGTGGTCACCGGCCTTCCAGCCAGCGATGTGATTCGGCTTGCCGCGTTTTTTGGAACGAGCCTCCCATTGGTCCGCCCACGACGAATTGCCGTCGCCGATCGTGTG
>JBDONA010001123.1:0-12860 GCA_039831575.1 Fuerstiella sp. | reverse complement strand
GGGATCGGCCAACGTGGACGCTGGAACTTTTCGCACTGACCCTGAAGAAACTCAAAGGTGTTGTTGTAAGCCTGTCCACCGTCAGTCGAACGCTCGCGAAACTGGAAATCAAATCGAAGATCCCGCGCGTGCACGCCAATAAAAAGCAATGCCGCAGATGATATTCTGGTGATCATGGTCTTACTTCTCTTGTTATTGCAACCTGCCGACCTGAACCGCAGCGCCCATGTTGGCGATTCCCAGGCCGTAGTAGATCTTGTCGAACGGCAGGATCATCAGTTCTGGCGGCGGCCGTGCCACTGACTTTGACGTCGTGTGCCACTGGCTCTGCCAGTGCTACGAGCCTTCGACGATTGTTCCTGCTGTGTCAAACCAGTCGGGGTCAGGTCGCATGAGATTCGGCAGTTCTGCATTCGTGTCGTTCTGCAGGTTGAATCGAGCACTGGACCATTTGAAATCGACGGCCGTAGAACACAATCCGTGTTTCACCGGATTCATGTGAATGTACCCGATTGATGCTGCCACAGCTTCTGCAGAAAGAATGTTTCGATCGAACGCCGGACCTTCCTGCCAAAAACGGAAACAATACTTTTCTGGCCGTTCTCGAACTGTAAGCTGCTTAAGGAGATGCGAGTCCTGCCGTTCCAGCAGTTGTTTGACCTGCTTTGACGTCGGCTGCTTTGTTCGAGCCAAAAGGCGGCTGACTTTCGATTGCGGTGTTTTCGGCAACACAAGCAAGTGCACGTGTTCGGGCATAAAGACGAAAGCGATCAGGCGAAACTGCTCCTCACAGCATGCAACCGATAATGACTTGGCGAGAATGCTCCGCCAGGAATCATTCGTCAGGAGAGGTTTGCGGCGGTAGCAGGAAAACGTCAGTTCATGCAGGTGCCGAGACTGCTCGAAATGCCGAATGCGTTTTCGGTGGAACTCTGACATCCTGCCATGCTACACCACAACAACGCACTGGCAGAGCCAGTGGCACACAAACACCAAGAGATCGTTTGAAGTCCCGTGGATGTTGGCTTGTACCGCGGCGACTTTTCGAAAGTGCCACTTGACCGGCCCCTTTCTCATTCCACCGGCTCTGCCAGTCGTTCCCGTTCAAGCGATCACGCCGTCGATGACGTGACCCTTCACGTCCGTCAGTCGCATGTCGCGACCTCCGAATCGTAATGTCGATCGTGTGTGATCAACCCCCATCAGGTGCAGCATCGTCGCGTGCAGATCGTGGACTTCGGCGCGGTTCTCGATCGCTTTGTAGCCCCATTCATCAGTGGCTCCGTAGACCGTTCCCGGCTTGACTCCGCCACCTGCCATCCAGACGGTGAAGCCGTATTGGTTATGGTCGCGACCGTTTTTGCCTTGTGCAAACGGCGTGCGGCCGAATTCACCTGCCCAGACAACCAGCGTTTCGTCCAGCAAGCCGCGTTGACGAAGGTCCTTCAGTAGTGCGGCAATGGGCTGGTCGACGGCGAGGGCATTATTTTCGTGACCTTGTTTCAATCCACCGTGCTGGTCCCAGCGGTCTCCGCCGACTTTGGGGCAGGTCAGTTCGATAAATCGCACGCCCTTTTCGATCATGCGTCGTGCGATCAGACACTGAGCCGCATAGATTTTCGTCGGTTCGTACTGTGATTCGATCCCATACATCTTCTGGATATGAGCAGGCTCGTCGCTGACCGACATTACTTCAGGAACCGTCATTTGCATGGAATACGCGAGTTCATAGTTGCGGATTGCTGATTCGAGACTGTCGTGTTTGCCGAATTGATCAGCCGCAAATCCGTCCAGACGGCCGATCAAATCCAGTTTGCTGCGTTGTCGCTGCTCTGTCGGTTCCGTCCGCTGGATATTGGCGACACCGCTACCCGAGGGTTTGAAAACGGAGCCTTGGTAACTGGCCGGCAGAAAACCGCTGCCAAAACAATCCAGCCCGCCTGGTGGAATCAGGCCACCATTGATCACAACAAATCCGGGAAGGTTCTGGCATTCGCTGCCGAGTCCATAGTTTATCCATGCGCCCATGCTGGGCCGCCCCTGCAAGCCACTGCCGGTGTGCAGGAAATAGTTTGCAAACGTGTGCTCGGGAAACTCCGACACCATGGATCGGATCACCGCCAGTTCATCAACGCACGTTGCCACATGAGGGAATAATTCGCTGACCGGAATGCCGGAATCGCCGTGCTCTTTGAACTTCCACGGACTCGCCAGCACGTTGCCGTTTCTGTTGAATTGAGTTGGCTCAACATGAAACAACTTGCCGGGATCCTGCCCGTCGTATTTATCCAGCAGCGGCTTGGGATCGAAAGTGTCGACTTGCGATGGCCCGCCATCCATGTACAGAAAAATGACGTTTTTGGCCCGTACCTGATGATGAGGACCATGTCCGGCCGCGCCGAGTTCTTCGATTTTCGTATCCGAACTGCCGAACGCCGGAGAGCTTTGCAGTCCCGCAAGTGCGACGGCACCAAAGCCGTTGGCGCAGCGCATCAGCATCTCGCGACGTGACGTTGGTTGCGGTTGGTAGCGCTGACATGCAAAGGATGGATGTGGATTCATTATTCAGTTTTGTTTCGTTGCATTTTTCTGACCGCCGCCTGAACTCAGCGCAGAAATATGAACTCCTTGGTGTTGATCAGTGCATGAGCAAAATCGGCCCATAGCGGAATGTCATTTTCTGAAACGCCACGTTCTGCAAATTGAGCCATCAAAAACTCAACTGCGACCGTCGCTTCCTGGTGGGTCGGTCGTCTTGCAAACGCTGTTTGGTACAGCCAATCCACTCGCGATTCGGTTGTTTCGCATTGCTTGATCACACGTTCTGCCCACTTCTTCGCTTGTTCCACCACAAACGGATCGTTCATCAGGATCAACGCCTGGGCTGGCACGTTCGACACGTTGCGACGCCCCATCGTGCTGAAGGGCGCTGGTGTGTCAAAGGTCAGCATGAACGGCGACAGGAAGTTGCGCCGCACTGCGGTATAGATTGATCGCCGCCCGCTGCCGTCCAGAGGCCCGCTCTTGCTCGGCCGGCCGCGACCATCCATGAACGGCGTCAGGTGAATCGGAATGGATTCACCAAACAGAGTTGAATCCATGTGTCCCGATAGTGACAGCAACGCGTCGCGGATTGTTTCGCCCTCCAATCGCCTGGGTGGGAGATGGTGCCAGAGCAGGTTTTTCGGATCTGCCGTGATCGATTTCGCAACGGGACGACTGCTCAATTGATACGTGCGTGACAGCACGATGTAGCGAATCATTCGTTTGATGCTGCGGCCTTCGCCCATGAACTTCGTCGCCAGATGATCCAGTAATGCAGGATCCGTCGGTCGCTGCCCCAGCACGCCAAAGTCATCCGTCGTGGGCACGATGCCGCGTCCCATCAAATAGTGCCAGATTCGATTGGCGGCCACGCGAGCAGTCAGCGGATTGCCGGGGTCATTGATTTGGCCAGCCAGTTCCAGACGACCGCTGCCCAACTTAATCTTCATCGGCTGATGCCCGGTCACGGCGGTCAGGAAATGACGTGGCTCAATATTTCCAGGCTTCGACGCATTCCCGCGAATCAGGACGTGGTCGTCTTCGCCGGTGCCATCCATCATCGTCATCGCAAGGCGTGAGCGAAGCATGATCTGACCCTGCAGACTCTTTCGCTCTTCCGCCCAGGACTTGACAAGACTGTTTGCGTCCTCGTCAAGAATCCTGCGAGCGGCTTGCTCGTATCGGGCGACTGCCTCAACAGACTTTGCGGCACGCTGGCTCAATCGTTGTCGTGCCTTTGGCGAGGCACCCTGAACAACCAGCGAGACTTCAAGTTGAGTGTCCTTGTCAGGAGTGAATTCCAGATGCAATCGATGGCCGACATAGCGTCCAAGTTTCAATTGGGTCCACTCATCCCCCGGTTTGATCTTTGCGACTGTCTCACCATGCAGCGGACCAGCGATCAATCGGTGTGAATCGACGCAGGCAACGACATGACCGGCGCCACGAACGCGACACGCGACATCGCCGCTTGTTAGTGTGAACGTCGGCGTCCGCAATGTTCGACCGCTACGCGGAAACGTGGCAAGCTTGCTGCGATTATTGTTTCCCTTCTCCGATACGGACTCAAGTCCATTCCAGATCGGATCACTGACAGCAGCATCTTCGGCGACGAACCTGATCGTTGGTGCGCCATCGACGAGTGTCCAATACGCTTCGCCGGCACGTTTTGGCCGTTTGCCAAACAGGTATCCATCCTGCAGGTATTGCTCGATCCCAATTGCTCCGTAGTCGACCGCGATCAAAGCCGTTTGTTCTGCGCCGTCGGCGCCAGTCTTTGACTTTGCATCGTTTGCGGCTGAGTCTGACAGGTCCGCGGCTGGCGACGTCGGTTCAGTCTGCTGTAACACTGGCGGCTTCACGCCGTGTTTATCCAGTTCACGTGCGATTGCTTGCTGATACTTCGCGTCCACGCGGGCCAGTTCATTGGCCACGCGTCGGTTGTGTTCGAGCGATTCAAAACGGACCTGACGATAGTCGCTGCTCTGCAGGAAACCAGAAAGCGAATAATAATCCGCGGTCGAAATGGCATCGAATTTGTGATCGTGACAACGCGCGCAGGAAACCGTGACTCCCAGAAACGTCTTGGACATCACATCGATCATGTTGTCGAAGCGATCGGCTTCGTCTTTGCGGATGTCGACTGGTGAATGCACCCATTCGCCCATGAACCAAAAACCGGTACCCAGTATCGATTCGTTGAATCCGGCCTCAGGATTCAGCCGCGGCGTGTCAAGCAGGTCGCCCGCGATATGCTCACGCACCAATTGATCGTGCGGCACGTCGGCGTTGAGAGCTCGGATGATGTAATCGCGAAACTGAAACGCGTTGGGCGTATCGTTGTCAAATTCGTGACCACGCGATTCCGCATAACGAACCAGATCCAGCCAGTGTCGTCCCCAGCGTTCACCGAAGTGCGGCGAGTCAAGAAGTTTATCAACCAGGTCTTCGGTTGCCGTGTTCGATGTGTCATTGAGAAACTCTGCCGCTTGTTCGGGCTTTGGCGGCAAACCGATAATGCCAAAGTACAACCGCCGCAGAACAGCCAATCGATCCGCGTCGTTGGCAGGCTTTATCTGATTCTCCTCCAGACGAGCGAGCACAAAATGGTCGATGTCATTGCGTGGCCAACTCTCGTTCGCGACCTGCGGAACGTCGGGCGAACGCACTGGCTGCCAAACCCAGTGTTCCGATTTTCGATGCATCAGATCAAACTCCGGTGGCGCGGCTATGCCGGTGGGAGCATCCTCCGTGGGCCATGGTGCTCCCATTTCAACCCACCGCTCCAGCGTCTTGATGTCTTTCGCCTGCAGCTTTCCTTTCGGCGGCATTTCATACGATTCGTACCGCACCGCTTCAATCAACAAGCTGGCATCTGCATCGCCCGGAAAGATCGCTTCGCCCGAATCACCTCCGCGAAGCAACGCCGCTCGGCTGTCAACCCGCAGGCCTGCCTGTAGCTTCTTCGCCTTCGCGCTGTGGCATGAGTAACATTGTTGCGCAAGCAGTGGCCGTACTTCTTTCTCAAAGAATTCCAGTTGCGCAGCTGTCGGAACTTTCTCGTCGGCAACTGCGGACACAGCCGCTGGCATGCCGAGTGATGCCATACACAGGATACGAATTAAAGTTGGCAAAACTTGTACCATTGAAGCTCTGGATAGAATGAACTGCGACAAGAATGAGCCTGTCGAATTAAGATGTCTCCTGTATTATCGCTCGTTATCTGCAGGAGTCGAGGATAGAATGCGACATGAAAATAATGATTTGCGACATGTCGAAGCAGTCCCGTGAAGATTAAACTACGTCCCAAAGTCGCCCTGTTTGTCGAGTCATCGCGATCTTACGGTCGCGACATGCTGCGTGGTATCGCGCTTTTCGCGAGGACGCGTACCAACTGGTCATTGTTGCATCAGGAAATGACGATCGATGCGGGACTTCCCGTCTGGCTGCAGGCATCCGCGATCAGCGGAGTGATTGGCCGAGTAGACACGCACACGATTGAACCGCTGCGTACGTTAGGCGTCCCCATCGTTGATGTTCGATGTCGTCACAGGTTCCCCGGTGTTCCACAGATTGAAACGGACGATCGGGCTGTTACAGGACTGGCATTTGACCATCTGTTTGAACGAGGGTTTCGTCGATTCGCTTTTTGCGGATTTCAGCACGCTCATTTTTCCGAAGCACGCATGAAATTTTTCCAGGAACGCGTCAGAGCTGCCGGCTGTCCGCTTTCCGTTTACCTGACACCCAGCCGACGCAACACGACACTGACAAGCATCGAACAATCAGGTCTGGTTGATGTGGAACCGATGTCCGAGTGGCTGACTTCGCTTGATTCCCCGACCGGTTTGTTCGTCTGCAACGACATCCGAGGTCAACAGGTGCTGAACGCCTGCCGGACACTTGAGATCGCTGTCCCGGACGACATCGGTGTTATCGGAGTTGATGACGATGATGCTATCTGCCCTCTGAGCGATCCTCCGCTTTCGAGCGTACGGCCGGATGCTCAACGCGTTGGTTTTCGAGCTGCGGAAATACTCCATGGCTTGATGAACGGAGCAGCGATGCCGGCGCCAGTCGAGTATGTGAATCCGACGCATGTGGTGCAGCGATTGTCAACACAGGTCAGCGCCGTCGAAGATCGCGAACTTTCCCAAGTCTGTCGCTTCATCCGTGAACACGCCTGCGAAGGCATTGATGTCAATGATGTTTCCGAGTTCACATCGCTTTCACGCCGCCAACTCGAACGCCGCTTCCGCACCGAACTGGACCGGACACCTCACCAGGAAATTACGGCGACCCAAATTGCGCGGGTGAAAGAACTTCTGCGTGAAACGAAGATGACACTTGAGCAAATCACTCCTTTGGCCGGATACAGCCACAAAGAGCGTTTGAGTGCCGTCTTTAAGCGAGAAACGGGTCAAACTCCCGGTGACTACCGCCGACGAAACTGAAGGCGGACGGTTCGGACTGCCGGCCGATCCGAGCAGCCGCTCGGATAGTGTTGGCCCGTTCCCGTTGTTCGCTGCTTCGAAATTGGTCAATGCATCGATCTCCTTTGCCTGGTAAGTCGATTTTGCAGGCAGAATCCGGGATCGTTGATAGAATCCGGTTTCGGAAGGCCCTATGGTCTCGAAGATCGGGATCACGGATTGTGGGAAGGCAAAGGGACGAGCGTTTATCTGCGTATGCTGATGACACGATACCTGATCGACCGTCTTCCGCCTGGGCCGCATGAACGGAAGAAGTACGACCGTCCAGTCTTAATACTCGTGTAAGTTGGACAACGCCAGTTTCTTCTTCATTTTGACCCGAAGCATAAGCGAGGAGACCTGTTGCGTCGATCGCCTCGCTAACACCTCGGGTTTCGAAAACACTGCACAATGGAAACAGATGGCGCTGACGAATTCAGACTCGTTCTGAACACGTACTTCGAAATCGAACTGAAACTCTGAACAATGACTATGAATAATTCTTTTTTCCTTCTCGGCCTGGCTCTGTCTGCGTTGACGGCCAAACAGGTCGCTGCTGTTGAACCCGCGCGGCCAAACATTCTTTTCTTCTATGTTGACGACATGGGGTGGGGATCGATCGGGCCCAATGGTCAGGCGGCTCGCAAAGCCAAAAACCTTCCTTACGTGCGAACTCCCAACCTCGATCGACTTGCTGCGCAGGGTGTCAATTTCACACGCGGCTACGGTTGCCACGTTTGCTCGCCCGCTCGTTCATCGCTGCAAACAGGATTCCACCAGGGGCATACATTCGCCGATCGCAACGATCGCGACAACGCTAAGAAAGCCATTCGTGCCGACGACGTTTCAATTGGCGACGTGCTCTCAGCCGCAGGTTACGTCACTGGCTATTGGGGCAAGTGGGGATACGGTGGCTCCCAGGACCAGGTCGGGCCGGTTATCGTGAACGTTCAGACGCTCCCTACCTCACACGGCTACAAGTACGTGCTGGCGGAACTCCACCATGTCCGCGCTCACACGTTTTTCCAGCCGACGCTCTGGAGTGCACCGGCGGCATCAAACGCGGTCGGTGGTCTTGAGCTCGTCCCCAACTCGATGTCCCGCTATCAGAACAATAAAACCTATCCGAACACACCTGCATTACAGAACCACGTCGAGTATCCGAAGACAGCATATTGCGATGACGCCTACGCTTTTGCCGCACTCGACTTCGTCCGTACACAGGGGCGGAACTACAACGAATCCGGCCAGCCGTTTCATGGCCTTCTGGCCGTGCAGATTCCTCATGCTCCCTTCGGCGAAGTTGCCACGCTGCCTGAGTGGGAAAAAGAGTACGCAGCGGACAATCACTTCGCGACACTCGCCGATCAAACTCGGCAATGGGCAGCCATGGTCACCCGGATAGACGCGCACTTCGGCAATATCCTTGCCGCCCTTGAGGACCCCAACAACGATGGCGATACGTCCGACTCGATTGCCGACAACACGCTGGTCGTCTTCCAGTCTGACAACGGCGGTCCTGGTGGGAACAACAATGTCCAGCTCGACGCAAACGGCGGGCTCAGTGGCATCAAAGGAAAAATACAGGAAGGTGGAATTCGCGTTCCGCTGGTCATGCGCTGGCCTGCAAAGATTACGGCCGAAACGGCACTCAGGAAAGGCACCAATTGCGACATGGTCGTGGACGTGACCGACCTGCTGCCCACCTTCTGCGAACTTGCCGGTGCTCCCATACCGCTTGGTATCGATGGCGTGTCAATCGCTCCCACGCTTCTTGGCAGTGGTCACCAACGTCGTCGTGAATTTATCATCCACGAAGCAGGAAATGGTCAGTCCATCATTCGCGGCAAACACAAACTCATTCGTTCTAAGAATCCGCCTCTTAAGCTTTACGATCTGGAAGCGGACCATGCGGAAACGAACGACATCGCCGCCGACCATCCCCAACTTGTCAAAGAACTGGAATCGCTGTTGCTGGGCGAACGGGTCGCAGAGCCGAAAGGATTCGCCAACACCTACCACCACTGGACGGGCCAGGACAGTGTTAAGACTTCCGAGCCGGAAAACTGGTCCGAGTATGAATACGCCAATGCTGGCATTACCTACACGACCGCTGACGGCGCACCTCAACTGTCGTGGACCGCGCGCATCGAAAACAAGGGGGATGAATTCAGTGCGGCCTATGCGGACGCCGACCTGAACGTCCTTGCTCTCGAAGTTCGCGGCAACGTCAGTAGCAATGCCAGTCAGTCCCTCGTGCTCGGCCCAGGCATCAACCTCACAGGACGGAACGAGATTCGCCTGGCCTCTCACGCGACGCTCACCATCAGCAACGGAACCGTATCGTCACTTCGATGGGTCGACATTCATCCTGACGCCACACTGAACGGCCGTGGTTCGATCGATGCGATCGTTTATAACAAGGGCACAGTTAACGTGACAGGTGCCAATCAACCAACACTCAGTGTTAACGGTGACTATCACCAAAGTGCTGACGCCTCACTAAGCATAACACTCGCAGATAATCGGACACCGGCATTCCAGGTCACTGGCAAAGCGAGCCTTGGTGGTACGCTCCACGTCGACATCGCCGACGGTTACAAGCCGATGCGTGGAAAACCCTACACAGTGCTCATGGCCAACCAGGTCTTCGGGACGTTTGCGAATCCACGTAACGAAATTGTCACCAGCGATGGTTCGCGTTTCACAATCGCGTATTCGAATTCCGCAGTAACTCTGACTGCAAGATAGCGAATTCCGGATGTCGTTCGGGCGAGTTGGCCGCGTTGTTCATCGTTGAGCCGACCCAGAACGTAGAAGCCGAATTCAGTATCGGATATGCGTGCATCGCCTTGTGCATCACATTCCTCCGCGGAGTTGCTGTCTTTTGGCGTTTCCATCGGACCGAAGTAGTCAGGAATGGAGAGCAGCGAAGATTTCGGTCGTCGTTGTGAACCAGCCATGTGGTCAAGAGTACGGCTGCAACGGGGCTGGGCAATCGGCATCGCCATCGGGCCATGTGTTGGTGTTGAACCCCGATGGGGTTCGTGCGATGGAGCCTATGACCCCGGGCTTTGTTGTGCAACCACTTCGCGGTTATTGGGCCGGTCGCAACTATCGCCTGCGCGATGCCTCCATTTCTTCCGGCGTGATCTTGCCGTCGTCGTTGCTGTCCATTCTGGCGAACATACGCTCCGCGTTGCCGATTGCTTCTGTTCGTGTAAGAACGCCATCGCCGTCACGATCGATTTCTGTGGAGTGCCCTTTCAGGAACCCGCCCATCGCACTTCGTGATCCACCGCGTCCGCTGAGTTCACTTTGACTGAGTTTGCCATCGTTATTCGCGTCATACCCGGCGAATGCCTTTGTTGCTTCGCCGACAATTTCATCACGGCTGATGATCTTGTTGTTGTCGAGATCGATCTCATCCGCGTGGACCAGAATCCACGGTTGACGCGGACCATCACCGGGTTGTGGGCCGCGTGGTCCCCCAGCCTGGCCCGGAAGCCCGCCATCGCGAGGTCCATCGCCTGCGCCACGTCGCCGCTGACCGTCGGGGCCACGAAGTTCTTCAGCCGTAATCTTGCCATCCTTGTTCGTGTCAAGCTTGCGTAACGTCGCAGCGACTCCACGGAGTTCTGCTTTGTCGATCTGGCCGTCGCCGTTGACATCCAAAGCCGCCACAATGGGATCGCCACCGGGACGTCCGCCGCCTTCGCCGCCGCGGCCTTCATTGCCGCGACCTCGATTTCGTTGTGACTCATTGCCGGTGGGCCGTTCGGCATTCCGACGACCGTCGCCCCCACCGCCACGTTGACGTGGCGTGTAGTTTTCGGTCCTCGTTCCCTGCGATGAAACAAAGTTGAATGTCGCTGATCCGTTGTCCGCCACCGTGTACTCCACAGATTTCTGGTCACCGTATACGTTGTAGCGCACGATGAAACTGCCGGGCTTTGGGTTTTCAAAGCCTGTGATCTTAGCGCCACGCAGCCCCGGCAGAGCAGGGCGAACACCTCCGGCACGCGGCTGAGGATCGACCTGACCGTCGCGTTCGACAACTTCGCCGTAGAAACCACCGTTCAAATACGGAAACGTTTTCGTTGCGTGATAGTGGTACTCGCCGTCCGGCCCTTTGTGGCCGTTCAGCCAATCAAGGTTTGTCGGTGGTTTACCGTTCGGATCGTTGTAGCCGTAGATGGGATAACCATCCAGGGCAACGGCAACCGGCTTCCCGGCACCGACGATCTCTTCCAGATGCACCGGAGCGATGTGGTAGTGGTAGTCGTAGTCGTCAGCTCGACCACAGTGGCCACCCCACTGATCCAGCTCTCCGGCCGGGAGTGTGTCGGTCCTGCCATCGTTCTTGATCGGCACCCCGTTGGCGGCCAGAGCGATCGCACCACGAAAGAAATGTGACTTCGTCGACATCGGATTCTTTGCCGGAACCGGATGCAACGGAATACGCCACGCATTGTCGCCAGTGTAGGACTGGGGCAGTGGGACTTGCTGCTGCCATGCCGTGATGCCGGTCATCATGGAATGGTCCGGCATGCCGTTGGATTCAACGAACAGGTAGTCACGGTCAAAACGGACCTTGACTTTATCTTTGAACGTATCAAACAGCGTCGCAAGTTCCGGCCGATTGGTCTCGGTCGTAGACCGACGCTGTACGACAGGATGGTACTTCGGCGCTTCCGTGTTCAGCCGAACAATCTTCAGCTGTGTTTGACGCGAGAGTGCATGAGAATGGCCCTCGTGAGCGAAGGATGTTGCCGGAATGGCCGTCAGAACTATTGCCATAAAGATAAACCGCACACACGCGTTCCAACGCCGAAGGCGTTTAACAACATAGCCCGGGGTCGCGCAGCACACCCCGGGTAATCCACCCCAAACGCGCGCCAACCCCATCGGGGTTGAACAATCGGCGACAACGGTGAACGCACGTTTGTTGAACCCCGTTGGGGTTCGTGTCATTCTGTGTTTGCGGACCCGGGGTGCGCTGCGCGACCCCGGGCTTTGATGTTTGACCGCTTCGCGGCCAATCGACGACGGGTTTCGCTGGTTACGGGAATGGACATTCTTCATGGGACAATCTCTCGTTCAGATTTATGTTCATATCGTGTTCTCGACGAAAGGCCGAAAACCGTTCCTAAAAGCAGAAGCAGATCGCGAGCGTCTGCACGCTTACCTGTCAGGCATTTGTAAGAATCAGGATTCTCCGGCGATTATTGTTGGCGGCGTCGAAGACCACGTGTATCTTCTTTGTCGATTGGGGAAGACGATCGATATTGCCAGACTCGTTCGCAACCTCAAATCTGATTCGTCGGAATGGGCGAAGAAGGAGTTGGGCGTTCCGCACTTCTATTGGCAAACGGGATACGGAGCTTTTTCGGTCAGTCCATCGCATGTCGATGCCTTGACGAATTACATTGCCAACCAGGTAGAACGTCACCGGAAGGAATCGTTTCAGGATGAGTTCCGCAGGTTGTGTGAAAAATACGGTGTAGTAATTGACGAACGTTTCGTTTGGGACTGATGTTGAACCCCGCTGGGGTTCCGATGGTTGTTGATTTGTTGCCCCGGGGTGCGCTGCGCGACCCCGGGCTTTGTTGTTGAACCGCTTTGCGGTTGGCCGAGGTAGTATCGTTGAGCCAAATACTGAGGCTCGGACAATTCAGGTTTCACGTACTTGCCCGTCATGAACGTGTCACCGAGAGCAAAGTGAAAGTCCGGCTGATCGATGAGGGCGTTGTCCAGGGTTCGCAGATAAACGTCGCCGCTGGTGTTTTCGTCCAGATGCGAGTCCGCCTGGACCGTAAAGACGAATGAGCTGTCCGTTTCACG
>JBDONA010000356.1:0-12887 GCA_039831575.1 Fuerstiella sp. | reverse complement strand
GTTCGCATTGGTAGATTCCCTTGCTCACTTCGTCGGTATACGTGCCGAAATATACGCGATATTTTTCCTGAGCCTGGGCGGAAGTCAGCATGGCAGCACAGAGTAAAGCGGCGAGAGAAATTCGGAAATTCATTAAAAGTTCTCCGTGAGGAAAGAGCATGGCCTGGGGGAATGGGAAAAGCGACTCAATAATCGGCAATCAAACGGTCCGGCATTCGGCAGCGGTGTTCAGCAATGTCGTTCTCCGTCAAAACCTGAAGCCGTTTGCCATGAGTTTATTGGCGGGCCTGCTGGAAACAATTTCATTGCGGGGCGACGACGACTTCGAAATCGGAGCCTTTGATTTTCCGAAATTCCTCGTGCAGGACCGGAATGCGTGGATCGGGAGCCACCGAGATAGCCCAGTCAATGCCGTAGTCGGCGACGAACATGCCGTATTTTTTCAGGCCTTTCAGGATGGCCCGGACGGGCAGTGGTTTACGTGAACCTTCGATCCCAGCACGGTCAGTTCAAACAGCCACTTGTTTTCGCCCCATGAACAAGGGGCGTTGCCGGAATCCTATGTGAAATAAAGAGTTACGGAGTTCAAATCCAGTTGCCACTTTCGCGATTCGCTACTCTGGTTCGAGTCCGCCTCGGGGAGCTCCAGTCCGAACCCGAAAGCCCTCGGTCACAACTTGCAATATGGCCGAACGTTCTGTCGTTTCTTGTCGAGCAGACTCTTTTTTGCCTTTCGTCTGTGCCCAATGGTTTCCACTGGCCAATCTGCTCAACGACGTCTTGCTCTTGAATCAGACAGGCGCGCAGGATTTCTGGCGAATTCCACTACCTTGTTCGGAATGTCCTGCTTTCGATCAACGCGAGTACGAGATCGCGAAAACCGTTGCCTGATTCTCGATTGGCTCGGACGATGTCGGCCAGTTCCTTTCGTTCCGCGTAGTTTGGAGCCCGGCCGGCTGCGTATGTCATCAGCTTTTCCGCGACGCACTGCGAAAACTGATCGATGTTTGCGACCAGCCAGCGTTTCAGGTCAACCACATCCCGAATCTTCGTGCCGTCAGCCAGGACCACGGACGCGTCGATCGCTTTGTTCGCGTTTGGCCATTTGGTTCGCCAGCGGCCGACGGGATCGAAATTCTCCAGCGCGAAACCAATTGGGTCGATTTGTTTATGGCACACGGCACATGTGGCTTCCTTTGTGTGAGCGGCAAGCATCTCGCGCGGTGTCGTTGTGCCGCGTGTGTCGGGAGTTAGCGCGGGAATATCATTGGGTGGTTCTGGCGGAGGTGTTCCCAGGATATTTTCCAGCACCCAGACTCCGCGCAAGACCGGCTGTGTGTCCACACCGTTGGCCGTTGCCATCATGATCGCTGACTGACCGAGCAGTCCACCCACGCGTCCACCTCGCTTCAGTTCGATTCGTCTGAGCACGTCCTTCTTTTTCTTCCCGGAGCCCAGATCGAGTTGATACACGTCTTTTGCGAACAACGGTGACGTATAGGTGAAGTCGGGATCGATGAAGTCGGTCATCGGGCGGTTTTCACGGAGCATTTCGGCAAAGAAGTGTTCGGTTTCACTTCGAGCCATATGGACGTAATCCGGCGTAAAGCCAAACTTCGGATCGGGCATGATTTCCGTCAGCAACGCGATGTCCAGCCACTGACCGGTAAAATCTCTGACAAAGACATCTGTCGCGTCCTTCGGCATGAGTCGCTTCGCTTCCCGCTCCAGAACCCACGCAGGCAACAAACGCTTTCGCTGAGCGAGATCAGCGAGCGTGGCGTCCGGTGGTGCTCCCGTCAGGAAGTAAGACAGACGCGTTGCCAGATCGTGGTCGTCCATCCTTCCCTGGCCGAGCGATCGATACAGAAAACGCGGCGAAATCAGGATGTTTCGAATCAGCAGATGCATGCCTTCGTCGAACGAATGACCGGTCGACCAGTGTTCTGTCGCAATCACCAGATATCGGTCAACCGTTTCGTCCGCAACCGGCCTGCGAAACGCTTTGGGCAGGCTGTTTTCGAGCATGCGTCGAGCAAACGCTTCGTTGGAAAGACTCTCCTTGCGAAGGCCGGCAAACTGCTGCTGCAGCTTTGCTCTTCGAATATCTTTCGGCCCGTCGACGAATGTGAGTGGCCCGTCGATGGTGACGGAATGAATCTCAAGTGATGGGCCGTTCTCGAAATAGTAGTGGCAAAGGCAGTCTGCGAGACTGGTTTTGCTGTTGGCGGCAATTTTTAAAAACGCCTTGCCCAACGGGGAATCGGCTGAGGCATGGGTCAGATCGAGATCTGCATCTTTCATGTTTTTGGAAAACTTATCCCAGCCATTACGTCCTCGTAGCAGGGCGACTCTTATTGGCTTCTTCGGGTTTCCACTTGGAAAGACCAATTTCTGCCAGGCGGCGAGGAACCTGGGATCCTCTTTTGACAACTCTTCGAAAGGCTTACCAACCCCCGGGACGTCGTGAGTCATCTCTGCATTTTTCCAACGGAAGAGAAGGGTTTCGTCTTCGTAGATGTCGGCCGTGAAGACCGTTGTTTGAGACTCCGCGCTGGTGACCTTGATTTCCTTCAGCAAGCGGAAGTCGTGAATCTTTGAGCGATCCGTCGCGGCAACGGCGCGGGCATAGACTTCAAGAATCATGGACTCTTCGAAAGGATGCCCCTTGTCTGAGAGGAACTTGGAAGCATCGATCGAAATTCGATAGGTCCCAGAGTCTTTGATCTCGATTCGGCTGAGCCAGGTGCAACTTCGCATGATATCCTGGCTGCGAGATGCCAGACGAATCGCATCACCATGGACAGCGGCTGCCGAGAAGCTGAGAACCATATCCTCGGGGCCTGCCTCCCATTTCTGTTTCTTCAGACTCACTTTCGCAGGTGGGTAGAGTTCATCTGCAATCTGCCAGGCAACTTTGGAATAAGCTTCCAGCAGCGGTGGCGAAAGGACCAGACCCTCACCCAGGTTGTTGAAACCATGCAACTTGGTATCGCCGGGAAAGCCCACCGGAAGCTTGAAGTCCGGCAGGTCGAACAGCTTTCGGATTGTGGCCTGGTACACGGATCGGTTCAGGCGACGAGGCAATGTTCCGCCTATCGGCGTGTGCTTGAGGAGTTGTTTATCAAGCCAAGTGGCAAGCTCCGCCCGCTCCGCTTCAGTGGGCTGTGATTCGTCAGCGGGTGGCATGATCCGTTCGTCATTAACTCGCAGAACACGTTCCCAAAGTTCGCGATTATCCTTGAGAGTCCAGTCGATGTTCGTCGTACTGAGATTGACATCGCCCTCGCTCGTGTCCGAATCGTGACAATCGATGCAGTACTTGTCGATGATCCGCGGTGGTGACTGCAAATTGTCATCCGCCAGTGCCGGTATCGCGAGGGCGGATACAGCGAGAAGACAAACCGCAGATTTCACAGGGCGGTAGGACCGCCAGCCTATTGGTGCTTCCGCATCGTTGGCACGGTTCCGCTCCCGTTGGTCGCTAGGCTTTGTCAAGAACTTAACGATGTTTGAGGATAGTAGTACAGACGCGTGCCGATGAGTTCTTGATTTCATGTTGATCTTGTCAGTGCAGTAAATCCTGGAGAGGTGAATTGGACAGAGTGGACTGAAACGGCGAATCGTCAGGATCAAATCGCGTGTCGCCGGCGAATTCTGTCGTTACCGCAGGATGTCGTTCATGTTGCGGGACGCATCCGAAAAACTGTCAACTTCCATACCAAGTTGCTGCATCAGGGTGACATAGAGATCGCCGAGCAGCGGTGCACCCGCCTTTGACTGATCGATGGCGACATGACCCTTGTGTGTGAATCCCCCGCCAGCGACAAGTGTCGGGAGATTTCGGTTACTGTGGCGACTGGCATCACCCATGCCCGTCCCCAGCAGAATGACGGTGTCATCCAGAAGCGACTTCCCCTGAGCGTTCTTCTTTTCCTTCAGCTGCCTGATGAATCCACTGAAGCAATGCACGTGGGCCGTCTCAATCGCCACCAGATCACGAATCATGGCAGGATCGTTGCCATGATGGGACAGCCCGTGATAACCGGACCCGAGGGCACGGCCGTCGATTGAAAAGACCTGCCCCAGGCCATCGAGAAACAGTGAGATCACGTGCGTCGATTCCGTTTCGATTGCAAGCGTCATCAGGTCGTACAGAATCGACTCAGCTTCAATCTGAAGATTGGGCGTGATGGGATCATAACTGGGCAGCTTGTAATTCGGCTCCGGTATTGGATCGTTAATGGTATTAAGCTGCTGCGTCATCCGTTGCTCGACGGCGCGTACCGAGTCGAAATATTCACTCAACTTGTGACGATCCGACGGGGGCAGAGTTTTCCGAAGACTCTTTGCATCTTCGAGAACGTGATCGAGGGCACTCCTGCCACTTTGCAGGACGTATTCCGTGCGTGCCCGATCCTCTTTGGAAACAAAGAGTTTCTTGTACAGCACGCTTGGCCGCTGGATCATCGGCAGCCGTACGCCCCTGCGGGTGTAATTCATCCCCGTGTTGCCGCTGCTTTTTCCGGCGGTCAGCTGGATTGAGGGAAAACGTGACTTCTGACCAAGCTCATCAGCGATCATCTGGTCGAGTGAGTACGTGTTGATTTCTGTGCCGCAGAGAAAATTGCTCCATTTACCGTGGCCGTTACTGGCGCGGTGATCCAGACCCGAAAAGACCGTGAAGTCATCCCGGTACTCAGCAAGCGGAGAAAGGGTTGGCGGCACTTCGTAGCCCTTTCCGACTTGCTTTGGAAAGAAGGCATTCTGATGCCAGCCGAGAAAAGTGCCTACCGCCACAAAGTTTCGAGGCCGATCCTCGGTCCTGTTGTCCAGTTCTGCAAATGATTCCAAAGCAGGCAGAGCGAGCGTGGCAGCTCCCCCTCGAAGGAAATGACGCCGATCGAATCCCGATTGCATAAGACGTGTCCTCATTTGTTTTGAATCTCCCTCGTCGACGTATTAGTGCCGGCAGTGGAGTTTTTGGACAGGCAGTCTTTCAGAATCTTACCGGATCGGCGAACGCTCCATCGACCGCTCCGTTCAAAGTGGCGGGCATTCTGATCAGCCGGCCGTCAGGAAATCGTGATTTCTTTTCGGGTGAGGTGTCCAAACAGGCGGATTGCGGCACTATATAGGCATGCAAAAGGACGAATCTAACCCGTTTGGCCCCAGGACCGAGGAGTTCATCGAGCTGCTGGCTCTGCATGATCCGGTGATTTCCGCTTATGTCATGAGCCTCGTGCCGTCGAACTCGGACGCGCAGGACATTCTGCAGGAAACCAAGCTGGCGCTGTGGCGATTATTCGAGCAGTTTGAGATCGGAACGGACTTCGCCGCGTGGGCTCGCAGGACCGCGCTGAACCGCGTGCTCGACCATCGCCGGCGAAAAGGTCGCGAGAGTCAGTGGCTCTGGTTCTCTGATCGCTGCTACGAACTTCTCGCCGAAGAATTCGAATCTGATGCCGACCGCCGGGCGGAAAGTACCAATCATCTGCGGGCGTGTATCGCGAAGCTGCAGCCACAGCATCAGCAGATTCTTACGCTCAGATACTTTCGCGATGCCACCGTGGATGACGTTGCGGCCCGAGTGAATAGAACCGTGGAAGCCACGTATCGAGTCCTCAACCGGATCCGCCTGGCACTCCGCAAGTGCATAACCGAGGCGGCAGCATCATGACACCCGAAACCGAACAGCAATTTGCCGATCTGACCGAGCGTTACCTCGACGGGTCGCTGTCGGGCGAACAGTTCGCCGAACTTGAATCCACGCTCCTGGACGATCGTGATGTCCGAGCACTGTTTCTGGACCTCACGCATCAACACGCGAACCTCCGGTTGCTCGGCGAGGCGTTGGTGAGCGAGCAGTTGCAGCGGCCTCCGAAGGCTCCACTCAACCGTCTCGCCGTCGCACTGACCGCAACGGCGGCGCTGATTGCAATCTCCGTCAGCGTGTTCCAATTCAGGCCGACGCACGTTGCCACGCTTGTTTCCGGCGAAGACGCTACATGGGAGAGCCCGCTTCCGACCGTTCCCGGATCCCGCCTGGACCCCGGCTTCCTGCGGCTGAATTCGGGCGTCGCCACGATTCGTTTCAGATCCGGCGCGGAAGTTGTTCTTGAGGCTCCCGCTCATCTTGTTCTTGAAACTGCGATGCGAGGACGGTTGCTTGAAGGATCGGCTGTCATCACGGTGCCGGAGAGCGCCGTCGGCTTTGTGATGGAGTCCCCGGATGCGTTTGCCGTCGATCATGGAACTCAGTTCGCAGTATCAGTGGATTCATCCAGTCGCAGCACGACGTTTGAAGTTCTGTCTGGCGAAATCTCCGTGCATCACGAGTCTTCGGGCGACGTCATTCGACTGAACGACAGTCAGGCGGCAGCAGTCACAGCCGACGGAATTAAAAAGCTGGATGGATCGATTCCGGAAGGCATTCTGGCCCAGCCTGCAAATACCCTGCGACTGAGATCCGAAGGGCAGGAAGCATCATTTATTCGCGACGATGAGCGTCCCGGACGTCTTCACCAGGACATGCTGATGCTGAAGACCACCACGAAGCTGCAACGGCGGTTCGATCGCCGGGCCGTCTTCGGTTTCTCGCTGAGCGGGATCGATCTGGACTCCGTACAGTCTGCCAGCCTGCGTTTGAACTTTGTCCCAACTGGACTTGGCTTCGCAGCTCGACTGGCGAAGGTCAACACGTTCGCGATCTACGCTCTTCCAGATGAATTCACGGTTGACTGGGATCGTGGAATCCTGCGTTGGGACACTGTGCCCGATCTCAAGGAATGCCGCCTGGTCGGCATGTTCGACATTCCCCGCAGTCGGCAACGCGGCAGCTTCTGCATTAAAACACCGGAGTTGCTCGACTATCTAAAGTCGATCAGCTCGGAGAATGTAGTATTTCTGGCCCTCCGGAAGACTCCTGAGTTGCAACCCGTCGGTCTGGTCCACGCCTTTGCCAGCAGCACACACCCGGAGGCGTCTGGCCCGAGTTTAGAGCTGTCGCTGACGAATCCATAGGCCGTTGAGGCTATTCCTTCACAGGAGAACACGATGACCAGTCGACGTTTCGCTCGCCGATCGTTTCTGCAGACCAGCGCTCCCGATGCCGAGCGTTTCATTCGTCGCGATTACCGCAAGGGCTGGAAACTCAGTTAAACAAGGGAAAGGCAATACTGTGACACAAGCTTTGAGATTACCAGTGTTCGCCACCGCTGCGCTCGTCAAGTCTTTCTGGCGTAGTTGAAAGGGCAATGCAATCGAAAAGCTACGCCGGGGTCACGACGTACATCTGGATTTCGCCAACTCTTGCGGAAACGAGGTCTGATTGACTGAATCGAGCGTATAGTCTCGATTCACGCCGACGAGAAGGCATCGCGGAACACGAAGGGACGACAGATGAAGAAACAGAGCAGAGTTTATGTGACGACCTGGCTACTCACATTGGCTTTCGGTTGTAACCTCGTATCAGCCCAGGCTGAAGAAATCACAGGTCCGAATCTGCTCTTCATTTGCGCCGACCAGTGGCGAGGTCAGGCGCTGGGGTTTCTCGAACAGGAACCTGTGCTCACGCCGAATCTCGACCGGCTTGCGACTGAGTCTCTGGTATTGACACAAGCGGTGAGTAACTATCCCGTGTGCAGTCCGTATCGAGCAATGCTGATGACAGGTATGTACCCTCACGCCAACGGAGTGCTGGGAAACTGTAACTCGACGGGCACGAAGTACGGCTACGAGTTAAGGGAAAAGGCTCGCTGTTGGTCGGACATTCTGGATGATCGCGGTTATCGCCTTGGCTACGTGGGCAAATGGCATCTGGAAGCACCGCGCGAGCCGTACGTTGAGTCATACAACAATACCGAGAAGTTTGCCTGGAACGAATGGACGCCGCCAGCCCGTCGGCACGGCTTTCAATTCTGGTACGCCTACAACACGTTTGATCGGCATCTGACGCCCGAATACTGGGCCACCGACAGCCGACGTGACCAGCGAATTCGCGTCGAACAATGGAGTCCCGAACATGAAGCGGATGTGGCGATCCGATTCATCCGCAACGAGGACGGAAAACACCGTGAGGCGGACAAGCCGTTCGGTCTTGTCGTTTCGATGAACCCACCGCACATGCCCTACCGGCAAGTCCCAGCAAAGTACGTCGACCAATACAAAGACAAGAGCGTCCAGGAGTTATTGGGTATTCGCCCCAACCTGCTGCCGCAAGACGACCGCTGGGGTAAGTACACGCGTCAAAACATCAAGTACCAGTACGCGATGATGACTGGCGTCGACGAGCAGATTGGCCGCATTCTCAAAACGCTCGATGAGATCGGCGCACGGGAAAACACGATCGTTGTTTTCACGTCAGATCACGGCGACTGCCTCGGTCTCCACGGAATGGTCTCCAAGAACAATCATTTCGAGGAATCGATGCGGATTCCGTTGTTGGTTCGCTGGCCGGAGAAGATCAAACCCCGAACAGACGATCTACTCGTTTCGGTCCCCGACCTTTACCCGACTCTGATCGAGCTGATGGGATTCGCCGCCGACGTCCCGTCCAACGTCCAGGGCACGAGCTACGCGCGGGTGTTTCGAGGCGAGAAGATGGAGCGCCCGTCATCGCAGTTGTACATGCGAATGTCGCCAGGTCAGCCGGGTCGTGGCAGTCGCGGAATCCGTACACACCGCTTCACTCTGATGATCGAGAGACAGCAAGGTGAGGCAGACCGCGTGATCCTCCACGACAACAGGTTGGACCCGTACCAGATCAAGAACTTTGCCGGCGAGCGTCCAGGCATGGTCGCTCAACTTGTCAGCGAGGAGTTGAATCCATGGCTCAAGCGCATACGTGATCCCTGGCTCAAGTCCCACGATCAGTGACATTCACGACAAAAATCTGGATTGACGGCGGCGCAGAACCGACGCTCATTCCCTGAATTTGAAACGCAAAACATCGGAGATTACGTTTTGAACAACCTGCTGACGTTCGTTCTGGCTGCAATCGTGGCAACAGGCCTGGTACAGGCAGAAGAGCCCATAAATACGTCCAGGCCCAACGTCATTCTGATCATGACGGATGACCAGGGTTACGGAGATCTGAGCTGTCACGGCCATCCCTGGCTCAGGACCCCGAACCTGGACGAACTGCATGCCGAAAGTGTCCGGCTCACGGATTATCACGTCTCTCCGCTCTGTGGTCCGACCCGGGCGACTCTCATGACGGGACGGCATTGCCGGAACGTGGGGTTCCGCACCAACCAGGTTCCGGGCCATCTGATCTCCCGTGAAACGCCCACCATCGCAAACGCCTTTGCCGCCAACGGCTATCGGACCGGCATCTTCGGCAAATGGCATTTGGGCGATTTCTATCCACACCGCGCCATTGACCGGGGATTCCAGGAGGCCGTCGTCCACGGAGGCGGCGCCATCACCACGGTTGGTGACGTGTGGGGGAACGATTACTTCGACGACCGGTATTTTCACAACGGAAAGAAGACCCAGTACAAAGGGTTCTGCACGGACGTGTTTTTTGAAGAAGCGACCCGGTTCATCATGCAGTCCACGAAATCGGGCAAACCGTTCTTTTGCTATCTCCCGACCAATATTCCTCACGGTCCTCATTATGCCCATGAGGATTACGCAAAGATGTTTGAAGGTAAACCGCATCCCCGCCTGTTCGCGGCACTGGTTCATTTCGACACGTGCATGGGGGAGATGCGTGACATGTTGAAGGAGAACGGCCTGGCGGAGAACACGATTTTCATCTACTGCACGGACAACGGCAGCCCCAGATCATATGCCGGTGGGATCTACAATGCCGGAATGCAGGGCGGGAAAGGCAGCTCCTATGAGGGCGGTCACCGCGTTCCCTGCTTCATCCACTGGCCCGCCGGAAAACTGACAGGCGGCCGCGACGTCAACCAGCTCAGCGCCCATCTCGACATTCTGCCCACCCTGGTGGATCTCTGTAAGTTGCAGACCCCGAAGAACTACCAGACCGACGGCCTGAGTCTGAAGTCCGTGCTCGATGGCACGGCGAACGATCTCGGCGACCGTGTTGTGGTGGAATCCTACAACGGCGTTGTTATGACGAAGCGGTGGAGACTCATGCACCATCGGAAGTCTAAAAAAGATCCGGAAATCGATAGCAAGCTTCTCTACGACATGTCAGTAGACCCGGCACAAAAGAAAGATGTAGCCGGAGCGCACCCCGAAGTGGTTTCGCGCTTGAACGCGGTATTGGAAGAGGTGAATGCGAAGAACGATACCCGGCAGCAGCGGTACATCATCGGGTCGGACAAGCACAATCCCGTGGAGTTCAGTCCGGCATCGTGGTCAAAACGGATTTCGGTGTGGCAGTCAGGGATGCGCAAAGGGGCATCGGGAGCCGTTCCGATCTTTGCCGAGGTTGAGACGACGGGCACTTATCGTTTTAGCCTCAGGCGCTGGCCGCATGAAATGGACGAGCCCATTCGCTCCGCCCCCGAGCTGACGGTCCCCGAGGGGTTCGAAGGGGAGACGAAGAAGGAGAAGGGAGAAGCCCTTCCTATCATCAAAGCCCGCCTCAAAGTCGCCGGTTTCGAAAAGACCGTCGAGGTGACGGATGACATGACCGAGGCGACGTTCACGGTGCCACTGAAGAAAGGCGACTGCGACATTCACGCAACATTCATCGCGGACGACGGCAAAGAGTACGGGGCCTATTTCCTGTATGTAAAACGCAATGAAGAATATGGCACGCTGATCTTTGAAGATCATTTTGAACGAAAGGAATCACAAGAAGAGAAAGATGAGCCAGGGAATGGATGGACCACCAGCAGTGACAACAACAAATCCGCCCAAGGCAGCAAAAACGTAGATTTATGTGATGGCACGCTGCACATTGCCACGCACCAGGGAGCCCACCACGGCATATCTGTTCGCCATGGTTTTGCCTTCACGGATGGCACCATTTCTGTGCGTGTCAAACTCCATGACGAAGATGACCGCCTGAGACTTAACTTTGCCGATTTGCCTCCCGAAGAGGTTGGTGTCAGTCACCTGCGTGCCAGGCACCTGTTTGATGCGATCATTACTCTCAATCGCATCAGTTTCGAAGACAAAACAGGAGGCGTCTTGAAGTTTGCTGAAGCCAGAAATAGCGGCACGTTGACGAGTGAACAAAAGAAGATCCTGGCCACTAAATACAAGGCGTATCCCGTCAAATTGGAGCCGGACAAATGGCACACGTTTGCCGTGCATGTCGATGGCGACAGGATCTCGGCTCACCTGGACAACAGGTACATTGGAGACTTGCGGTCGGAGGGATTCGCCCACCCGACCAAGACCCTAATGAGGATGCTGGTTCGCAGCACCGTTACGATCGACGATTTCATGGTCTGGCGACGGAAATAGACCGCGTCAACATTGCAATATGCCGACAACGCACCTTGCCAATGAGCGACCCGCGGCTCCCTGAATGGACAGCAACCCACAGAAGGAAATCAGCTATGAAAACATCTTCATGCCTCTTCTTCGTTCTTTGCGTCACCGCTTCACTGCATGCCTCCGACAGGTTCAACGTGGTGATGATCGAAGCCGACGATCTCAACCCGATGGCCCTTGGCTATATGGGACATCGCGTTGTGAAGACGCCACATCTGGACCGGCTGGCGGCTCAAGGGACGGTTTTCAAGAACTGCATCGTGCAGGGAACAGCCTGCGCGCCGTCGAGAAATTCTCTCATCACCGGCACGTACCCGCACAACACCGGCATCTACATGAATGCCTCATCAGCCGGGCTTCCGAAGGACTGTTGGACTTTTCCGGCAGCATTGAGAAGGGCCGGGATCTATACGGCGCTCTACGGAAAGAACCACTACCGGCCCTTTGGTATCAATCCACGAGATTCCTATGAAAAGCAGAATCAAGTGATTCGAGATCAACTGGGCTTTGATCATGCCTTCAGCATGGGAGGGAAAGTCGCGCTTTCGGCGCGAAAACACCCTCCTGAAAAGGATCCCTATTCCAAATACCTTCACGACAAGGGCATCTACGACAAACTGGTAACCGCTTATACGAAGAAGCGAAGAGGAATCGACATCGACTTCCCGCTGGATGAGGAAGACTACGTCGACAGCTTCATTATCGACTCAGCAATAAAGTGGCTTGGGGGCCAGGATACGCGGGAGGATCCATTTTTCCTGTGGATTGATCTCACACTTCCTCACCCGCCGATGGATGTCCCCCAAAAATACAAGGATCTCTACAAGGACGTCGATCTGGATCCGGTGATCCCCATGCGGAAAGCCGGCCTGCCTGCTTCGCTTGCAAGCGACATGAAGGCAAACCCGAGAGACTCGACGGAATATCGACGCGGCTACCTCGCGATGATCACCATGATGGACGCGCTCGTTGGCAGACTCGTGGACCACCTCGACTCCAGCGGACACCGAGAGAATACGATCGTCATCTTCGTCGCAGACCAGGGATCGATGACCGGGCACCACGGTCTCTACTCAAAGAAATACTTCTATAAGGAAGTCATCAATTCGCCAACGATCATCTCCCATCCCAAACATGGCAAAGGAAAAGTCGTCACGCGCCCGATCGAGTTGCTCGACATCTCGAAGACCATGGTCACTCTGTATGGTTGCGATCCGAAAGATATTGCCAGAACCCATGGCTTTGACCTCATGCCTCTGCTTCGGGGTGGTTCATTTGAGCGAGAGTTCGCTCATGCCGAACAACACGGAGTGAACATGATCCAGAATGAAGACTTCAAACTGATCAGTTACGAAGATGGTGACATCCTCTACGATCTAAAAGACGATCCTGACGAATTGACGAATGTCCTTTCTGAGCACCCGAACGTCGCCAGAATGCTGCGCGAGAAGAAACAGCACTGGCTG
>JBDONA010000599.1:0-2898 GCA_039831575.1 Fuerstiella sp. | reverse complement strand
GGAATGCAACAGGGTGACGTGATCCGGGAGGTCCGTGGCATACAGGTTCACGACAACGCCGATTGGGAACGCGGATTGCTGGATATCCCGGTCGGAACAGTCCTGGACGTCTCAATCGTCCGAGACGATCAGGCCAGTACGCTGCCGTTCACCGTCGGAGTTGGCAAGAGTGTGCCGGCTGCCGTCGCTGAACAATACACGGACGGACTGGCCGTGCAGACAGTAGCAAGTCCCAACAAGACCAAAGGTGCACAGGATGCAGCCGGCATACACAACAAGGTCGCGTCTATGCTCGGGATACGGCTCGGGGCACTCAGCACTCACGATCGAAACATTATCGGGCGAAGATACAAAGGTGGCATGAAGGTTGTGTCGGCAGACAAAGGTGGACTTGCTGCTCGTCACGGAATTCGCCGAGGTGACATCCTGCTTGGCCTGGATGGGTATGAGACACTCGACGACCGCAACCTGCAGTTTATTCTGCTGGAGTCCCGTGTGAAGACTCTGAAGGAAATTACCTTTCAGATCTATCGCCACCACCAGGGTGCATTGGTGGGAAGCATGGACCTGACCGCAACGCGAAAGTAAGCGGTCCTGCGAGGTCTGAACGCGCAACACAATCTCACAGGAGCATCGAATGTCCGAGTGGGAATCACGTGTCGACGAATGGGTCCAACAGGCGTGCATCGCAGAAGTCAGCGCCGAAAAGCCAGGCAACGTGACACCCGCTCACGACTTCGACGATGTCTCTATCCAGGAGTTCATGCAGTCTGCCCGCATCATCGCTCCCATCGTTGCGACCGCCGACACGAATGGGGTCGGCAGAACGATTTTTGAAGCCGTGAAGGCCACACGGGCAGCCGTCGATCACAACACGAATCTGGGAATCGTGTTGTTGTTGACACCACTGGCCGCCGTGCCCGAACACTCGTCTATTGGCGATGGTATCGAGTCAGTATTGACGGCGCTCACCGTTGAGGATGCTGAATTGGCCTACGAAGCCATTCGGGCGGCCAACCCAGGCGGACTCGGTACGGCGGATTCGGAAGACGTGACGGGCCGTCCGAGTCAGGATTTACGCTCCTGCATGAAATTGGCAGCCGATCGCGACCTGGTTGCCGCTCAGTACGCGAACGGCTTTCATGACGTTCTGAACGTGTGTCTGCCTCTGCTGCGAGACGCGGAGGATTCTTTTTTGAATACGTCTGTCAGAATTGGCTGGCTGGCCACTCACCTTTTGGCTCGTTATGGTGATTCGCTGATTCGGCGAAAATGTGGCGACGAGATTGAAATGACAGTGAGAGCAATGGCCAATGCCGTTCTGGCTGCCGGATGGCCGAACAGGACGGGTGGCGAAGCAGCGTGGCACAGGCTGGACCGTTTTTTGAGAGCCGATGGAAATCGCCGGAACCCAGGGACAACAGCCGACCTTGTGGCAGCGACACTGTTCGTGGCGCTACGGCAGGAAGACGGCGTGATGGACCCGCAAGGACAAATTCAGTTTTTCCGGCAATAAGTCATGAACGAATCCTTCGAAGCAAGAGTCACCAAAGACTCGCTGGTTTTCAGTGCGGCACATTTCATTACCTTCAACGGCAATGTCTGTGAGCGACTGCACGGTCATAACTGGCGTCTGGATGTGACCGTCGCCGGTGCGCTGGACGAAAACTTTTACGTATTCGACTTCATCGCGCTACGTGACGCCTGCCTGAAGATAGTCAGCGAACTGGATCATCAGGTACTGTTGCCGAAGCGACACCAGAAAATCAACGTCGCGACATCGGACGACGGCAGGGAAGTGACCGCCCGATTTGAAGATCGCCGCTGGGTGTTTCCCGTCGAGGATTGCTGCATCCTGCCCATCGAAAACACAACGGCCGAGTTAATTGCCCGCTGGATCGGTCATCGATTGATCCGCGATTGCGACATGCAGTCACGCGCCGAACTGAAAGAACTGCGCGTAGGTGTTGAAGAGAACTTCGGTCAATGGGCGACAGTTCGGTTGTCACTCGGGGACAGCTAGCAGCCTGTTCATGTTGAGTTTACTGGTAGCGGGACTCGCCCGGAGTTTCGGCAAACAAGGGGAAACGCCGAAAGTCCTGGCGACTTCCGCTACCGTCAGCATTAGTAAACGTAATGTGGATGCAGCACTAGCGCCGTGTGGCTCATTGTTTCTGGTACCCGAACACACTGCAGGCCGAAACACACGGCGGTCCTCTGTTCACAACGAGCACCACGGCCTGCCGCACAGATCACAAACAACGCCCGCTGCCGATCCTCATCGACACATAGCAAAGCGGAGCTTGCAGGACATTTGTTCCCAGGCAGTTACCTGGGAACGACAGGTGCTGGTTCATACCACCGTTACGAGGTGTAACCGGGCCGTTGTGGGCGAGTCTTCAGTGCGTTGGCCTGATCGTCTCCGATGAATTCCTGTTTGTCCGGATTCCAGTTCAGCTCCCGGCCAAGCATCAGCGTGATGTTGCACAGGTGACAGGAAGTCATGGTGCGGTGATGCGTAAACACATCGGAAACCGGATTCCTGCGGCTCTCCACACAGTCAAAAAAGTTCTGCATGTGTCCGGTTGGTTCGCCGCCATACAGATCCACAATTTTGTCGTCGATCCTTTTCATATCGGCTTCCGTCAGATCTTCGACGGGCTTGCCGGTCAGTTTGCCACGATTCACAAAGAAGCGACCTTTGGAACCTTCGAACAGAATGCCGTTCGGAAATTCGGTCTTGCCGTCTTCCGACACGTATTTGTCGTGCACGGTCATCACCAGGCCGTCCGCATATTCCAGCTTCAGGTCAAACTTCATCGCGGAATTGAATGCGTTTGGCAGGTGTAGTTCGCCGGCAAACCATTTCACAAAATCAAAATTCTCCGGGACACACGG
>JBDONA010000103.1:0-12928 GCA_039831575.1 Fuerstiella sp. | reverse complement strand
AACCGATTCCCGGATTCTCAGGCTGCAGGCCGACGCACCGGACATTTCCTTCACCAGTGCCGCCGTAACGCCAGGCCTGATCGCGCTGTCGCTGCGACAGGCGCCGGCGTCGCTGATTGCGGAATCGGTATCTGTCACGAACGTCACAGACACGTCTGTCGAACTCACCCTTGGCCTGAACTGGAAAATCGCTCGTGCCGCCACGCGCGAACTTTCTTTCACGCTGCCGCAGGGACTCAGCGAAGTGTTTGACTTTCAGATTCCGGGTCTGCGTCAGCTGGAAAAACGACCCGCTGAAAACGATCGCGTCGAATTCACCATCCACCTGCAACAACCCGCCAGCGAACGCTTTTTTGTGCTGGGCACAGGGACAGTGCCGCTGCCCGATTCACGGCAGATTCTGGCGGACGCTCCGCAGTTCGTCGTGAATCAGAATGACAGAGCATCCATTGCCAGCCAGTCGCACTTCTGGGTTATCGTCAATCAATCTGAGGGACTGCTGGAAGCCGTTAACGCTGCCACTGACGGCGACGATGTGTCTGCCGATCAGATCAAGACAAACATACCTGCCGGGTTTCTGCAACAGTCCGTCGCCATCCGCCGACTTCGCAGTGGCCGTCCCAATTCTGCGTGGCGAGTGATGTTTCCGGAGCGGCAGCAGGTTTCTCCGGCCGTCATCGCACTGGCCGCCCACACAACCGTTATTGCAGAAGACGGAACATGGCGTTCCCAACACGTGCTTCAGGTGCGCAACGAATCGCGCCAGTTTCTGCCCGTCAGGCTGCCTCAGGACAGTCGATTTCTGTTTTGTCTGGTCAAAGGAATACCCACGCGTGTCGTGTCTCGACAGCAGGGCAATGGAAAATTGTTCCTGATTCCGGTCCCGCAGTCCGGAGAATTGTCCACACCATTCGAAGTGCGCATCGCCCTTGCAGGTGCACTGCCACCGATTGGAAATGATCTGACCGGAGTCAATGTTGGCATCCCCATTCCTGAGTTTCCTGAATATCGCGACTTCCCGGACTTTGGCATCACAGTCATGCGGAATACCTGGAGCGTCCACCTGCCGGACAACTGGTACGCGGTTGCGTTTGAGGATCCTCGCCATACAAACGTCGTAATCGCAGATGAGGCCGATTTTCAGGATGCGTCGCTGCTGTCAGCGGTCGACAACATCAAGTCGATCATCAATTCGGTGAGGTCATCGAAGAGCCAGGGGAAATTCAGCCGAGCTTACCGGGCACTGGAGGGCCAGCAAGACATACTTTTTTCGCAACGCGGCAATACACCGGACGCCCAACAACAGCGAGATCAGACATTGGAAGATCTACAGGTGTTACTGGGGGACCAGCGAGAATACGTCGAGAACGGCTTCAAGAAATCGATGCCTGAATCCGGCGTTTCCGGAGGCGAAATCAACATGTATCTGTCTGATGAAGCCCTGGGACTCAATACATTCAACAACGACAACAACGCTCTGTTTATCATCGGCAACGGAGCTCAAGGCGAGAATGTTCAACCGGCACCTGGAGAATTCAATTTCGCATTGCCGGCTCAGGTTGAGGCGGAGGATAAGAAGTCATCAAAACTGGAAATGCTGAAAAAGCAGGTCCCTCAACTGATATTGGAATCCGCGAAACCGTCGTCTGAATCACGACGGTCTCAACTGCTGGGACGTCGCGAATCCAACGTCAAAGAACAGGCGAGCAAAGCGAAGGCATGGTCTGCAAAGGTTGTGGATTCGTTTGCTGTCCAGCAGCCATTCATGCAGGATCTGCGCGGAGCTGGTCAACAGGGAGTCAACCTGCAACGGGGCCAGCAAGGAAGTCAGCAGTCGAGTTCGGCGGAAGATGCTCCCACGTCTCCATCCGCAGCACCGGCGTTCGGCTCCCAACAACTTCAGTTTCCAGCTGCCCAGCCCCCGATCGCTGACGAACCGGCCGCGGCCAGTCTGCTATCTCTGAAATTCCAGATCCCGGAAGCCGGAATTCGGCACGACTTCGTCCGCAGCGGCGGCAACGCGGCACTCACGTTCACAGTACGCAATCGTGAATCGATCGGTACGGGTCTCGGCGTGGCCTGGGGCATCGCCTGCGTGCTCGCGGCAATCACACTGATTGGCAGTTGCAAACGCGGGGCGCCGGCCATGATGAGTCGTCTCTCTGTTCTGATCGCTCTGGCCGGACTCTGTGGCTGGTTGTGTCTGCCCGGCGAACTGCAGCTGCAATCGCTTGCAGTCTGCGTCATAGCTGCCTTTTGCTTCAGCATTGGACAAATCCTGGCCAGCTTCAGAATCGTGAAGACCAGCTGAAGCCAGCCGCCTCCGGCTTGCCCCCTTGGTTTTCAGGCCTCTGCTCTACTGCTGCCAGCATGCACGACGATCAACCCAGCCTATTGACAGAGCGCCCGTGTCACTCTGCGGGTGTATTCATCGAGGGCTGAAACGCTGGCGGTTTTCTTTTCTGACCAACTGACCGCAGGCCGCGGCAATATCATTGCCGAGTGAATAGCGAATGGTTGTCTTTGACCCGGACGCTTTCAACTGCGCTGCAAACCCTTCAATGGTTTCGCGGTCGCTGCCACGCAGATGAGGAGCATCCTCAATCGGGTTGTAAGGAATCAGATTCACGTGAACGTTCAAGCCATCGAGCCACTGGATGAGATCGTTGGCGTCGTCCGCAGAATCGTTTTCACCAGCCAGCATCAGATATTCGATCATCAGCTCGCGCCGCTGCAGTCCATTTATCTCTCGAATGACGCGCTGGAGTTCATCCAGTGAGTGCCTCTGTGTCAGCGGGATAAGCTTTAACCGTGTTTCTGCGTCAACACTATGCAGACTGAGCGCCAGATTGACGTTCGGAAAGCGTTCCGCACATCGGAGCATAGCGTCAGGTATGCCGACCGTCGAAACAAGAAGACTGTTCGGTGACCGAGCAAACATCTGCGGCGCAGTCAGTGCGGTCAACGCTTCGTACAGATTCTCTTCGTTGTGAAACGGTTCCCCCATGCCCATGAACACAATATTGTCCAGTCGTCGTTGTTCGCCCGCCAGCAGCTGTCCGACCTGCAGCACCTGATCAAGAATCTGTGCAGACGACAGATTCTGAGCGACGCCCATTTTTCCGGTCGCACAGAAATCACAGGCCGCGGCACAGCCCACCTGACTGGAAACACACAACGTCGTGCGCCCGCTGGCAATCCGCAGGATGACTGCCTCAATCAGCATCCCGGTGGCAGTCTTCAACAGCAACTTGGTTGCACCGTCAATGCTGGAATCAACACGACGGAATTGTTCCAGCACATGCAGCTGCAGCTGGTCACGTCCTGGAAAGCCCTCCAACCCCGCATCGTCCGCTTCAAATTTCTTCAGCAGACGATTTCGCAGCACGCGAACGAGCTGAGGATCGAGTCGCAGCGAACGCCGCAGCCGTTCGACGGCGGTGGAGTCAAAGATGCTGGTGAATTTGGTCAACGTTGTTGACCCCCTTTTCCTCGCCAACCCTAAAACTCAGTTCTGACAAAGCACAAGCCGGACACGCCACACATCCGTGCGACACGCACTGACCCGAGCATATCAAGAATGTCAGGCAGCGTCCCGCTTAGTCGCGGCACGGGTCAGCTTTTGCCGCAGTCGCTGCATGCCACGGATCCACTGATCGTGGTCATTTGTCTTCATCGCAAAGAAATCCGCGACGTCCGGATGAGGCAAAATCAGGAAACGCTTTTCACGCATCCCCTGCACAACACACTCGGCAACCTCTTCGGGAGTGATGACGTGCAAATGCAGATACCGGTGAATAGGATCCTCGTCGTCCAGCATGTCCGTAGCCACTCCCAGCGGGCAGATGCACGACACATCAATCCCCTGGCGTCCGTAACACACGGACAGCCATTCGGCCAAAGCGACGTCGGCATGCTTGGTGGCAGAATAGGATGCGGAGCCGATTTCTGTGAGTACTCCCGCGGCTGACGCAGTGTGTACCAGATAACCGCCACCCTGTTTCAGCATCTGAGGAACCACAGCGCGAGCGGCGAACAGTCGCGACATCACATTGACATCCCACATCCGCTGCCAGTCCTCGTTGGAAGATTCGAGGCCACCCTTTACGGTGATTCCGGCATTCGAAATGAAGATATCAATCCGTCCGCAGCTATCCATGACCGTATCAACCAGAGATTTGACGTCGGCTTCGTCCGCCACATTGCACGCGACAGCAAGGCCACCGATTTCTGCGGCAACGTCCTGTGCTGTCGTGAGGTCAATATCGGCAACGACAACCTTAGCTGCGCCTTCGGCGGCAAAGCGACGGCACAAAGCGGCCCCGATACCTTTTCCACCACCCGTGACGACAACGACTTTGTTTACCGGTTCCATGGCAATTCATCCTTGAAATGCTGAGTGTCGGGACCTGGCGGCATGCCTGCAGGATCTACGACGTGCAAAACGTCTCAACCACCCGTTCGTCGGTGAGCGAACGACGGCTTATTCGTTTGTACCTGACCGTGTTGCTTGACGCCGGCAGTGATCACTTTTCTGCCCCGAGCAGCATTGGTTGTGCTGTCATCTGATTTCTTCGCAATCTCACGACGTCGTGCCGCATCAGCAAGCTTTTGCTTTGCGACTCGCTTTTCACGTTCTTTTTTCTTTTGCTCTTTGCTCTTGGCCACTGATTCTTCTTCCCGTGATGAATAATTCTGAGGCAGGAAGTGTACCGACAATTCCAGATAATGCGAGAGGTATTCCAGGTCGTCACGAAGTTGGAATGCCGCTCCTGACGTACCCATCTGCCCGGACTTGAGCCTGTCAAGTTGGGATTCTTCGTAACCCTCCCGCTGGCGGCAGGGTCGGACGCGGTAGCGGCCGGGGAGGGGTCCCGGGCCTGATAGCCCGACTCTCCCCGAGGGAGAGTGACATTTGTTAGTTCATGTTCACATCGTTTCCGATCGTCTGATTGGCCACCGAAATACGGAATAACACAACCTTAGAGACTTGAGCTCCAGATCCATCGAGCCTGTCTTTCGTACCGATCTGCAGATCGAAGATCGGTTGTTGACCATGCCCTCGCTATATGTCCTGGGGAGGCAGTGAGTGGTTTCCGCGCTGGGTACACGAATAACCCGCGACTTCACAGGCAAAATGAATGGCGGAATCCGGGCTCCAGTCCTGTGCAAGAGCGTGCAGAATACAGCCGGAAAAGATGTCGCCCGCCCCGTTCGTGTCGACAGGTTGAATGTCAATCGCCGGCTCGTGATGACGACCATCCGCACTGAGCCACGTTGCACCCTGGTCTCCGTCAGTCATGATGATCTGTGTTGGCCCAAGTGACAACATCTTCGCGGCATCAACGTTTTCCATGCCAAAGTGACTGCGGCGAAACAGACGCGATGCTATCAACACGTCAACCAGTGGCAGCAACTGGTCCATTCCCGGTTTGACCGAACCGGCGTCCAGAACAACCCTGCCTCCGTTCGCCCGCACGATCGCCGCAACTTTGATCGCAGCGGCGGATGCCCAGCCGTCAAGATGCAGAATACTGATGCCATGCAATCGTTTCTCATCGATGTCGTCTGCGCCCGGGACCGGAAACTGTCCACGTGAATACGCGATTGTTCGCGACCCTGTGACGCCGTCTACCCAGACATGAGCGAAGCCGGTCGACCATTCGTCATGCGCGTCGCACGCGGACGTGTCGACACCCCGCACCCGCAAAGTACCGGCGATGAAACGTCCATGTTCGTCGTTTCCCCAACGACCGAGAAACGCAGCCGTTGAACCGTAAAACGCGGCAGTCGAAAGAGCGACCGGCACGGGGCCACCCACCTGTTTCCAGTCGTTGGTGACGGCCACTTTTGTGTCGGCTGCCGGAAACCCCGGCACTTCCACGACGTGGTCGACAACGACCGTTCCAATTCCAAAAATGGTCATCTCGTCTGTTTCCGACCAGTCCGCCAACTGTGTGCCGCTGGGTAACGCAGTGTTTTTTCCAGAGGCCTGAAATCGTCACAACAGTAGCAGAGAGATTGCAACACTTTTTCAACGGGCTGCTACACGGCTCCGGCCGACTCGTTGATGGCGGAGCTATTTGCCAACTGCTTTGCCGTGTTGCTCAAACCGGCGGCGTCGAGTCCCAGTTCGGCAAGCAATTCGTTGCGGTCGCCGTGTTCAATGAACTCGTCGGGAATGCCAAGGACGCGGACCCGATCCGTGGAAAGGCCAAACCGGTTGGCGGTCTCCAGAACAGCACTGCCGAAGCCCCCGTTGATGGCGTTCTCTTCAATCGTGATCACGAAGCCGTTCTCGATGGCGCGCCGGACGACGTCCTCATCAACCGGTTTGACGAATCGAGCGTTAACCACGCCGACATCCAACCCGTCCTGTTGTAATTCTGCTGCGGCCTCAACAGCTCGTGGCAACAGAGCTCCACAGGCGATAATATTGCCATCTGCGCCCCACGACAGCACTTCCGATTTGCCCAGTTCCAGCGGAGCAACGATTCGTTCGATCTTTTCAGTATTCGTTTTTGGATAGCGAAGCGACGATGGAGAATCGAGCGTCAACGCGAAGTCCAGCATGGGCTGAATATCAAGTTCATCACCGGGCGCCATCACGACCATGTTCGGGAAGATTCGCATGTACGAATTGTCGAATACACCATGATGAGTCGGGCCGTCCGGGCCGCACAATCCCGCCCGGTCCATGCAGAACACTACCGGCAACTTCTGCAACGCGACTTCCTGGAAGATCTGATCGAAACTTCGCTGCAGAAACGTGCTGTAAATATCGACAATTGGCCGGGCCCCGGATTTCGCCATGCCCCCCGCAAAGGCAACAGCGTGACCTTCGCAGATGCCGGTATCAAAGAAGCGATCGGGAAAATCGTCGCGGATTCTGTTCAATTTGTTTCCCGCACACATCGCGGCGGTCAGCACACACACCGTTTCATCCCGCTGCATCGCGCTGTGAACAGCATCAGCAACAATATTTGTATAGGCAATGCTCTTGTCGCTGTTGACGGGAACGATTTCGTTGTTTTCGTCGCGGCAGAATGGAGCCGGTGTATGAAACTTAACCGGATCCTCCCGGGCCGGTTCGAAACCGTGTCCCTTGTCCGTGAAGACGTGCAGCAGCACGGGGCCTTTGACGTCTTTAATCATCGCCAGGTAACGTCGCAGCGACTGGATGTCGTGACCGTCCACGGGACCGATGTAGCGGAAGCCCATTTCCTCAAACAGCATGCCTCCGTGAAAGAATGTCTTCAACGCTTCCTTGAACTGTCCCAGCATGTGTTCGACGGGTTCACCGACGACCGGGACTTTGTTCAACAGCCATGAAACGTCTCGCTTGAGTCCGTTGTAGAATGGTGCCACGCGGGCCTTATCCAGGTAACTGGCCACTCCGCCAACTCGAGGGCAGATGCCCATCTTGTTGTCGTTCAACACGACCAGCAGATCTTTCTTCAGTCCGGCGGCGTTGTTCATCGCTTCAAAGACAATGCCGGAGGGCAGGGCACCGTCACCGATGACAGCCACCGATTTGCGATTATCGGTGAACAATAGATCGTCTGCAGTCTTCATCCCCAGCACTGTTGACACGCTGCTGCCGGCGTGGCCGGTCATGAACAGGTCGTACTCACTTTCGATGGGATTGGGGTACCCCATCAACCCGCCACGGCGTCGGATGGTGTGAAATTCCGAGAAACGCCCGGTCACCAGTTTGTGAGGATAGACCTGATGCCCGGTGTCCCAGATCAATCGATCCTTTGAAAAATCAAAGACAGAATGCAGAGCAATGCACAATTCGACAACGCCAAGGTTGCTTGCAAAGTGCGCAGCCCGGTCCGAGACCACTGTCAGCAGCGCTTCGCGAATTTCATCGGCCAGTTGTATCTGCTGCTTCGCGTCTAAATCACGAAGCTGCGCCGGCGATTTCAATTCACTGAGAATCTCAAATGACATCAGTGATCTCTCTCCACTATGAACTGTGCCAACTGCACAAGGTGATCGGCCTTTGCCCCATACGGCCCCAGGGCGTCACAGGCGTCTTTCACCAGCGCCATCGCTTTCTGTCGGCTGGCCTCAATGCCAATCAGGGATGGATACGTCAGCTTGCCCAATTCCTTGTCCCGACCAGTTTCCTTACCAAGTCTGTTATCGTTGCCGGTCACATCCAGCAGATCGTCCGCAATCTGAAATGCCAGACCGATCCCCGTGCCGAAGTTTCGCAGGGATTCGCGCTGATCCGACGATGCCGCTGCGACGGCGGCACCAAGTTGCAGAGCGGCGTTGATGAGCGCCCCGGTCTTCATTCTATGAATCTGAATCAATTGTTCTACGTGAAACGGGTTTTCCCCGCTGGAAGGAATTGCGCAATCCACCTGTGGAACCACTTCACCAACCGCAGCCGCAGCGGGTTTCGCACTGGAATTCCCTCGGGATTGGAGGTTCGCCGAGGCAATTGTTCCCGAAAACACACCTCTTTCCGCCTCCAGATCCAGGACCTGTCCGCCAACCATACCACGCCCGCCCGCCGCCGTTCCCAGCACTCGCAGGCAGTCCACCGTCACAGAAGCCGGTGTGGAGGCAGTCGCCAGAGTTTCAAACGCCAGGGTGAGCAGTGCGTCCCCGGCCAGAATCGCCAGCGCTTCACCAAAAACAACATGACTGGTGGGGCGACCACGCCGCAGATCGTCGTCGTCCATGGATGGCAGGTCGTCATGGATCAACGAATAGGTGTGGATCATTTCGATCGCACACGCCGCCGGCAGGGCTTCAGCAACCGTGCCTGCACAGACTTCGGTGCTCATCAGCACCAGAACCGGACGAAGACGTTTGCCGCCAGCCATCAAGCTGTATTCGACAGCGGTCTTCAGTGAGGCAGGCCAGTCCTGAGTCTCCAGTTGCCGCTGCAGCGCATCGTCAACCTGTGTCTTCAGTTGACCGTAGTAATCCTGAAATGACTGGGCGGACATGGGGCGGCTGGTTGCCGGAGGTGCGTTTAGGTCGGGTCTACAGAAAGTGCCGTATGCTTCGCCGCGAATGGTGACAATGTTGTGGCCGAAAATCCACCGTGACGATCGCAATTCCAGCTGTTTGTCGGCACGTGAATCGGCCTCATCGCCTGGGCCAACGGCAACGCCGTGTTCGACTCTCCACGCCCCCCCGGGGATACCAGCAGCGCGAGGGCAGGACGGACGCTCGGATCAGCAGTAATGTCGCGGTCCCGTCGACTGAGACGCTGTCGGCGACGCCACTCGGAAGCGGACTGACAGACGGTCGAATACAACAACGCCGCTGATCACTGCCATCAGAGTCGCCAGGCTATTGTGATCGATCCATCGCCGCAACAAAGTCAACGTGGAAACGCTGTCGACCACGCAAAACGCTGCGGCGGTTCGTGGTGCAGGACGGTGCTGAGGAATCGGAAGGGCCGTCGTGTAGCGTTCACCGTGTTCGATGGCAATCACTTCGTGCGGTCCCAGTCGCTTGCCTGCCAGTTCTGACGCGATCATACGAATCATCAGTTGATCGAGACGTTCAACTGCAAATTCCGATACGTCCGGCGTTGCATGAGCATTGCCCACACCCGAATGATCGGTCAGAAACAGGTATTGCCCCATCGTCAACAGTGATGCGGTTCGCATGACGATCTGCGCCGTCGTTTCGACGCCGCTGGCACCGACCGGGAACAGCCGCACACCCTTTTGCCGCAGTCCCTGGACCGCCGACATGGCGGCGCCAACGTTCTCCCGATGAGGCGGAGCATCGCCGACAAGAAACAAAACCCGAGCGGTGTTGGAGGTTCTCCAGCTGAGGTTTTTGGCACTGATGAGCGCCACGTCCATGGCTTCGGGAAAATCACCTCCGCCACTGGCCGCCTGGCTGTCCAGCCGCCTGCGGAAATCGTCCAGCGAATCAGTGAAGTCGTGCGTTCGACAAACGTAGGCATCTCCATTGTCCCGATAGGCGATCAACGAGTACCGCTGGTCGACGTTGGGAAACATGCGATGAACAGAGGCAACAATGCTGTCGATTTCCGTTTTAAGGTATTCAAGTTCATCGCCCATGCTGCCGGTCGTGTCGATGACCAGCGCCAGATCCAGTTGCGTTGGCAGCCGTGATTCCGCCTGGTGAACAGCCACATTCCAGACAGAATCCACGTCTCGGTACTCGTCAATGACCGGCGTCTGATTCTGACCGATGAAGACCTGAAGACGCAGACGTTTGCTCCGCCGCCGTTGATCGTGACCGGCGAAATTACTCAGCAGTAACACTCGTCCATCCGTTCCCGTACACATGTCCAGCAGCGATCTTTCATGCTGCTGCTGTCCGGCCTGCGGATCCTTCACTACACAGCGGACGTCGCCCAGCGGCTTACCCTGACCGTCGGTGACACGAATCACCGTCTGTTGCAGATTGGCGTTCAGTGGCAGCTGACAGGAATTGGCCTGATGACGGTAACGGTTAATGAAGGACGTGTATTCGCAGTAATTCGCCACATCGTCAAAGCTACCAGCCGTCAGAATTCCTGACTGACGTCCGGACCGCGGTATGAACTCCTCTTTCGCACGACGGCGTTCTGCCCCAAACGACGTCGCTTCGGGAGCAGTCTCGGTATCGACAACGTCATATGAATCGAACCTTGCACCTCGGTTGTTTACGGCGGAATCCCGGCTGGCGGCGTCATCTGCAGCAGAAAACGTGAACTCGACCGGTGCTGCGACGGACGGGGCACTGTCTCGCCCACAACCCGTGAAAAGGCATACCAGAAGGCCTCCGGTAATCGTAAGAGCCAGTGTGAATCTGATCATGATTGGTCTCCTTCAGCAGGGCTGCAAAACGATCATAAGTAAAGGATCCAGCTTTGGTACGACGACTGGCTGCCGCAGCCACTGGCATCGGCGCGCAACGATGGTGCAGTCTTTAAGACAGGAAAGTCGGCTTGAATCCGGCACCAGAGAATCCGGCAACTGCGACGGTGCGTCCGTCACGAACGAACAACGATGTTCTTGATCCTTTGCTCAACAACTATTCAGCAAAGAAGTCAGGGCAGTCGTTCAAAGAGATTCAAGAGTTCTTTGAGCCGAGCTGATGCCCCGCGGCCCCAATCTCCGATGAGCGAAGGTATTGCAGCCACTCCGCAGAAGCCAACAATCGTTTAACCGCGTGCCCATCGGCCGCGATTTTGCGGTGTGAGAGCTTAAACACCCTGTCGTCCTGACGGCAGCCAGGAACGCAGAAACGCGGAGCGTTGCCCACGCGGTTAAACGAGCTGTTGGGAGAAGCTCGCAGACAGGGATTCGTTTAACAGCGTGCCCGTCGTGCCGCGCATGTCATCCCTTCACGCGCGGCGCGGCCGTGTCACGTTCGACCTGCAGATGACGATGGTACAGCGTCCTGCGGTTGCCCGCCGGCCCCTGACACTCAGGGTGTCACCAGGTCTGACAGAGTTCTGATCGATCGAATGCGCTCTTCGGTCAGGTTTGTCGGCACGTTGTCGGGCAGCACGGACACATGTTTGCGCAGTAACTGTTGAGCCTGTTCTGGCTGTTCGTCCTGCAGCCGCAGCTTAGCCAGGCGAAACAACGAATCGCCCACGATCGTGTCACGAAAAGCCAACTGCATGCCGGCATTTTGCAGTTCGTAGTAGTCATCCGGCTCCGCTGGAAGACAGGTCAACATGGCTTCACCAAAGACACTCAGATCCCGCGGTGGCGCGTCTCCCAGTCGATGCTCGGGCCAGCAGTGAAGCCGGGCCAGCAGCCGCGCGTAGCGGGCCTGAACTCGCACCGGGGCCTCTGCCACGACTGACAAATTCTGCAGCAGATCTGCCGCCGCTGCGGTGGGAAACTTCGGAATCATCCGTCCGTTCCGGCTGAAACCGAATCCGTTGGACCGAGTCAGGTAGTCTGCCGCCAGACTGCCTTTCAGAAGTTTGGCTGCGTTTCGGTGATACGTCGCCAGCGACCGGGAATAAGCAGACAGTTCAGGCTCCCAGCCGTTGTCCGTTGCCGTGACGTGATGGTAAGGAATCGCAAATACATGGACGGGACGGTCGCGAAGTCGCGTGTCGACCGTCGCCTGATTTTCGATCCAGAAGGGAACAAATCGCCGACGCCCGCGTGCGTCCACCAGAGTTAACATCATGGGCCTTCGGACCTGGTTTCCATCGGTCGTGATCGTTGCCTGCACCGTGAGACCTGCCGCGCGGGAACCTTGCCTTGTGACCTTCAATTCAACTTCCGGCTGTTCCAGAGTCCCCGCAAAGGCCTCGCGAAAGAACGAGGTGAGTTGAGTGGCGTATTCCCGATCGTTGGTTTCCAGAGATTCCGGAGCGTGACCTGTATTCGGTATCAGCCAGACTCGTTTTGGCCCGGTCGCACGTACAGCAATACGCAGCGTTCCCGATGGACGTAACAATCGATCTCGTTCACCGTGCAGAAAGAACATCGGGCACTGCAGCCGAGTCACATTTTCCAATGGGTCGACTCGGCCCAACAAAAACGACTTAATCCATTGCAGAGTGATCTTTGCAACCGCGTTGTCCCCCGTCACGCCACGTGAGAACCGGTCGAGCGTTTCGTCAGGAATAAACGCATTTTCCACCGCAACCGCACCGGCCTGTTTTTCGGCAGCGACGGTCAATGCCAGAAATGACCCCAGAGAAACTCCGAACACGCCGATGTCTTCAGGTACACGCTGAGTGTGCGCCTGAAGAAAGTCAAAGGCCGCCAGACAATCACTCAACAGTGCACCAACGGAAGCAACGCCTTCGCTATCTCCAAAGCCCTGATAATCGAACAGCAAGACGTCGTATCCACCCTGCTGCAGGATTTTTGCGTAAGGCAGCATCAGGGAAATATTCCCCGTGTTGCCCATACAAAACAGAATGGACTGCTGCGCATCCTGCCCTGGAAAGAACCAGGCTCTA
>JBDONA010001050.1:0-2905 GCA_039831575.1 Fuerstiella sp. | reverse complement strand
AAAAAGAGTGGTCAGTGGAGAATGGACGACTGGCTAGAAATGAAATCGTCGGGACCAACAAACGCATTTTCATCAGGAAGCCGCAGTTCAGGGACGCTCTGATCCGTTTTGATTTCAAAATGGGAACAGCCAGAGAGATTCGCCTGATGACCGGCAGTGACGGCCACTACAACACCGTCGTCCATATTCGTCCCGATCAATTCTTCATTCAAACGGCAGACGACAGGTCCGTACCGTTTTTTCCGAGCTATCAGGGCGAATGCGCATTCGACTTCAAGCCTGACAAGTGGTACACCATGACCATCGAACTGGCCAAAGACGAGTGCATCGCGCACGTCAATCACCAGCATGTGGCTCTGGCTCAACATCCGATTATTGATCGCGAACGCACGTACTTTGCATTTCAGGTCGATCAGCCATCGGCATCGTTCGACAATGTCGAAATTCTGACCGCTAAGAAACGCAAAGCATGGTCTGTTGGCCGATCCGAATTTCTGACCGCTCAGGCCACTCGTCCGTTCATCTCGCGCGAACCTCACGAGCGGTACCAAATGCTGAAGACAACCGTGACGGATCGACTCCACCGATCCGACGCGGGATTTCGAAGTCTCGTCGCTGCAGTCGCCGCCGCCAAATCACATGAGAAAGAGCTTTTCCCCGAGGTCTTTCTGAGCATTAAACAGGTTCGAAAGAAGATTGATCAGTATCGCCAGGAATTGCTGAAGTCAGGTCCTCAGTACAAACAGCTGCGGGACACCGTGAACCAACGCCAACGTTCCGTCGTCAGCTACCTGGAACACCGCAACACCGCGTTAAAGCAACTGTCGTCGATTGACTACAAGCCGGCGTTGGAACGCACCCGGCAACAACACAGCACTGAGGCAGACTACGTGCAGCTTGTCCGGCAAGTCGAACAGGCCGAGCAACAGCTCCAGGCCACGTACCCGCGACTGTTCATTACCAACGACGAAATCCAGGCAGGACAACGAGCCGCCCGGAAGACGCTCAGCGCCGATCCGAACTTTAGGACAACCATCAAAGCCACCGCCACAGCCGTTCGAATGGAACGCGACTATCTTCTGTCAGCGGACTCAGAGCTTGAACAACTGCACCGTGAGCTGTTCGGTCCAAAGGAATAGAGCAGTTTACTTATTCTCGTGAACCGTTCCGGCTCGTGGGAGTAACAAAACTGCTATTAGAACGCGTTCTTCGCGGCCACAAGTCAGCGTAAAACGCTGTAGTATTCCGCCCATTGGAAATACACCTGGTGGCGGGCAGTATTCCGTGTGATGACAGGCTGGCCACGTGCGGCCCGGCAGAATCAAGGCGGCTCCCATGCTTTTGTTCGTCGTACGCCACGCCGGTTCCTTCAACCAGTCGGACCGTCTCTTCCATGGGCAAATCTTTCCACGTCTCGACCGTACCATTGTATCAGCAGATGGAGATCCATTGGATTCTTCCGGGTTTTCCCGTTGGAACAACAGGGAACGTCTCTGGTTCCCGGACTTCAGTTCGGCTCAATCGTCCCGAATATTCTTTGGTTCGCGGCCTTCAACAATGAAGAGTTCCTGATTGGCTGAGAGCGATTTCAATCTCTGAATCCGACCAGACGGCCAGAGTATTGTCATCTGCTCGATCCGGGTGTCCGTTCCCAGGCCCACAACGATTGTCCGCTCGTTGCTTGTTTGGAATCCGTCGCCGCAGACAAGTTGATGCACCCAGCGGCGGTCTGCGCTTTCGATAACGACTTCTGTTCCAATGGCATCGCGAGCGGAATCAACTGCCCGCAGGTGGACTTTGACATAATTTCCAGTGGGAGTTGTGTCGCCGATCAACAGGGCAGCTGCGGAATCCAGGTTGGAAACAGCAAAATCCGTACGTCCGTCCCGATTCCAGTCCAGCGTCGCGAGCGAGCGTCCCAGACGCGCCTTTTGAAACCACGCTCCCAGTTGCGCGGGATCAATCGGCATGAATCGGCCGTATCCCGTGTTGCGGTATATCCGCGTCTGCATGCGATAAAGATCACCAAAGCGCGTTCTGTCTTCCAGGTGTCCGTTGACAACAACAAGATCCTGCCACCCGTCAAGATCCGCGTCCAGAAACTCAGCGCCCCACCCCAGCAGCGGAATACTATTTCTGTGGAGGCCTGCATCGATTGTTGCGTCGTTGAAGTGTCCGTCAGGCGAACCCAGATAAAGCGTGTTGGATTGGCCCAGAAAGTTAGACTGGAACAGATCCGGCTCGCCGTCGCGATTGACGTCGCCAAACGTAATTCCCATCGAGGCCTGCATTGCACCTCTGCCGTTAGCTGACAGACCACGCAGCGTTCCTTCATTGCGAAATCTTGTCTCGCTACCTGCCGCCGTCCTGTTGACGAACAAAAAATCTTCTGTGCCGTCGTTCCCGACGAAAATATCGAGGCCTGGCCGCTGATCGAAATCCGCCACAATCAGGCCAAGCCCTCGTCCCCTGTCAGAATCGATGCCTGTGTCTGAAGCCGCGACGAAACGTCCGTCGCCCGAATTTATCCAGACAACATCCGCTGCAGCCGCAAACTCCTTCGGTGGACACGGGCGCGGCAACTGATCTGTTGCGTGACACTGCCTGACGAACAGATCCTCCCCTTGAAGGTAGCGGACTTCATACAGATCGGGCCATGAGTCCGAGTTCAGGTCCGCCAGTGCGCAACTGGATGTCCACGCATCAGCCACAATGCCCGCCTGGTCTGTCACGTCCAGAAACGTGCCGTCGCCACAGTTCTGGAAAAGTTTATTTTTCCCGATATTTGCGATCATCAAGTCCGGTAAACCGTCGCAGTCGAAGTCACCGACGGTACACCCCTGTCCGTATCCAAACTCCGTAATGCCAGCGACTGCTGTCACGTCGCTGGCGCGGACGCCGTTCC
>JBDONA010000399.1:0-12978 GCA_039831575.1 Fuerstiella sp. | reverse complement strand
GGCCTGCGGGCTATACACATCAGACAGAAACGAACAGGAACATGACACAACCACTCATTCAAATGGCTCTGGATTCACTGGATTTCGAGGCGACGCTGACGCTCGCGGAACAGGTGGCACCGCACGTCGACATCTTCGAAGTTGGCACACCGTGTATCAAGTTCAACGGCTTGAAGATCGTTGAAGCACTGCGAGCGAAATTTCCAGACCACAAAATTCTCGTCGATTTGAAAACGATGGACGCGGGAGAATACGAAGCCGCTCCGTTTTACGCCGCTGGCGCCGACATCTGTACTGTTCTGGGCGTTTCGGGGACCGCAACCATCGCTGGTGTTGTCAAAGCTGCTGTTGCACATAACGGTGAAGTACAGGTTGACCTGATCAATGTGCCCGACAAAGCTGCCTGTGCAAAGGAAGCAGCAGCAGTGGGAGCCCATATTGTGGGTGTGCACACTGGCCTGGATGCTCAGGCCGCAGGCCAGACGCCGTTCGGTGATCTCAGCGATGTCACAGCTCTGAATCTGGACGTCAAGGTGTCTGTGGCCGGCGGCATTAAGTCGTCGACCGTGCGACAGGTTGTTGATTCGGGTGCCAGCATCGTTGTGGTCGGAGCTGCGATTTACGGAGCAGAATCCCCGGCCAAAGCCGCTCGCGAGATTCGGGACATGATCGCTGTGGCATAGGTCTACAGCGTTTCACGCTGACATGTGGCCGCGAAGAACGCTTTTCGATAGCAGTTTCGTTACTCCCACGAGCCAGTATCGTCTACGCCTATCAGAAAACTGCTCTAAACATGTTTCAGCGACAGAATCAGCAATTGGTCCTCGACAAAATCTCCGACGTCCTTGACACAACGGACGAAACGTATGCGGATCGACTGACAGAATCTCTGGATGACGCCAATCGCATTTTTATCGCCGGTGCGGGACGCTCGAAGCTAGTGGGAGATTTTCTGGCGATGCGTCTGATGCACGCCGGCTACGAAGTGAGTGTGGTTGGCGAAATCGTCACGCCTGCAATTAAGGAAGGTGATTTGCTGGTTGCCATCTCTGGTTCCGGAGAGACCGAGCAGCTGATTGCTTTCTCGAAGCGGGCAAGGTCGTTCGGCGCGTCGATTACCCTGTTGACAGGCCAACAGAATTCGACAATCAGCGAACTGGCCGATGAGGTCTTTCAGATTGGCGTGCCTGAGGTTTATGAAACCGTCGTAGGCATGCCGATGGGGACTGTGTTCGAGTTGTCGACGTTGTGCTTCCTGGAGTCGTTGATTTCCCACATCATCTGGGAAAAGGGAGTGCCCGAAGAGGTGATGAAAACGCGGCACGCGAATTTGGAATAGCGGCGTATTACCAATGCGAAACGCAGGCGGCCGACGTCATTCCAGCCATTTCTCGAATTCGCTTCGTCAAATAATCTTGATCGGTATCGCCGACATCCATGGCGATCGCAATCCGCTGCTGAATCTGGAACGCCTTCGCTCCATCGGCACAGAGGACAAAAAACACTATAATCAAATGGGAGACGACATTATCGAAATGCTGGTTAGCAGATAACCAGCAAGCAGCCTTTTGTGCGATATGAGTAGTTGACGTTTCAATGACGGGATCGTCGTTCGTCTGCCGCGTTCGTCTGCCGCGTTCGTCTGCCGCGTTCGTCTGCCGCGTTCGCGGACAGGCGCAGGCCTGGCTCTTGCTGGACAGGACGACGCTTCTGACCGACTCTGATGCCCTGAAGCTACAGCACGATTCATGAATACCGTAGTTCAGTTTATCACATCATTTGCGCTGGCGTTTCTCGCTCCTTGCATCGCCCGCGCCGCCGAGCGACCAAACATCCTGCTCATTATGGCCGATGATCTGGGCGCAGAAAGTCTGGGCTGTTACGGCAATACGGTTTACTCCACACCACACCTGGATCGTATGGCGGCCGCAGGCGCCCGCTTTCAGAATGCCTACGCCACGCCGGTTTGCACACCGACGCGAGCGATGATCCTGACCGGCCTGCATCCCAACCGCAGCGGGTTTCTGGAACGCCTGGATAGCCCGCTCGATCCCCAAAAAAGTAACCGACTGCCGGTACATTTGAAGACAGTCGGTCACGTGTTTCAATCGGCCGGTTACAAGACCGCGATCGCGGGAAAATGGCATCTGGGAGATTTCCAGAAACACCCCGATCAGCCAACGTCCCACGGATTCGAAGAACATTGTTTGTGGGTTCAGTATTGGGATGGCAAGCGTCGCAGCCGTTACTTCGGCCCGCACAACTGGGAAAACGGGCAGTACAGAACGCACGGTAAAGAGGTCTTTGGTCCTGACTATTATTGCGACTGTCTGATCAACTTTATGGAACGCAATCGCGAACGTCCCTTCTTTGCCTACTTCCCGATGAACCTGATTCACGGCCCGCTCCTCACGCCTCCCGGAGATCAGAAATCGGCTGAGGCCCGCTTTCCCACAGACCTCGGCAGTCGCGAACGCAAGGCCGGCCAGATGGTCCATTACATGGATGTCATCGTCGGCCGGTTGTTGAGCAAGCTCAAGGAGCTCAGTCTTGAAGAAAACACATTGGTCATCTTCACCGGAGACAACGGTACTGCAGGAAACCTGGTCAGCAGGCTGCGAGATTTTCACTTGCGGGGCGGTAAACGCACGATGAACGAAGCCGGCACTCGAGTGCCTTTTATTGCCCGCTGGCCGGGACAGATTCCGCCGGGTCGACGGGATTCGTTCATTACGTTGATGGATGTGCTGCCGACACTGGCCTCAATCGCGAACATCCCTGTGCATCACGATGTGGACGGCATGGACTTGTCTCACAACCTGCTGGGCAGGCCTGGGAAGGACCGTGCATACTTTACCATGGCATTTGAAGGAAGCGTGTTTTTCATCCGGGACAGGCGGTTCCGGCTGCATGAAGATGGAAGGTTGTACGATGTCTCCGTGGCCAGCGACAAGACACGGTACAACATGAATGTTCTTGACAATTCGCCGCAGCATGCCGGTGTACGACAGCAGCTTCAGGATTGCCTGGATCAGTTTATGAAAATCGAACAGAACGACCGTTCATACACGATCGTGCCTTTCGGTACCGGCGGAGACATTTTTAAGAACGCACAGGACAAAGCACGGAAAGCGAAAACGAATCTCAAGTGACTGTAAAACGAAAGACGACCAACGACAAATTGATCAAGCAACTGAACCGAATCAACAGCATTATGATGAGAGCGATTTTCCTGTCGTGGACAGGCGGTTTTCCTGGGCCGAATCACGACCTTCGCAGCCACGAGTCAGCGTAATACGCTGTGGGCAACGTGCTCACGACGAACCGAGATTATTCACAGCCTCGTCATGGCCGTGGACCTGACCGCCCTGCCAAAGAACGGCCGTCGATGCGGTGAAGAAAATGAGAAACAGGATGTTTCCGTATCCGATCTGCAGTAAACCACCCAGCGGCGCGGGCACGAATCGAAAACACAGCGTGAAGACGAATAATACAAGCGGGTTGAACGCGACCGTCCAGCGCGGGTACCGAGTCGGCAGGATCAGGACCGCGTATGCCAGTGCCAGGCATCCAACGAGCGATGGCAGCATGCTGGCGAGAAAAAGCATACCCGCATAGTTGATTGTCTGCTGTGCCAGAACGGTTGCTGATTCCGGGCTACTGGACTGAACAGTGTCCATCAACTGTGCTGCGTGGGCCATGAACGGGAAGCTGGCGTGAAACGCACCAGCCACATAAATGAAGCCGATCGAAAACCCAGCCCAGCAGACAAAAGCCAGCCGCATTCCGGCAGGTCGCAGGGCCAGGTACAACTGCCAGAAACCGACAATGTACAACCATGCTCCCAATGGCCCCGCGATGGCACCGGATATCACACGCCACTTCGGCATCTCGGCCAGTATGGTCAGCCAGTTATCTTCGAAACCACGAGCATCCGTGAACGTACCCAGCATCAACCAGTCACTGGCCAGCAGCATGGCGGCTCCGGCGATTCCTGCCCAGCCACAGAATCTCATGGCCCATTGATCGTTCATTGATGTTTCTGTCCGCCAGAGGAAGCGGCCGGAAGACGGCCAGATTAGTCTAATGAGCTTTCCTCAAATCAACCACGGCGGACCAGAACATGCCATTCCTTCACGTCCGGGAAAACACCGTCTTTCTGAGACGGGGCAGAGTTCGGCGGCATTGCGAAACGGCTGTAAGCGTTACGGCATGGACGTCTGCGGTGCTCGTCTGATCTCTTCTTCCATGTCCTGGTGCTGCACGGTCGGAAGGGGAATTACCTTCTTAGCCAGGTTCAGCATTGAGACATAGGCCTGATAGGGATGGTGATGAATGTGCACGATTTTCGCCTGGTTCACTTTTCTTGCCCATGCTTTGCCGTCGCATTCTTTTATTAATGCCTGCGATGTGGCTGTTCACAATGAACCATTGCTATAGCATCCGATGCGAAAGCGATTTCTTAAAACCTGGTCGCCAGGAACATTACGAAAAAGTATCAGGAGCTACTCTTGGAATCCCAATTTCCTTCAGAAATGTCGCAACGAATTGAACGCACGGGTGTCATTTCTGTGCTGATCATCGACGACGTTGCTCATGCTGTTCCGCTGGCCAAAGCTTTACTGGCGGGTGGCATCGATACGATGGAATTGACGCTGCGGACAGACGCAGCGCTTGATTCACTGAAACAGATTCGTGAACACGTTCCGGAAATGCTGGCTGGCATCGGCACCGTCCTGACCATCGACCAGGTGGGTCAGGTCGTCGAAGCCGGAGCCCACTTTGCCGTTTCTCCAGGCCTGAATCCGGACGTGGTGGAACGAGCTCAGGAATTGAACCTGCCTTTCGCTCCCGGTGTCATGACGCCGTCCGAAATCGAGGTGGCCCTGGAGCTTGACTGCCGTGAACTGAAATTCTTTCCGGCAGAACCAAGTGGCGGCCAGAAGATGCTGGACAGTATCCGAGCTCCGTATGCCCATCTTGGGATTCGATTCATACCGCTGGGCGGAGTCAACGCGGGCAACATGGAATCGTGGCTCCGCAATCCGGGCGTCCTGGCGGTGGGCGGTTCGTGGCTGACGCCGAAAGACGTTATCAACGCCACAGACTGGGACGAGGTGACTCGACTTGCCAGCGAAGCACGAGCGATTGTTGACCGTGTACGAGGATCATAACGGAGTATTTCATGCAGGTTACAATCACCGCTGTCGGCCCGGACAACAAGGGTCTGGCCGATCCAATCATTCACTACGTATCGGGGGCTGGTGCGAACATCTACGAAATCCAGATGTACGACCGCGACACCGAACATCTGTTTGCGATGCTGATGCGAATCGACTGGCCCGAGGACATCACGTCCGTGGCAAAACTTCGCAGTCATCTGCAGGAAATCGGTTCAGGGCGGGGACTGGAAGTGCGTGTGTGGGCCCGCGATGAACATCAGCGACTGCCGCGATTGGCGATTTGTACAACGTATCGAACAGAACCACCGCTGGCCATTTTTCGAGCGATCCGCGACGGACGCCTGAAGGCTGAAGCGGCCGTCATGATCGGCAACCGCAACGCGTGTCGCAGCGTGGCTGAACAGTTCGATGTCCCGTGGCACAACATCGGCGATGATTCCGGGAATGTCGATTATTCACGAATGCAGGCGTTGATTGACGAGAACGAAATTGACTATGTGATTCTGGCCAGATACATGCGGGTACTACCGGCCGACGTCTGCTGGAAGTTTGCCGGTGGACGCATCATCAATCTTCATCACGGTCTGCTGCCGTCATTTCCCGGTTTTCGCCCCTATGAAGACGCTCACCAGCATCACATGCTGTGCTATGGGGCCACTGTCCATTTTATCGTTCCGGAACTGGACGCTGGTAACCAGATCATTCACCAGGGATCGTTCAATGTTCAGCCCGGAACCCCGTTGACGGACATCAAGCGTCAGGGCGAAAGCGATCACGAACCGAACTGTCTGCTGGAAGGTGTTCGACGAGTTGTCGATCGGGAAGTGGAACTGCATTTCCACCGCATCGCGCGAGTGGAACGATAGAGCGTGTCCGGATACGTCTGTTCCTGTGAGCGGCACGGCGCTAGCCGCCGGTGCCAGGCAGTGTTTTCACCCGCGGCTAGCGCCTTGCGGCTCACTGGTTCAGGTTTCGGGACAGCCACCTGCCGGTCAATCGATACTACGCGAAGATTTCGTTGACGACTCGACCGTACACGTCCGTCAGTCGGAAGTCTCGTCCGGCATAGCGATACGTCAGCTGCTCGTGGTCCAGGCCCAGCGCGTGCAGGATAGTGGCATGCAGGTCGTGCATGTGAACCTTGCCTTCGACCGCTTCATGACCGATCTCGTCCGTTGAACCGTAGCTGAATCCCTGCTTCACTCCGCCACCGGCAAGGAACACGGTAAACCCGCGAGGATTATGATCGCGACCATTGTTGCTTTGTGAAAACGGCGTGCGGCCGAATTCGGCCCCCCACCACACCAGCGTGTCTTCCAGCAGACCTCGCTGCTTCAGATCGGCCAGCAGTCCGGCCACCGGTTTGTCCGTCGCGGTCGCATGGTCCATGTGCTTCGGCATGTTGCTGTGCTGATCCCAGCGGGGAGTCGGCGATTCGTCGGCATAGTTAACCTGAATGAATCGCACGCCGGATTCGGACAATCGCCGAGCCATCAGACACTGCCGCCCGAAGGCGTCGGTTGCGGTCGTGCCAATGCCGTACATCTGCTGAGTTGCTTCGGTCTCGTGCGAAAGATCCAGAATCGCTGGTGCATCCGTCTGCATTCGCCATGCGAGTTCGTAGCTTTTGATGACGGCTTCCAGCCGACTGTCATCGTCGGACCGTCGATCCACCTGGGCCTTGTTCAGCCGCTGCATCAGCGTGAAACGGGCTTCGGCTTCTTCAGGACTCAGCTGTGGGTTGCGGATATGATCGATCGTCATTTGATCGATGGGACGGTTCGCCCGACCGATTGCCGTGCCCTGATATACCGACGGCAGAAATGCATTCGAATAGTTTCGCGGGCCACCTTTTGTGTCCGAAGGTTGCAGTTGAACGAACCCGGGCAGGTTTTGATTTTCGGTTCCCAGACCATACATCAGCCACGAACCAAACGACGGTCGCACAAGATTTGTCGCCCCCGTGTGCATGAACAGAGTCGAAGGCCCGTGTGCGACACCTTCCGTATGCATACCCTTCAGAAAGCACAGATCATCGACGTGTTTGGCAATCTCCGGGAACAGTTCGCTGACATGCTGGCCGCAATCGCCGTACTGGCGAAACTTCCACAGCGGCTTCATCAGAGACCGCTGACTGACTTTGCCAAAGGTGCCAAAGCGAACACCGGTAAAGTCGATGGACTTGCCATCGCTGTTGATCAGCTGCGGCTTGTGATCAAAGCTGTCGACGTGGCTGGGACCACCCTGCATAAAGATGAAGATGACGCGTTTTGCCCGCGCCGGCAACATCGGCTGTTTGGCCGTCAGGGAATGGTTGCTCGCCGGTGCCGCGCTGGCCTGTTGTTCTGCCAGCATGCTGCCCAGTGCCAGTGATCCGAATCCGCACGCGGATTTTTGTAACCAATTGCGTCGACTGTGTGTGAACATGATCAATCAATGTAGCGAAAATCGACAGACGCAAAGAGGGCCTGAAAAACAGAAGCCCATGCATCGGTGGAGTCCACTCCCTCTTCGGCCAGAAAACTCTGCAATGGTTTCAACTCGCCCACTGTCGGCGACCTTCCCAGTGTGCGGCGAAACACTTCGTCTATCATAGCGTCAAGTGCCGCCGCATCGACAGATTGAGTCTCCAGAAAATGCTCCGCCGCCACTTTCGACTGCTCCAGCATGTACGGGCTGTTTAGCAGGAATAACCCCTGCGCGGGCAACGTACTGCTTGTCCGCTGTCCCGTCACGAGGTTGGGGTTGGCGATGTCAAACACTTCGAACATCTCAAGCATGCAGTTTCGGAAGAATGGTACGTAAACACTGCGGATATTTCGGCTGAACTTATCGTGGTCGTAGGCGTTGTCGTATTGAGTGATTTTGCCAATCGTGAGGCCGCCCACCTGATTCAGATCCAGCTGGCCGCTGATCTGCAGCAACGAGTCGCGTAACGATTCGACATCCAGGCGACGCCGGAAGCCGCGAGTCAGGAATTCGTTGTCGGGATCTGCATCGGTCTTGCCCGATGCCGCTGACGACGACAGTCGAAAAACCCGCGAGAGGACAATCCGCCGGATCAGCGTTTTAACTGACCATGCATCGTCTTCGACAAACGTGGCCGCCAGGTAATCAAGCAATTCCGGATGCGTGGGCGGACGTCCCATCTTTCCAAAATTGTCGGGCGTGCGGACCAGTCCTTCACCGATCAGATGCAGCCAGACGCGATTGACGAAGACACGCGGCGTTAATGGGTTTGCAGACGAGGCAATCCAGTTCGCCATCTCCAGGCGACCGCTTTGGTTCTTCGGCAGATTGAATGGCAGTGTGTCTCCGTTTTGACCCATGGGGCTGGCCGCGGACACAAATCCACGTGGCACAAGCGGACCAAGATTCCGAATACCGCCCCGCACATGAATATGCCAATCCGCCGGTTCCTTCTGATCACGGACTCCCATGGCTTTCGGAATGACAGGTTTAGCCTTCTTATGCTTATTCAGTTTCGCTTCCAGCGATGTCAGACGTTTTGACAATTCCAGTTGCTGCCGTTGTTTGTCTGGCGAAACGACAACACCGTCGATAGTACTCGGCAAAAACTGAATGGCATCGACGATCACGACACCTTTCCCCGATTTTTCTGCGTCGATGGTGACGACCGCCTGCGAACCCGCGGTAAATGGAAATGTTCCCAGCTCAGCAAACACACCATCCAGCGGAGTCTTGCGCTGGTCAACTTCGACAGTTGTCGATCCTTCGGCATGCGTGACGATGACCGGCAGTCGGCTGCACCGCGACGCCTGATAGTTATGGGACATGCGTACGCGATACATGCCGGACTCAGGCAAGGTCGCCTCAAAACGCACACGTCGTCCGGTCTTCAAAAAATTATCGTGTCGGTATCCCTTGCCAACAAAGGGTGCCAGGGACGTCGAGCGAACCCATTCGCCTTCAAACGTCGCCTGGGAATCATCAACAACGATGCCGGGCAGTGATGTCACATCGATGCGCGGGGCCACGCCGGGTCGGTGACTCTTCACCTGTTTCTTTAGTTCTGCGATCTTTTCCTGCAGCGACTTTTCCTGCGTCTTCCAGTCGGCCAGCCGCTTGTGCTCCGGGTTCATTTTCAGGCTGGTCGTCACATAGGTGCTGACGTTTCCCGGCAGCAACGTCTCTGTGCTGCGAAAGACTCCGGCCATCGCGTAGTAGTCGGCCGTGGGAATGGGGTCGAACTTGTGGTCATGGCACCGAGCACACCCGATCGTCAAGCCCAGGAACGTGCGGCCGATCGTGTCGATCTGCTCATCAATAACTTCCATCCGCAGCAGTTCTTTATCCTGCTGTTCGTAGTTGGTCGGCCCCAGCGTCAGGTAGCCGACGCCCGTCACCTGATCGTCGTGTTCACGGTCACTCCTGTACGGCAGCAAATCGCCGGCGATGTGTTCACGGATCAATTGATCAAAGGGCTTATCGTCGTTGAACGACTTGATCACGTAGTCGCGAAAACGCCATGCGTCCGGAAACATCAGGCTGCGCCCACCGCCGCTGGATTCCGCAAAGCGGGCGACATCCAGCCAGTGACGTCCCCAGCGTTCTCCAAAGCGAGGCGACGCCAGCAGCTCGTCGACGATCGCGTTAATCGCCTGATCCGGATCCACTGACCATGCAGCGGCGAAGGTGGCAATCTGATCTGCCGTTGGCGGCAGCCCGCTAAGTCCATATTGAATCCGGCGCAGGACTTGCTCTGCGGTGGCATCCTCAACGGGCGACAACCCTGTGGTCTCGTATCTGGCAGCCACAAAACAATCGATGTCCGTCTTTGCCCAACCACTTTTCGGTGAAGGAACATCCGGTCGAACAATCGGGCGGAAGCTCCAGAAGTTTCGTCCTGCCTTCAGATCAATGGATGTGCGCTGCATCGTCTTTCCGCCGACGCGGGGGTCAACGGCTCCATCACGGATCCATTCTTCGAAATCCGCGATGATGGCGTCCGGAAGTTTGCGGTCCGGCGGCATTTCGTAGGATTCGTGCTTCATCGCCAACAGCAGCAGACTTTCGTCCGGCGCACCCGGGACGACGGCCGCTCCTGATTCGCCGCCGTCCAGCGCCGCTGCCTTCGAATCCAGCAGCAGACCTCCGCGCACATTTTTCGCGTCAGTGGCGTGACACTTGTAGCAATGTTCAACCAGGACGGGACGAATCTTAGCCTCGAAGAATTCCAGCTTTGCGGCGTCATCCGCCTCAGCCCGCGACAGCAGGATCACGGAAAGCAGAAAACAAGCTCTGAAAACGGAAAACTTCATGGGACGAGATGTCATCGAGGCGGGTGGAGATTCCAGCGTGCGGGCTCTCCATGATACCGACTCAACGGTGACACCGAAAACTGGTCCTCGAAAAATCGTGTATTCGAGGGCTACTGTGATCGGAATCTACAGAATATGCAGCTCCGGGCTACACCATCAACGATCGCGTCGGATGAATGGGGAGCGTCTTTCAGGGTTTAACCGTGCACAGACGGCAGGAACAGGAAGAGAAACTCCGACAGGATTTACAGGATCGACACGATAAACACCAAAGAAAAATCCTGCTCACCCGCCGGGGCAGCCTGCTGACGATCGGCTTGCCGCGCCTCGGCCAAGATCAATCCCTCGGTTGTTCCGGTGTATTTACCCCAGAACCGGAGCACGGTTCACCATTCGTCGAGCATCTGCGACCTGACCGCGGTGCATGACCGGATGCAACGTCAACACCAGAAGACAGGCGCCAACCGTACCGAAGAAATCTTCTTTTCCGGGAGGCGGATTCTTACTCGGATTGTCCAGGTCCGCATCCGTCAATGAGTCGATGAATGCCAGTGTGTTTTTCTGGACTTCGTCAGCCTTCGCTCGCACATCGGCCCATGCTGGATAGTCTGCAGCGTTTGTTGTGGGTTCACTGCTGGACCCAAAGATTGTTTTCCAGTCGATCAATGGATTTTCGTGGCCCTTGATCATGTGCTCGACAATATTGGACTCTGAGTACGCCAGATGCCCCAGAACCCACATCGGATGGTTTCCACCATTTGATGTCGGCTGCTGAAAGGCAGCATCTTCCATATCGTCGATCAGCCCCATTGTGAGCATGTGACTGGTCGTGATACTGCGTCGTATAAAATCGATCGTGGTCATTTTTTGCCTTTGCAAAATGAAGTGAGTCCGAAAAACAAACAAAGCTGAGCCGCGTTGCCACGCCGACATATCGAGCAGACGCATCCTTACAGAATATTCTGAGTAATTTCATTTCCTCCGCAGACAGCAGATCGCAACAGACAGTGCGCGAAGGGGTAGCACGGTTGTTTGCAACCTGTGTTGCGCAGCAACAGAAGGATCATACGTACGGTATTGTTTGTTGTGAAAACGTTCTGTCACTGCCTCTTGTGCCTGCGGCACCCAAAGGTTGCGAAGCAACCTGGGCTACCCACCACGGTCGGTTCGCTCCTGCTCCTGGACGTTCGGCCTTAGTTCGATGATTGTTCACTCGGCCGATCCAGCCGCAGCAGCATCCAGCAAAACGCAGCCAGCAGGTACATCGCCGCAAACAGAATCAGTACGGCGTTCCAACTGTTGTCCGCTGATAATTTCAGCAACTCGGGGCTGCTGTCGATCCAGCGGCGGAACGTAGGCACAAACCACGGCAGCAGGCCGGCACCGAAGTTGCCGACCATATTCATCGTACTAAAGACGGGTGCCACGTGGGCACCGCCCCAGTCCATCGTGGTCGCGTAAGCACACGGCCCGGCCACTCCCGCGCAAAAGGCGCCGGCTCCGATGATCACAGTGGCCATCGTCGCGTCTTCCACAAAAAACGCGGCACACACCAGCGAAGTGCAGGCCAGCAGACTGATGGCCGCAAAGCCCGATCTGGCCACATTCAGTTTTCCGGTCGTCCGAAAAAGCCAGTCCGATACAGTTCCGCCAATCAATGCGGCCGCCACCGTCGCGATCAGTGGCACGGCCAGCAACCATCCGGACTTCTTTGTCGAAACACCTCGTGTTTCCTGCAGATACGTGGCGAACCAGCTGGTGAAAAAAGCGTATCCGGCCGCTCGAAAAAACTGCTGACTGCAAATCAACCACATCGCCGGAGTCAAGAACAGCTGGCCCCAGGGAACAGTCGTCGAATCCGCCGCAACAGGTGTTTCCTGATGGGACGGCGCAGCAGCAGCAGCAGATGTGTCCTGATGGGACGGCGCAGCATAAGGAGAAGTCGCTTTGTCAATTTCCGCGGCGGCACTGCTGTCCGACGGATGTTCAGGCGACGACGACAATTCGGCATTTGCATCGGGCTGGCCACGGATCCACTGTATTTCTGCTTCGCCGACGTCCGGGTGCAGTTCAGGAGTTTCCCTGAACCAGCGATAGAAGCCGACCGCCCACAACGCTCCGGGAACAGCAAACGCAGCGAAAATCCAGCGCCAGCTGATGATCCCCAGCAACTGACCGGTAATCGCCACACTGACCGCCGCCCCCACGGACATCGCGGCACCCAGAAATCCACTGGCCCGAGCGCGTTCAACCTGTGGATACCACCGCGAAATACACAACGCGGAACACGGAAACAGGCCCGCTTGCGCGATGCCGCCCAGCACCCGACCGATCAGCAGCGTTACCGTCCCGCTGGCACAGCACATCAGAAGTGTCGCAGCGGACCATAAGGTTGCCAATCCCGGCAGTGTTCGCCGTGAACCGAAACGCTGGCCCAGCCAGCCACCAGGAATCTGAGCCAACGCGTACGACCAGAAAAACGCGGGGCCCAGAATAAACCCCATCGCGTCTTC
>JBDONA010000408.1:0-13022 GCA_039831575.1 Fuerstiella sp. | reverse complement strand
CACCGGAAGACAAGACGAAAACGACTGGCGGAACTCGGTATCGATCCCAAAAAAATTAAATCCGTACCGCCAAAACCACCGCCTTCATAGAATCAAACCGCCAAACATGGCGCTGTCCAGCTAGGCAACACTTCCTTCCACGACAATTCGCTCTCGCGACGGCCATCGACAACAGGGATGAGTTCCTTCGTGCCATCGGCCGTTGCTCCCATTAAAACCAGTAGACACTGGCGGTTTTCGTCTTTCGTGCGCCCTTCGTTATCGTTGAAACGAACGTTTCTGTGAATGCCGTCGGCCCACATGTAGACGTACCGTTTTCCGACCAGAGAACGCTTCGACCATTCTGCATATTCGTCTTCCCAGACAGCCTTCAGTCGAGTCACTGTTGAGGCCGACAGCCCCTTCGCATCAGCTCCCAAAAGCGACTGTAGAGCCTCCGGGAAGTCATTGGTGCTGATGCCTTTCAGATACAGCCAGGGAATCAGTTCTTCGATAGATTTCGTCTTGCGAAGGTATCTGGGAAGAATGCCAGGAGTAAATATCTCACGATCACCTGGACGTCGCTTGTCACGCACTCGAGGTTGACTGACAGTGACCGGGCCAACTCCTGTCAGGATCTCTCGTGCTGGCAGCGATCCGTTGCGAACGACAAGCCGGCGCCCCTTCTCATCGACGATGTCGGTTCGGTCGCTCACGTAATCCGATACTTCCTGTTCAATGGCCGCTTTCAGCATTTTCTGAGCCCCCGCTCGAAGGATCTCGGTCAACGCGTCACGTGTTGTAAAGTCAACGGAATTCTGTGTTGCCGGTGTGTCTTCGATGACGGAATTGATACTCTTAATCACTGGTGGCGTCCCTTTCGAAATGAGTTGTGATCTTTGGTCATTGATCAATTCATCTCGAAATACGCCGCCTCTTTCAACCCTCCGCTCAAACACAACTTTCTACAGTAACTCTGCGTTGTTTGAAGAATTCAAACTGCAATAATGGCGTGGCGCCAATTCTTCCGTATTTCATTGATCCGTTGATGCTGTCGGATCGTTCGATCGGACAGCCAGTTTCAAGAACCGCCTGATCGAAGTTATGCCAGCCAGCGAATCTGACAAACAACTCGTGAAACGTATCCGCACCGGCGAGTCCGACGCGTGGCAGGAGTGCATCGACCTGTACGAAGGTCGCTTACTGGCATTCGCCCGCAGCCGGCTGAATGATCGGTCATCGGCGGAAGATATTGTTCAGGAAACCTTCATGGGCTTTCTGAAAGCGCTGCCAAACTACGATGAGAACACTCCCCTGGAATCGTGGTTGTTTTCCATCGCGGCCCACAAATTGATTGATGCGATGCGGCGCACCGGTCGTCGACCGACGGTTCCGCTGCTGTTGCCGGATTCGGACGGCAGAGGGGGACGTGAACCGACCGGCGGTGCTCGTGCGGCCTCCAGCATGATGCGAAGCCATGAAAAATCGCACGCAGAATCGGCAGTGGTGGAAGTATGTCTGCGCGCCCTGATCGAGGATTTCAAGCGCGGCCAGGCGTGGGAAAGGCTGCAATGCGTGGAACTGATCTTCGTCCTTGGCTGGGCGAATAAGGATGTGGCTCGTCGACTGAATCTCACCGAACAGGCGGTCGCCAATCACAAGTTTTTTGTTGTCGCAAAACTCAAAGACGCCGCAAAGAAAGCTCGGCTGCAAAACTCAAACCTGGAGGGTATGGGGCTGGAATAGCACACTTGTGCTTGATCAAGTCTTAGTTCCGGGTTAGCGACGGGCAGTAGAGTCGCTGTGTATTCTCGCACTGCCTGATTTCGTCAGCAAGAATCCGGGGTTCAATCGGCACAAACTCACACCTGAGGAGTTGCAACTTGAGCAGGCGGCGCTCGTCATTGCAGTATGAATCGGAACTCAGTTGGTTCATCCTCGTCGGTGCACTCGACGTGTTCATGACGTATTTGATTCTGCGGTACAGCGCCGCAGGGCGAACTCAGAACGTCCTGATCGAAGGCAACCCACTGGCACGCTGGATTCTGCACCAGTGGGGCATGCAGGGGATGGTGATCTTCAAATTCATGATGATCGGCGTCGTGTCTGTGATTGCCGAAGTTGTTGGCCGCATTCGCCCGACGCTGGGACGCAGCCTCCTGCAACTGGGAACGCTGGTCGTTGGCGGTGTCGTTGTCTACAGTTTCCTGCTGTTGCAGCGGAACATGCCGTGAAATGACACCGTGGGTCAACAGTTCATGGAACATCGAGCCTGCCATTGTTGTGGATTGATTCATCGGCTGCCGCAACTGACGCCGAGCCAGAAAACCGTCTGTACTCGGTGTGGCGCCGGCATCTCTGTACCCGGGTGTCGTCAATCGTCGGCCAGCCGGACTGCGGCTGCCGCACTCGCAGCTTTTGTGCTGTTCTGGCCAGCCATCCTGTGCCCCATTCTGCAGATCGAAAAGCTGGGGCACCAACAGCAATCCAGCATTTTGAGTGGCACTGTCGAACTGCTGCGTCACGGAAATTGGTTCGTTGGAGGGATCGTTCTTCTGTTTTCGGTCGTGTTTCCGTTAACCAAGATTGTGCTGCTGCTGGAACTCAGTCTGTTGGAAGTTTTACATCGCCGTCACAAGGCGCTGACATTGCGGATCATGGAATACGTCGGCAAGTGGAGCATGATGGATGTGATGTTGCTGGCGTTCCTGGTGATGCTGGTAAAGCTCGGCAATCTTGTGGAATTTCATTTCGGGCCGGCTGTGATCGCGTTTATCGCCTGTGTGGCCATGAGCATGATCGCATCCATCACATTTGATCCGCACGCCATCTGGGAAGACTCATGAATCAGCCACAGGAAACGCCCGAAACAGACGGTGCTGCGGCGACTACTGAAGAAACGTCGCCTCCCGAATCCGAATTCCCGGTGGCGGAAGTCAAAGATGTCGCAACCACGCCAACTGTTCTGCGTCTGTCCAGGATGTGGTGGTTGACCCTGCTGTGTTTGTTGCTGGCCATTGGCCTGGTCTGGAGTTCACTTCCCGAGCGCGGGCCGGAGATCACCATTCGGTTCCCTGAAGGACACGGACTGAAGCCGAAAGACGCAGTTCGCTACCGTGGGATCGACGTGGGGACGGTTTCGACAGTGACGCTTGACGAAGCACTTTCTGCCATCGAAGTATCAGTGATCCTGAAACCGGGAGCCGGATCGCTGAACCGAGACGGCACGAGATTCTGGATCGTCCGCCCGCGTTTCAGCCTGACCGAAATCAGTGGTCTGGAAACCGCGGTGGGAGCCAAGTACATCGGCGTCAGTCCCGGCGACCCCACTGCACCACCAAGGAAGGAGTTCGAAGGATTGACGGCCCCGCCGCCGGATGAACTGGCCAAGAGTGGTCTGAAGTTGATTCTGCGCAGTGATGATCGGCACGGCCTGAGTGTTGGTTCACCAGTGACGTGGAGAGGCGTCGATGTGGGACAGGTATTGACTGTGAATCTGTCTGCAGATGCGCGCCACGTAGATGTGACCGTGCGAATGCACCGCAGGTATCACAGGTTGGTGCGACGATCATCAAAATTCTGGATCACCAGCGGATTCGATGTGGATGTCAGTCTCTCAGGAGTAAAACTCAACGCTCAGTCGCTCGGCACGATGATTCGCGGTGGAATTTCTCTGATTACTCCCACGGAAGGCGACGACGCTCCGATCGGCAGCGGCCATGTATTTCCGTTAGCTGAGGAACCAAAAGATGAGTGGCTGGAGGCCGCCAGCACCGTTCCTTTGATCGACTTCTATCTTCCTGAAACCGTACTCGTGCAGGGGATTCGCCGGACTTCCGTTTTTGGCATTCCACGCTCTCGACCGTACACGCAGATTGGGCTGCTGATCGTCGGTTCGACGGGAACAACGCTGCTGACCGCAGAACTCCCACTGGCTGATGATTCAGAAGTCAGCAAGCTGGCAGAATTCCAGATCCAGACGACGACTGGAGAATCCGTTACGGTCAGCAACGTGTCCCTGGCCGACTGCCAACGCGACGAAACCGGGAGCCTGCGGGTTCCGGTTGAAGTCGCGGGGTTTCCGACAGCGGCGTCCAACCTGTTTCGGGTCCCCACAGAGCCGGAAGAGTGCATTGCCGTGCGGACGGCTGCCAGCGAAGACAGGTCGATGCCCGTGATTCAGAGCATCGATTGGGAACAACTTTCCCCTGCCGGTCAGACCGGCGTCTGGGCAATAACCGGCGACACCGACTTTTCGGCGTCGCACGGTGCCCCGGTGGTCGCAACAGCGGACGGAAAGATCATCGGAGTTCTCGTGAACGGCAGAAGCGGACCGGTCGTGGCGCCGCTTACGAAAGACGAACGCTGATCCAGAGATCGCGGAACAGCTATCGGCTCAGCTGCAAACCGTTCTCGGCAGCGTAGCCACCTACCCGGCAACGACTTTGCGAGTGACGATTTCCGGCACGGCCTCGTTTTCGAACGTCGCGAACCCCGTCACAAACTGCAGTTCGCTGAGCGTCTTTTCGGTCTCACGAATGCTGCCCGCCACCGCATCCACCTCGGTCGACAGCAGACCCGGATCGCCTTTGCTGATTCCCGTTTCGGTGAGCGATCGGATTTTGTTCTCCAGTCGCTTTTGTTCGGCTCGGATCAGTTCGTAACTGTCACGTGCCTGTTCGAAGTTTTGACGCCGTTGTTCACATGTCTGACGATTGTCCTCCAGAGTCGCCATGATACGCTCGCGCTGCCGATTTTCCGGACGCGAGCGTTCGCGTTCGATGCGCCCGTTGACCTGTCTTAGCTCGCGTTCAATCGCGTCAATCGTGGTTGTTTCAAAAAACCGGTTCAACGAGTTTTCGGTGTACAGCAGCTTCAGGAACAGCCACAGCAGTCGGTCCAGTCCGTCTACACGCACTTCTGCGAACATGGAATCCGACTCTTCGGCACCGTGCGCTGCCTGGTACTGCTTTGTAATATTTCGCATCTCTTCACACTGAGACATCAACAGCTCAAAACGTCGCTGTGCGCCGCGCGGTAACGAAGTCAGCATACGTCTCATGCGGATCTCGGCCGTCCTTGCGTCGTCCACTTTCAGTTGCTGATGTTCCTGGATGTCAATGAATTGGCGAAACCTCGAATGAGTTCCCACGAATCCAAGCCACGCAAGTTCCATCGCAGCAATCAGCGGCAGACCGACTTCCGGCCGCCCGGACAACACAGAAAACCCGATACCGCCGGCAACTGCGAGCAGATTCCAGCGGTTCGAAAATGCAGCCTTGATGTACTTCCAGATTCCCACGTGTTTCCGACAATTGAACGAAGGTGTTTTCGGTGGTCTTGGTCGTCGTGCGTCACACTGTGCCTGGCGCCGTTCATCTTCGCCAGCGACAGTCCGACCTGTGTTTACTTATCGTTGGCAGATTCCAACACTTCCAGAATATCACGAATATCGAAGACCGTCTTCTGAAAACCCTGTTCTCTCTGCATTTCCAGCGCCGGACGGTCCGGTGGTTCCACTTCGATCTGATGCAACAGAGTACCGGGCGAGCGACTGAGAATAAAGACACGGTCACCCAGGTAGACAGACTCTTCGATGGAATGAGTCACAAAAAACACAGTGGCCTCCACCTCCCGCCACAGACCCACCAGCAGATCCTGCATCTGCATCCGCGTGTGCGGGTCCAGCGCTCCAAAGGGTTCGTCCATCAGAATGATTCTGGGGCGAAGGATGAGAGTTCTGGCAATCGCGACTCGCTGTCGCATGCCACCCGACAATTCGTGAGGATACTTGCCGGCGTCTGTATCGACGTTCAATCCGACTTTTGCAATCCATTCTCGACCCAGTTCATGGCGTTCCTTTCGACTGACACCTCGACATTCAAGTCCAAAGGCAACGTTGTCCAGCACCGTGCGATTGTCAAAGCTGGTGTAGTCCTGAAACACCATGCCGCGATCGGGGCCCGGTCCGGTGACAGGTTTACCTTCAACCAATACTTCGCCGGTCGTTGCGGGATGCTGTGGGTCAAGCCCGGCAATCATTCGCAGGATCGTGCTCTTGCCGCAACCGCTGGGACCCAGAATCGAAATGAACTCGCCCAGATCGTGCAGGTCAGGCACTTCGAATGACACATCCGTCACCGCCGTGAAGGCGTCCGAACGCCCGGCGTTGTACGTCTTACCGACGCTTCTGAATTCGACGATGTTTGGTTGAGACATTCGAATAACATACAGGAATTGCATAGTGTCGGCCAACCCTGCTGCAGGTTTGTCTGTCAAACGCAGCGCCGATCCAGGCGGATCAAAGATTTCTGACGCCCCGGCCAGGTTCGACCGCGTGCATCGCACAACGTAGATGAACCCGTTTCCAGGCACACGTGTATTGACATGTTATCTGCCATCGTTACAGTCGCGAATGACACAGGTGCCGGACTGATCTGTAATCAGTCCGGAGAATAGGGAAGACGGTGCAAATCCGTCGCGGTCCCGCCGCTGTAACCGAGGACGAAACCCAATATCAACCACTGCGGCGAAGGTCAGTCAGACTGACTATCGCGGGAAGGTTTTGGGTGAAGCATGATTCGGAAGCCAGAAGACCTGCCTGGATGTCGTTGTTGATGGAGCCCTCGGGGAATCGGGTTCTCTCAGGTTCGCTCAACGCACCACTCTGCGCATCTGTGTCCTGTTGTGACCGGTGTGAGTAGTCTGTTGCGCGCTCATGAGTGGCCCCTGACTCATTCATTTCTCACTGGAATCCATCCAAAACGGTTGTGTGCGGACGTGCGTACAGAGAGTGATGATGTGATGTTACTGACGGAGAATTCGATGAGACATTTCTGTTTGCTGACCGCCGTTCTGTTTGTTCAGACCTGCACCGGTTGTGGATCCGGTGCCCCCTCAGCTGGCCACGACGCAGACATGGTCTATGTGGATACGAAAACGTTTGTTGCTGTGGTTGCTCCAAAATCCGGGTCCGTTCCGATAATCAATCCTGCCACCGGGCAACGGACTTTAATGCCCGGACTCTACTGTCCGGATTGTGAAAAATGGTATCCGGTTCCATCGCCTAAGCAGATCAATCGGCAGAAAGGGGTCGCCCTGTGCCCGAAAACGAAAATGCCCATGATCGCCGACGGCCCCTGGCCGGAAACCAGACCTGCATCAGGCGACGGCAAATGAGCGAACGGACGCGACGCAGCGACACGGTACGTCTTGTTACAGTGACATTAACTTATCCTGAAATTAGAAACCCTTTGATCATGTCCAATAGCAACATTCAGAATTTGAAGTATCAGATCCGCTGGCGGCGGGCTGCGACATTCTTTGCGTATACCCTGCTGGCAAGATTGCTGCCTTATATTCTGCACCAGTTAGGCATGCATTTGGATCCGAGTATTGGTTACTACCCCTGGAATTTTTCGCCAGCGTTCGCGGTTTGCCTGTTCACCGGAGCTTTCTGCCTCGACAAACGTATTTCGATTCTGCTGCCGATCATGACATTCCTGGCAAGCGATCTGGGAATCTGGGCTCTCACGGGAAGAGCAGACTGGGCGTTCTATCCGTCGCAGTTTGCGGTCTACTCATGCCTGTTGTGTTGCACGGCATTGGGATTCCTGCTTCGCGAAAAACACACCGTTCTACGAATTGCAGCAACCGGACTGGCGGGATGCATGGTGTTCTTCGTTGTCACCAACTTTGCGGTGTGGGCACTTGGCACTACCTATCCACACACGCCAGGCGGCCTGCTGCAGTGCTATGTCGCGGCAATCCCGTACCTGCGGAACTCATTGCTGGGGACGGCATTCTTTGGCTCCGTGTTGTTCAGTCCGGTCTGTGTCCAGGAGCTTGCAACACTGTCCGGTCAACGTACTCTCGCAGAGCAAATGAGATAACAGGATGAAACATCGCGTTGTCTCTTTGATCGCCAGCGGCACAGAAATCGTATCCGCTCTGGGATATCGGGATTGCCTTGTCGGGAGATCGCACGAATGTGATTTTCCGCCTGATGTGCTGAACCTCCCAGTCTGTTCCGAGCCTCGCATTGATGTTTCCGCCAGCAGCGGCGAGATTGACCGCCAGGTTCGTGCAACGGTTGGTGAGGTGTTGTCAGTTTACAGCGTCTTTCAAAATGAACTGGATCGACTGCAGCCCACGACAATCATCACGCAGTCTCAGTGTGACGTGTGTGCCGTGAATCTGCGAGACGTCGAAGCGGCCCTCGCTGACATGACCGGTGTACGACCGCAGGTCGTATCGCTGGAACCCATGTGTCTCTCAGACATCTGGACGGATATTGAACGTGTCGCCGTTGCGTTGGACGAACCGTCGTCCGGACAGAATCTGATTCAGTCCCTGCAGAACCGACTCGAAGACTTGCGGGCGACTGTGCCGACGCGGTCCGCAAACCCAACAGTATTCTGTATGGAGTGGCTGGAGCCTCTGATGTCGGCCGCGAACTGGGTTCCGGAACTCGTTGAACTGGCAGGCGGAACGCCGGTGCTTTGTGAATCCGGAAAACACGCTCCCAATGTGACATGGGATGATCTCGTCAAATCAGATCCGCAAGTCATCGCGATCATGCCCTGCGGCTTTGGCATCAGCCGAACCCTTGATGAGATCCACCTGTTGACAGAAAATCCTGCATGGTCGGCGCTTCAGGCAGTGCGGAACAATCAGGTTTACGTCGTCGACGGCAATCACTTCTTCAATCGTCCCGGACCACGAATCGTCGAATCTGCAGAGATCCTCTTCGATCTCCTGAACGGGCGTGAGGAAGAGTCCGGCAGTGGAATTCGCTGGACCAAACTTGCCTGACCATTCTGCCCCGTGGAAGGAGCCGCAATACAAGCTCGAAGCGCCAGCGAGTGAGTCTCCTGCGTTCGTGAGATACGCTTACTTGTGCTACGCGCCTGGATCCAAATGGCACGGCACCATGAACAGACTTCTATGCGTTCACAGACTCACTTCGGTCGCTCCAACAGACCGAATCAGCGCGGAATTCAGACTTGATTCTGAATCGCATTCGCACGGAACGCTGACAGACCGGAACCGGTTGCCAACTTTTATGGTAAAGTCTTCCCTGTTGAAGCCCAGTGCGGCGGCTGCACTGGTTGTGATCATCGGCAGTAGCTCCCAAACCGGTACTGCATTCTTTTGGCTGGCCACAAACTGCAATTCCTTCCAGACACTCAGATCCGGATTCGACGCTCGACTGTCCGTTCCCAGCAGCACGACTGCGCCCGCCGCCTGCAGTTGTTGCCAGGGATGTGGAGTATGCCCGAAGTACGCGTGAGTTCGCGGACAATACACAACGGCTACATGCGGGTGCCGCGCGAGAAATGAAATCTCGGCAGGACCGAAGTAGTTCCCGTGGACAGCCAGTGCTCGCTCCACTTGCGCAAGTTTTTCAAGGTATCGCAGCGGTGTTGTCCCCCGCGACAGAGTCTGCGGATCCCACAGGTTCAGCGATTGCAGAAACTCAACAAGAAGCCCCGTCTGATTCTGCAGCAATTCTACTTCGTCAACAGTTTCTGCCAGATGCATTGCCACGGGTGCCACCGTTCGCCGGGCGATATCGACGATACCTTCGAACAGTTCCGGATGAACACTGTACGGAGCATGCGGACTGAGGCCGCGGACAAACTTTTGCTCGCCGCTATTGGTGCCACTTGCCGGTGTTGCCACAACGTGTCGGTCAGCAACATCCAGTTGTGGTGATACCTGAGCCGCAGAGAATCCGATCAACTCCCGAAAACTGATGGCTGAATTTCCTGTTTGCTCAAGCGCCTGCTGCAGTGCACTGACACCGACTTCGGTGGTGCTGATCTCCCCGATCAGGCCAACGCCGGCCTCATGACTCTCATGCACACCGGTGCAAATGCTGTCTGTCGTAAACTGTGCCACGTCCAAATTCGCGATCCGATACTGAACAACGGACCGAATCCAGTCGGGAAACGGGGCGGGCGGCGACAGCGGATTATTCAGTCGGGAAAACTCAAGATGCGTGTGCACGTTCACGAATGCCGGCATAATTGCCACGGCAGCAACCTGGGACAACTCATCCACTGGCACGTCGCAGATCTCGGCAACGCTGCCATCAACGATCGTGACACGAACGTTTTGACGTGGCGTATCTGCGGGATTGACCAGCCACGCGCAGCGAATCACGTTTTCACCGTGAGGTCCAGGTTCAATTTTGATGCCGGTCATCAGGATCCTGACTTACAGTCGTTTACCTATTCCCGTGAGCAGTTCCGGCTCATGGGCATGCCGCATCCTCAGGCTGAACCGTGTCCTCCGCAGCCACGAAACAGGGCAAAGGACTATAGTGAAAGCCAGTGGCAGGCTGTACCGCGGAAGAAAACAAACAACTTTTTCGTCCAGTGGTATCGTTGGGATAGTAGATCACGTGGGCTGCTGCGACATTGTAATCATCGGATCGGACTCTGGACGCAAAGGGTAAACGAAATGTCGGAATCGACGGGCAACTCGCCAAATTCGGTGCGCGGTGTGATCGGTGCAGTGGGGGGTGGTGTGTTGGGTGTCATCGGATTTGGACTGCTGCTTAGACTGGGGCTCTATGGAATGGTGGTACCAGGAGCGATGGTGGGATGGGCTTGTGGTGCTCAGTCTGGCGGTCGGTCTGTTCCGTTGGGAATTTTCTGTGCGATGTTGGCGACCGCAACCTGTCTGTACACCGAATGGCATTTTTTCTCCTTCGTTGCGGACGACAGTTTCTCCTACTTTCTGTCTCACCTGAACGATCTTAAGCTGCGTACGACTCTGTCCATAGCGGCGGGGATTTTTGCCGCGTTCTGGTTTGGCAAGGGACGCTGACCGGCGGTTCATTCGCCAGAAGCCAGAACTGACGCGGGCCGCCAGCTGTCACACTGCGGCTGGACACGCCACCACAAAGCGCGCCGGCGGAATTTCGACGCCGTCATTCGGCAGAAGTCATTTCCCAGACGGACTTGTACGCACCGCATTGCTCGAACCATTTCAGAAGTTCAGCAAAGAAGTCGTCGGCACCAAGCGTGGCACTGTCTCCGATGACAATCAGCTTCCGCCTGGCACGCGTTAGTGCGACGTTCATTCGTCGGGCGTCCGACAGAAAACCGACTTCGCCTTTGCTGTTGGAACGCACCGTGCACATGACCACGGCTTCTTTCTCGCGCCCCTGAAAACCATCGACGGTGTCAACTTCCAGGTGATCGTATTCAGTATGTTGCCGCAGCCAGCGCACCTGAGCGGCATAGGGAGCGATCACCGCGATGTCGCGAGGACTTAGTCCTGCTTCACAGAGTGCGTTGACCTGTTGCAGAACAAGCTTGCCTTCCTGAGGATTCAATTTACTGAGCCCTTCAGCTTCCAGCTCTTCATCATATCCCGCTCCCGCGGTGTCGATGAACACGACGGGGCTGGCGTCGAAATCCATGTCGTTAACCGATGGAAGATCCGTCAGCAGGTGTTGTTTGACGGACTCGTCCGCGGTCAGCGTTCCGTCATAAAAATGTTGCGACGAAAAATTCATAATCTGTTCGTGCATGCGATACTGCACGGTCAGTTGGCGAGTGACTGCATCACCGTAGTGTTCAACCAGTCGCTGCATCAGGCTGACAGCATACCCCTCTTTCGCCGCCGCCGACAGAATCGTGGGGGGCAGCTGACAGTGGTCACCTGCCAGGACAATCCGGTCGGCGTATTTCATCGGTACCCAACAGCCCGGTTCAACGCTCTGACAGGCTTCGTCAATCACCAGCAGATCAAACGGATGATCATCCAGCATACTAAAGTCAAAACTGACCGTTGCACAAATGACCCGCGCACCAGCGATGACTTCGCCGATCGCCTGGCGTTCCAGCATGCGGGCATGGCGTCGCAGTTCGCGGGCTTCCTGCCGTTGCTGATACTTCTGCCCTGACGCGGGTCTGGCACGAGTGAATCGACTGGCTTTGCGTTCCAGCTGGTCAGCCTCACGCAGCATTTCGTGAATCACGTGATGTGCGTCATGCTGTTCGACAAGGGCGTCGAGCGTGTGACTGCGAACCACTTCCAGAACTCGCGCGGGATGGCCCAGTCGAACCGCGTGTTCGCCCGCCGCGACAAGACGTTCCAGCAGATTGTCCACGGCTGTGTTGCTGGGTGCGCAGGCCAGAACTCGTTCGCCGTTGGCAACTGCCTGGCGAATCACTTCCACAACCGTCGTCGTCTTTCCTGTTCCCGGTGGGCCGTGAATGATCGCCAGATCATTGGCGGACATCGCTAACTCGACCGCCTGCTGCTGCGACTCGTTCAGGTGTTCAATTCGCGCGACATCAACATCCGGACGGAACGTGGGCGGTCGGTCATACAGCATCAGATCCCGCAGCTGGCCAGCACGGCTGGTTGCTTTCTCAGCCGCCTTCATCGCCGCAAGCTGTCTCTTTCGTGTCACCTCGTCCGGTGACAGATCAAGGCGGAACCGATCACCCTCGGGCCAGTCGTCAATGGCGATCTCAAGCGAGTCAGGTTTGCGTGCACTGACGACGCCCTGCCGTGATTCGCCCCGACCATCTCCATCGGCCGAGAGAATGATCGGGCTTCCCACCTTGAACCGATGCCAGGGAAGACGTTCCGTGGATCGGCGTTTTTGCAGAGTGAGCAGATATCGTCCACCAAGTCCGGTGGTGTGAGTCCGGACGACCATGTCCAACAGGGTTTCGCCACCACGTTCGGCCTGTGCCGACGACTGCACCAGACGCCGCTGCTCCAGTCGCTCACGTTCCGCCTCGCCTTCCATCTCCAGCCAGCGGCGGAGGTTGCCAAAATGTTGGTCAGGTCTAAGCGGCAAGTTGGGGTTCTGTGACATGGCGACGGAGCATACCGAGCTGGGTGTGCAGTACAATGGCGGCTTTGAGTTTTGAAAAAGGGGTCAGGAACGAATGGCACTGTCATCCCATTTTCGGCGCGTAGTTGATCTATAGACGGTTGAGGGGATTTGTTAAATTCTCGTGCGTCGTGGTTGAGGTTGTGTTGTTTGCCTCTTCCTGGCAATGATTCAGAAA
>JBDONA010001093.1:0-2917 GCA_039831575.1 Fuerstiella sp. | reverse complement strand
ACGGTACGGCTGGTGGCGAAGGAACAGCCAAAGACGGAATGGCCGGAGTCTCCGCGGTCACCGCGATGCTGGAAGCGTCCGCAATCAATCGCGTCGTGCCGACAAAGCAATAATGTCCCGACAAACGTGTTTCACTGTTTAGACACAAATTGGCAAGCAACATGAATTCAACTGATCGACGTACGTTTCTGGCATCGTCTGCAACCGCCGTACTTGCTGCAGCATCGGAATCGTCCGCAAGAACGGTGAGGGTCGAGAAGATCAGGGTCGGCCAGATCGGCACAAAGCACGCTCACGCCTCCGGCAAGATGGCCACGTTTCGCAAATTTCCCGACCTGTTCGAAGTCGTTGGCGTTGTCGAACCCGATGACTCACAGCGCAAACGCGTCGCCGATTCCAAAACATACGCGGGCCTGACGTGGATGACTCAGCAGCAACTGCTGGACGTTCCCGGTTTGCAGGCTGTCGCAGTGGAAACCGAAATCGACGACCTGCTGCCCGTCGCCGCACGCTGCATCGCCGCCGGCAAACATATCCACCTTGACAAGCCCGCCGGCACTTCGTTGCCTCACTTCAAAAAAATCTGCGCAGCGGCCGACGCTCAGGATCTGGTCATTCAGATGGGCTACATGTTCCGCAGCAATGCAGCCTTTCGATTTCTGTTTCACGCCGTTCGATCCGGCTGGCTGGGCGACGTGTTTCTGGTGCACTGCGAAATGAGCAAGAAGGTCAACGACGCCACACGCGTCCAGCTTGCCAAATACAAAGGCGGCTCGCTGTTTGAACTGGGCTGTCACCTGATTGACGCCGTTGTGACGGTGCTCGGTCCGCCAGCAAAAGTCAACGCCTTCAACCGGAACACTCGCCCGGACCATGACAACCTGATGGACAATTGTCTGGCGGTCTTCGAGTATCCCTCAGCGACTGCCACCGTCCGCAGCTCGGTATCAGAAGTTGAAGGATTCCGTCGCCGTCAGTTTCACGTCTGCGGGACAAAAGGAACCATCAGCATTCAGCCGCTGGAACCCTACCGACTGCAACTGACGCTGGAAAAGGACACCGCCGAATACAAACGAGGCACTCACGAAATCGAGTTGCCCGCGTCCACCGGCCGATATGACGGAGACTTCCAGCACCTCGCCCGTGTCATCCGAGGCCAGGAAGCCCCCGAATACAACACCGCACACGATCTGGCCGTCCAGCAGGCCATTCTGGACGCCAGCGAAATGGCATAATCGGAAGCACTCAATCACCAATGCAGGCCGGATCCATGAGCGCAGCGACGCCGCTCCAGCAATGAAAACATCAAAGCAGAGGGCTGACGATCTTCGCCGCAACCAATCGCAACCCCCCTGATTCTCGACAGTAAACCACCAGCTCTGCTGGTCAGCACTCATGAGCCTCTGCCGTTCTAAATACAAGCACGCAGCGCAAGTAAGTGGATTTCCTAAATGCACGACACCCACTCGCTTGTATTGCGGCAACTTTTACCGGCCTTCATCATGCCGCCGGCTCGGCCGGTGGTTCTATTTGCAGCATTTTGTCCGCCGAAACGCTGCCGGTTCTCACTCACGGGGACAGGCCAACGAGTCTGGAAAACGTAACTCACCACGGCTACTATTTCCCTTTGAAACATATCTACCACGTCCATCCATACGGTATCGCGAACATGCCAACAATCAAATTTGTGAACGAGAAGGTCTCTGTGGAAGCACAGGAAGGCGAAGACATCCGCTCGGTCGCTCGCAAGAATGGCGTCCAGCTGTATTCCGGACCACACAAAGTTGTGAACTGTATGGGCTTCGGGGCGTGCTGCAGCTGCAACGTTGTCGTGAAGGACGGAACTGAAAACTGCAGCCCCAAAGGCATCCTGGAAAAGATCAACAAGTGGATCAATCCACTGCTCGGCCTAAAACTGCTCAGCAATCCTGAAAAGGACGTGCGGCTGGCCTGCCAGACCAAAGTGCACGGTGATGTTGAGGTGGTAACCAACCCACCGATCAACTGGCACGGCGAAAAGTTCTGGAACTAAGACGGACGTGGCTCACCTGCGGCTCCACCGCCACCTCGCTTTTCGGGGTGGTTCACGGGCTTTCGCGCTACTCATCCGCACTGGGCGCAGGTCTCCCGACCTCATTGACTTTCTCCGCGAGTACAACGGTGTGCACGAATGGGGAGTGGCTTTCCTGGTGATACCCGCCAGCACAGCACGCTGCACACTGCGAGGCGACAGATGCCGGCCACTGCGGCGACTTTCTGAGGGGAACAGAAACTCCTGCCCTTTCACCGATCCCGACACACTCGTCAGCAACACAGATCAACGAATGGATTCATCGCAATCTGATGAGCACACCGTGACCGATGGCTTCCTCCGATCGAACTCCCAGTTGCAGCAGTTTCCGAACTTTCGTGTTCGGCAAACGCCACGACTTCCAATAACATGCGCGCACGCGGCGACGCAGCCATTTGTCGAGTTCCCGGAACAGCGTCTTTCGTTGTTCCAGGCAGAAGTAGCCCGTCCAACCGCGAACGTATTGGCCAAGTTCCTTCAATCGAGCCGAGATTGCCACGCCGCGGTTCCGCCGCGTGATTTCCAACGCTCGACGTTTGAACTTTTTCTGGTTCGCGTCACTCACACGAATCTGACCGCCGCTGCCGTGGAATTGGTAGCCGAGAAACTCGACGCCGTTCGTGGAGCAGATGCGGCTCTTTTGCTGGTTCACAACCAGCTTCAGTTTCCGTGTGAGGTACCGTTCCACGGAAACGAACACACGCTGTGCGGCTTCGGGCGATCTCACGAACACCTGAAGTCGAGTAGCCCGGGGGAATTGCACCCCCAGGCCCTCACGGAACCGGACGTGAACCTCTCGACTCATCCGGCTCTTATTGTCCGGTCGCAGGACGAATTCCGTGTGAC
>JBDONA010000486.1:0-2919 GCA_039831575.1 Fuerstiella sp. | reverse complement strand
AAAGTTACGCGGGATGGCGGTGGAAGTCGCGGATGTTGAGCACCAAGTCGGGCGACATCTTCGGAGCGAATCGGAGGTAATCTTACGATCGCGATATCGTTGACAACTGCCGCGATGCAATCGGCTCTCATCCACGGAGAAACGCAACGGCGACAGCCGCGTCTTCAAACACCAGAACCTGTCGTCCAAACTGAATGGGTTCGCCCGCTTTGCCGCGTCTGTACAACTGCGTATGAGGCTCGAACACGCTGAACAGCTTGTCGCCGTTGGGAACTGTTTCGCCGAGCAGCACACGTCTCCTTGCGGTGTCCATCACGCGCTCAGTGCGAGCGATGAACGCCTGCAGCGTGTGCGATCCGAAGACGTCGTCTTCCATGGCAGCGGGCAGGAACATGTGCATGCACAATTGACGTGCTCGCTCGGTTATTTGCTGAGCTGTCTGCAGAAGTTCGCGATAAGGGATCTTCATGCGGGCGACGTAATTCGGCCCCTTCCTCAAGGCAATGCGATCGATTTTCCGAGACAGCGACTTTACCTTGTTCCACAGATGTTCATGCTGACGCCAACCAGGCAGGTTGTTGTCGGCGGCCAGTTCGGCACACATCGAAAGTGTTTTTTCGAGACCGTCGCGAATAAGCGAACTCTCGGTGGGATAATGAATATTCGTCTCCATGACGAACGAATCGGCACGCATCTTTTCGACCGCTTCGGGAACGATTTTATGACCTTCAGCAACGATCATCTGACTGATTCTGTCGATCGTTTCCGGCGTGAGCAGGCACACGTTGTCACGAATCCGCCGCCATTTGAATTCGGTTTCTTCGTCCCACAGGCCGATTCCCATAATGGCTCGCAGCTTGATGTGATTTTCACTCAGATCGTGCAGTTGATCGTACGTCAGGTTGCAGCCCAGCCGAATGCTTGAAAGTACCAGCACGTGCCAGTAATCCATACCTTCGCGTCCACAGTCCGTGCGAGAATTGGCGTTCACATCCTGACCGATCAGATCAAGAACGTTCTGCGTCAGATCAGACTGGCAATACACATGCTGTAGAGATCGCAGGACAGGAATAATGCCGTCGCGACAGTCGAAATTCAGCTCCACCTGATCGATGGGCACGCTGTCCAGACGCATCTGTATTGAATATGATTTTCGCATCCTTGGCTCCTCGAAGATTGAGTGACGAAATTCCGTTTTGCTGACCTTTCAAACAACAATACGGTTTTCCTACTCATCTTCGTGGAGCTTTTTCACGTCGCCCACAGCGTTATCATTCATCAGTCCGTTTTACGGACACGCACTAGTTACGGATATTGTGGGGTTGAGTTACTCCAAGTTCGCATTCGCCGCCGAGGAGTGACGGTCATGAGCGATAGACGTGAAACGTCGCAAGCTCGTGGCGGCTGAACGTACGGAGCCGAACAGAAAAACCTAAACCGATTTCACATACGACAGGAACCACAAATGACGGCCACAGGCGAATTGACACGCGGCGTCATCAAACACCCAATCAAACTGAATTCGAAAAAATTCAACGATAACAAATACGAGTACTACACATGGCTACGAGAAGAGGCCCCCGTCTATAAGGGCAAAGTCAGCATCATCAATGCGTACCTCCTTTCGCGCTACGATGACTGCGTCGGTATGCTCAAGGACTCGCGTTTCGTGCGCAACCGCAGCACGGCCACCGGTGGAGGCCGAATGCCGTTCCCGATGCCCAAATCGGTCTCTCTCGTGGCGCACAGCATGATTCTCGAAGATGAGCCTGAACATCGTCGCCTGCGCAGTTTGGTGCACATGGCGTTTACGCCCCGCGCTTTGGCCAGGTTGGAGGAGCGAATCGAACGGTTGACCCATGAGTTGCTGGACAAGGCGGAAAGGCGGGGCGAAGTTGACCTCAAGCAGGTTTATTCGCTGCCCATTCCGGTCACGGTCATCGGCGAGATGGTGGGGGTCTCTGAAGAGGACATGCCGAAGTTCATGAACGGACTGTATGCACTGACGAAAGGTTTTTCGGGGTGGGCTCTGTTCCGCACGTTCTTTTGGGATCTTCGGCAAACGGTCAAATTCGTCCGTGGACTGATCGCTCGCAAGCGTGCCGACCCTCAGGACGACATTCTGACTGGCCTGATCCAGGCGGAAGAAGAGGGGGAAAAACTGAGTGAAGACGAGTTGGTGAGCATGGTCTTTCTGCTGATATTCGCCGGCTACGAAACGACCGTGCATCTTATTACCAATGGCATTCTGACGCTGTTGCAGCATCCCGACCAACTGGCGCGCCTCCGCGCACAGCCGGAACTGATGGAGTCAGCCATTGAAGAAATCCTGCGCTACAACGGACCCATTCACGGCACGAAACCCGCCTATGCACGGGAAGACGTGACCCTGCACGGGGTGACCATTCCGAAGGGGTCGGCCGTGATGCCGCTGTTAGCCGCGGCCAATCGTGACCCGGCGGTCTTTGAGAACCCGGACGTGTTCGACATTGGCCGCTCGCCCAATCACCATTTGGGCTTTGGGCACGGAATTCACTATTGCATGGGTGCGCCGTTGGCCCGCATGGAAACCAAGATCGCGCTGACCAACCTGCTACAGCGCAATCCCAATCTGCGTTTGGCCGTCGGTCCGGAGCAACTGCGTTTGCAAAATCTTCCGCTGTGGCATCGGTATGAGAGCTTGCCAGTGGTGCTCGGGTAGCCGCAGTTGCTGTATACGGCGGCGAGAAAGTGTGGCGCTTGGCGGGCGAATAGTGCAGCGCTCTGGTTAGAAGGAATCCTCGCTGGAGCGCGGTCTGCAACGCAGGCAGCCGACAGCTAATGACACCGGTTTGGTGAGGTCAGAGCAGCTCAACAATTGGCTGACCGGTCGGAAGCAGTGGAATCGGACGTCCAGCATTAGTCACGGTGTGCTGATCG
>JBDONA010000542.1:0-2929 GCA_039831575.1 Fuerstiella sp. | reverse complement strand
CCGTTGATTGCGTAAACAGCTTCGTTGAACTTAACCGCTTCGCGAGGACAGAGTCTCAGCTTGAGGCGGTCGTTGAATGATGTTCTGAGTCCGTTTGTGCGGAACGTCCAGGTCGCCTGGATATTCCAGGTTGCAGCGTGTTTCCAGGTTCGCCAGGTCGAAGCGAATCTCCAGGTCCGTGGCATTGTCCCTGCTGCGAAAGTCGTCCGTTGCGACGACATGTTCTGGTAACGTGAAAGCTGCGTGGCATTCTGAGTGAAACATTCTTTCACTTCACTCAGAAAGCCCCCCCCCATGACACCATGGCAAAACCGCGTCACTGCTTTAACTCAACGCATGGCGGACGACATGAAACTACGGAATTATTCGCAGAAGACGATCGACACCTACACATATCACGTCGGCCGTTTCGCACAGCACCTTGGCAAATCCCTGGAACAGGCGGCGCCCGAAGACGTGCGATCCTTCCAGCTGCACCTGATTGAAGTGCGTAAAGTTGGCTGGAGTTCCTTCAACCAGGCAGTTTGTGGACTACGTTTCCTGTTTCGAACAACGTACCCACGCGACTGGGCGGTCAGCATGGTGCCCTTCGGCAAGAAGCCGAAGACGCTGCCGGCGGTTCTGAGTGGGGAAGAAGTAGCGAGTCTGCTGTCGTGTGTGAAGTCGTTGAAACATCGAACGTTCCTGCTGACTCTGTACGCGGCGGGCCTGCGCCTGAGCGAAGCGGCAGAATTGACGATTGCCGACATCGACAGCCAGCGCATGCAGTTACGGATCGCTCACGGCAAAGGAGCAAGAGAACGGCTGGTGCCACTGTCGCCTCGACTGCTGAACGAACTTCGGGACTACTGGAAACAGGTACGCTCGCCGAAATTTCTGTTTCCCGGGAGGACGTTCGACGTACCTCTGAGTTCCACCACGATTCAGAAGACGTGCAAAGCGGCCGTGCAGAAGGCCGGGTTTCTGAAGAACGTCACTCCTCACACACTGCGACATTCTTACGCGACGGGACTGTTGGAAGCGGGCGTGGATCTGCTGACGATCAGTCGGTTGCTCGGCCACAAAAGCTTCAGCACGACGATGATTTATCTGCACGTGCGTCGACCTCATCTGCAGTCGACACCCAGTCCGATCGACTGGCTGCCGGTGCGACAAGTGCCGGGCTGGGTGGCGGCACCGGCCGCAGCGGATGCGAGCTGCCGCTCGGAAGACGAGTCGAAGCCGGAGGACGACAACAACTGCGAGTAGCCGATCTGCTGAGTCAGTATGCAGCCGACTTCGTACGACACAATCGTCCTCAAGCGGTACCGCACGTGCAGAGCACTCTGGCAAAATTGTCATTGTGTCGAACGGCGGCTCTGGGCGGACATCTCTACCAATGCGAATCGTGCGACCACTCCTGCATCGTCCACAATTCGTGCGGTGACCGGCATTGTCCACAGTGCAGTGGGGCGAAGCGTCGTGACTGGCTGGATTCTTCGGAGAAGCTTCTGCTGGAAGGGATGGATTACTACCAGGTTGTGTTTACGATTCCGGACAAACTGTCGTCTCTGACTCTGGGCAACCGTCGAGTGATGTTCAACCTGCTGTTTCGAAGTGCGTGGCGCGCGCTGCAGCAGGTTGTCCAGGACGAACAGCAGTTTGAAGCGGCAGCTGCCATGATGCTGCACACGTGGAACCAGAAACTGGAGTCTCATGTTCACGTGCATGCGTTCGTTCCCGGCGGAGGACCGTCGCTGCAGGATCCAAAGAAGTGGATCACCAGTCATCCCCCCGCTCATGAAACTCAGAACCGTTTCTGGCTGGTCGACGCGGATGAGCTGCGTGTGGCCTTTCGCACGATCTTTCTGAATGGTCTGCGCCGACTGCACGTCAGAGGCGAATTGAGGCTCGATGGAGAGTGCGCGTTTCTGCGAGATGCCTCCGCTTTTGAAGCGTGGCTGATGCCGCTGGAATCTGTGAAGTGGGCAACGCACATCCAGGCTCCACCGAAATCGTCATCGCCCGAAAACGTGCTGAAGTATCTGGCCAGATATATGACCGGTGGGCCAATTTCGGATCGCCGTCTGGTTCGCCATGAAAACGGGATGGTGACGTTCTCGGCTCGCACAGGGACGACGGCTGGCGGCAGTGACGAAACGGAAGAGGTTGTTGTTCCAGGCACTGAGTTCGTACGTCGCTGGGCGATGCACATTCTTCCCAAAGGATACACGAAGACTCGCCGTTACGGTGGCTACAGCAATTATCATCGCAAACGCTACATGGCGGAATGCAGGGAGTTGCTGTCGATCAGCGAGACCTCAGCGGACGATCTGTCGACCGCAGTTGCAGACGACGCTCCGGCAGAGCACCGTTGTCCACAATGCGAATCACTCATGGTCTGCACCAGCCGCAGGAATCGTCCCGGCTGGGCTGTTGTGATGATCGGCTCGGCTCGACCGATCTGGTATGACGATGGTTGAAACGCGGCCAGCAAAATTCGGGTCACGATCTGACAACTCGCCAGCACCATGTTCAACGAGTCCCGTCATGCTGCGCGGTGACGAGCGATTTCGGACGGTCAGCATTGTTGCGGATGCTCGTTTGACGTCGCAGCCAGGTGACCCGTTCTTATCGGATCATCTGTCATTTCCGCCCGCGACACCAATGGCAGTGACATTCGTGATCCTAAGGGGTACACTCGGTCGCATGTCGTTTCCTGAGACACATTGAATCCGCAGTACGTCGATCAGCGGCTCACGAAACGGAAAAGTTCAACGCACGATCTATGAGTCGGCATCCCTGCCGCCGCATAGATCGCAATTCGTTATGCAGCATCACGCGCCATGGCACAAATTGACCACATGAAGAGCGTTGAGCTGGCTCAGGCCTTAATGGATGGTCCGGTGACCGATAGGCTACTCGCCTGCGTGCTGCTCCGGCACTGTGC
>JBDONA010001129.1:0-2935 GCA_039831575.1 Fuerstiella sp. | reverse complement strand
TTGTCGCCCTGATTGTTACCGGCCAGGAAGCTGCGAGGTTCACGGCACCAGCCAATGATGAGGAAGCACGGAAACGCATAACCGCTTTGGTCGAGACATCGGATCGAGTCATTCTGATTGACAACGGTGTTGGTAAGTTCGGTTCTGCGAGTCTGGACGCAGCGCTGACGGGCACCATCTGGAAAGATCGACGACTTGGTCACACAGCCATGGTTGAAGCTCCACTAAACATGACGTGGCTAGCCAGCGGCAACAACGTCATTCTCGCGGCGGACACCGCTCGCCGGGTCTGCCATATCCGCCTTCAGTCACCACTGGAAAACCCCGAGGACCGCGACGGGTTCAAACACCCGGATATCCGGAAACACGTCCGGGCCAACCGTGCACGGCTGTTGTGTGCGGCCCTGACGATCCTGCGGGGCTTCATCGCCGCGGGACGGCCAGATCAACATCTCAAGCCCTGGGGTTCATTTGAAGGCTGGAGTGACCTTGTACGGGCAGCCGTCGTCTTCGCCGGACTTCCTGACCCAGGAGAGACGCGCGACGCACTGCGCGACACCAGCGACTCTGAGGCCGGAGCATTGCAGCAGATGATGGAAGCAATGCTCAATGTCGACAATGATGGGCTCGGACTGAGGGTGAGTGATCTCCTGAAAATCTGCAAAGGAAAGGATTCATCACACGGCCAGACTGAATCCCAAGTGTTGTCTGACGCCGTTGAAATGCTCTGTGGCCGGAGCATTGACAAGGTCGCATCGCAATCGCTGGGAAACAAACTGGGCCACTTTCGCGATCGCATAATTGACGGAATGCAACTCAAACGTCGCCCGAGCAAGGGGACAAATTACTGGTATGTCGAAGTGTTGCGGGGTGGACCTGTAGTACCGGGTGGACCTAATTCAGCCGATCTCAGCACACGGAAATCTACCGAGGAAAATCACGAAGAGCCTTCAATAAAGGGCTGTTTAGAACCCGGCCAAAAAAGGTCCATTAGGTCCACCGGGTCCACCCCGGATGATTCCAACAGCGGAAGTTTGATTGGCCCCGAAGCAACGAAGTGGATCGACGACGTGTTCTGAATTCCTCATTCATGGCTGGATCACGCCGAGTTAGCTGCGGTCTGGGCATTGCTGTCAACGGGAACCTTAATGCTGCCCCAAGAATGTTTCTGGCGGAATTTCCGTCTGTCTCGAATTCTTCAGCATGCCAGGTCGACAGACCAACTAATTACCATCAAAACAGATACTTAACAACATTAACAAATTTGGAGTGTCGTCAAACTGCGCATTTTCGCGCCTTCTGTGGCCAACGCAACTGGGCACCAACAGCGTCGAGATTCGTTAACCGCGGGATTCATCAATCACATGGCTGGCTCGAAACGCGGATTCAGCTGGCGGAACGGAAATCGGAACGCGGAAGTGCTGAATCAACCAGCTGCAGATCCAAGTGCTCGCCGTTTGATCAAAGGGCGAGAGGTCTTGCCGCCACGGGAAACCGACCACCATCACCGGCTTGCCGTCTTCTATTGTTGATGTTCCGATGGATCGAAGGAGAACGACGTGGTAAGTGTGAATAAGGATTCAAGGGGTTGGCGAATTCGTTTCGTTGACGGGAACGGGAAACAACGAACGCTGCGACCGGGCAAGCTGAGTAAAGCCAAAGCAGAATCGATCGGGCGACACGTCGACGAATTGGCGTCCGCCAAGGCGTCAGGTCAGTCAATCGACCGACAGTCGTCGCTTTGGTTGGACAACATCGGCGATGCGTTACAGACGAAGCTCGCGAATCTGGGGCTGATCGAACCACGGGCATCATCAACGCTGGGGAAGTTCATTGAGGAGTACATCGCGGGCCGCACGGTGAAGCTGTCCACGTCGAAAAAGTGGACCACGACGAAGAACCATCTCCTGGACTACTTCCCAGACAACACACCACTACGAAATATTACGGCTGGAGATTCCGACAACTTCCGAGAACATCTGTACGGCAAGGGACAGGAAGAGAACACCGTACGGCGATATTGCGGTGTGGCGAAACAGTTCTTCCGGGCTGCACAGCGCCGAAAGCTGATTGAAGAGAACCCCTTTGCCGATCAGGTCGCCACTGTGATCCCGAATCACGAAAACTTCTATTTTGTCACGAGGGAAGTGACCGCCAAGTTGCTTGAAGCATCGCCCGACTGGCAATGGCGAGCCATCATCGTCCTGACTCGCTTTGGCGGGCTTCGCTGCCCGTCAGAAGTGTTGGCGCTGAAATGGACCGACCTCGACTGGGCGCAAGGTCGCTTCCGTGCCACATCGCCGAAGACCGAACACCACGAAGGTGGGGCTAGTCGAATCACGCCGTTGTTTCCTGAGATGCACGACGTTCTCAGGGAAGGTCAGGAAATGGCTGACGATCAGTCTGAGTACGTTATCACGCGATACCGCGATCCTGCGCAGAATCTACGCACGACATTCGCCAAGATCATTAAACGCGCAATGGTGGACCCGTGGCCGAAGCCGTTTCAGAACATCCGGTCGACGCGCGAGACTGAACTGGCTGAAGAATTCCCGCTGCACGTCGTGACGAAATGGCTTGGGAACTCAGAAGCCGTGGCCCGGCGTCATTATCTGCAAACGACCGAGGAGCATTTCCTAAGGGCAATTTCCATTACACCCGACACAAAAAGTGCAGACGGTGGCCTATATTGTGGCCTAGAAGAGGGTGGAAATGGCCAGAAGACGACAACTGGGGCAAATAAAAAGAGCCCGAAAACAATGCGTTTTCCGGGCTCTTCTCGTGATTACAGCTGTCTTCCGTTTAGTCAAAATGGGCGATGAGGGACTCGAACCCCCGACTCCCTCGGTGTAAACGAGGTGCTCTAGCCAACTGAGCTAATCGCCCGAATCTCATGTGTGACGCGGAGTATGTCAATCTGGTTCGGTTGATGCAA
>JBDONA010000880.1:0-2938 GCA_039831575.1 Fuerstiella sp. | reverse complement strand
ACGGACTTTGCGACAGGCGTGCGGTACATGGAATTCACCGAAGCTGTCGCACGGAGCGCGGACAGCGGACGGGCGATTGCGTTGCCTCTGAAAGGATGAGGAAATCAACGTCAGGGACGAAGGCCGTACCGAGCAACGCGAGTTACGGCAGAGCCGCATTGGTGGATTAACGTGTTGCCGTAACTCGCTCCGCTCGGTACGGCCTACTGCTTCTTTTTCTTCCTCGGCTTGCCTGCGCCGTTATTCGACTTCGCTGCACTCTTCCACAGCACGATGTCCTGCACATCGTTTTTCGCCTGCGGCCCCTTGGTGCTGCGACCGCGCAACACATCGGACTTCAACTGGCTGACCAGCCGCGCCACTATTTCCGGCTGCGCTTCGTACAGGTTGGTGGTCTCCGACGGATCGGCCTCCAGATCGTAGAGTTGTCCCTCGGGACTGTCCTGCGGCGCTTGGTTTTCCTTTGGCGAGGACCAGCCACCAGAAGCTTTGGCCAGGCAGAGTTTCCACTTTCCCTGCCGATAAGCAAAGTGGCCGCTGATCGAATGGTGAATCACCCCGGCACGCGTCGATTCGATCGGTTTTCCCGCCAATGCAGGCAGAAAACTAACGCTGTCCTCGCAACCCATTCCATCCACCCGGCCCCCGGTCAGTTCTTCAACGGTGGCAAACAGATCTACCAGGCAGATCAGTTGCTCGTTGATCGAACCCGGTTTGATATGGCCCGGCCAGCGGGCAATAAACGGAATGCGGTGTCCACCGTCCCAGATGTCCGCTTTCGATCCCCGCAGGTGTGCGCTGACCTTGTGCCCCATGGCCGCCAGCTTGTCGATGTCTGCTGCTTTCGAACAACCGTTGTCACTGGTGAAGATCACCAGAGTGTTGTCCGTCATGCCATGTCGTTCAAGAGCATTCGATATTGCACCAACCACCGCGTCGGTTTCCATCACGAAATCGCCGTATGAGCCAAGTGGGCTCTTTCCCTGCCAGGCCGAAGACGGAACGATCGGAGTATGAGGGGAACCAAGCGGGACATAAAGAAAGAACGGCTGGCCGTCCTTTGCCCGCTGGTCGATGTATTCCACCGATTTGCGAGTCAGTCGCGGCAGCATATTGATCGTCGGGTCGTGAGCAATCACTTCGTCGTTCTCGATCACGGCTTCCATGTTCCGAGCGTGATGAAACCCGTGGTAATAATCGAAACCGCGGTGCACGGGTCCATCCGGAATCTTCGCACTCACCGGCGGCGTCTTGTGCTGTTTCTTAGTGTAAGCTTCGCCCGTTTTCGGATCGAGGTACTGAAAATCCAGATGCCACTTTCCAACCAGTCCCGTGTGATAACCCTGCTGCTTCATGAACGAAGCAACCGTCGGCCGGTCACTGGCGATCAGGCTGGGAGCAAAGCCAGTGACGACACCCCTCTGCAGACGAGTCCGCCAACTGTAGCGGCCCGTCATGATTCCATAGCGAGTGGGCGTGCAGACCGACGATCCGGAATGGGCATCGGTGAAGATCATCCCTTCGCGGGCCAGTTGATCCGCACAGGGAGTGGCGATCTTACTGGTTTCCGGAGCCAGACAATGGATGTCCCCATACCCGAGGTCATCGCACATGATGAAGATCACGTTCGGTTGCGCCGCGTTCGGCTCTGAAGCAAACGCAGAAACCGAAAGCACGCACGCAGTCAAAGAGAAACTAATGATGTTTGTCATATCGGATCGAGTCAGGGGAGAATGGTTTTACACAGTTGCCTGAAACAACATACCGACGATTGTCGTCTGAATCGACTGTCGCAGGCGAATTGGATCGGACAATGGTCTCATCCTGCCAATACACGCATACAGATTGATATTGATCCTGGCGTGAAACACCGAAGTGACGTCGATGAAACAAAAAAGGCCACCCGTGAAGGTGGCTCAGGATCGGTTCGTCGTTGCTGTTACGCAGCCAACTTCGTCTTCCGTCTGCGTTGCAGAAACAGACCGACGACGCCAACACCGAGCAGGGCAAGACTGGAGGGTTCAGGCACGGTGGCGGCCGCGCCATAGACAGAAGTGATGTGGGCAATATCAACCGCAGACGCTGCTGTCACCTCCGCGGTGTAGCTACCATTCATGAGGTTGCTGCCGCCAACGTTGTCAACGTGACCCAATCCGAGTGCGTGGCCGATTTCCTGAGCAACGACGGTGAAGTAATCAAATGTTCCGCCGGGGTTGCCGTTGCCAATGACAGTGTCCCAGGTGTCTGCGAAGTCCTGCCATGCGACTCCGCTGGTAATGCTGTGGGCCCCTGCCGCATGGCTGAAGTCGCCTCCGCCCAGCCCCAGTATCCCACCCACACCGCTGGTAAAAGAACCCAGCGCCGCCAGGTCACCAGTACCGATGTTGATGATATCAGCCGCGTCCGCGACCGTATCGCGGACGAACACCACCTTGCCCCCCCCGTTGCAGCCGACCAGGTATTCAACGCATCCACCGCTCGGGCCTTCTCGTCCACGGTGATGACATTTGCGAAACCGCCCTGCGAGCGATAATCGTATTTGATTGTGATGGGACCGGGCGTCAGTGGAGTCGCACTGAACCACGCGTAATGGTGATCATCTCCGGTCTCAGCGAAATAGTGTTCGTCGTGCACCCCATGCCCATCGGTTTCGTGATGCGGGGTGAAACCGGCGACGACCGTGACCGACACCATTATGTCGGCGCTTGCGTCACGGTGAATTCCACCCACAAGCAAAACGCTTAACATCGCTGTTGTTGTGATCGCCTGTTGTCGCCTCTTTGTCATATCATGTTCCCGGTATTCCAACTCGATTGGGTATCACCGTTAAGCTGGACGGTTGTTGAATTGCAACATCTACAGCATTCCACGTCACAATTCGCGGAAGCAAGACAACTTAGTAGATAATGCAGCGGGTCTCAAGATTGTCGGGCGGGCC
>JBDONA010000006.1:0-2940 GCA_039831575.1 Fuerstiella sp. | reverse complement strand
GGACGGCAGGACGCTGTGGTCAGCGACTTAGCAGCCAAGCCAGCAGATCACGAAACTGCTGCTTGTTCACGACTTCGGAAATGTTGCCGGGCATGGGTGATCGCCGCGAGATGATCTGCTCCTCGATTTCGTCCTGGGGAATTGAAATCGCTTCACCCTTGGAATTGATCACGATCAGTCGAGCGCCATCGATGCCCTTGCTGAGACCGCTCACCACCTTGCCGGCTGTTGTCAGCACGGTCGTGGACCGGAACGCCACGTCCACATTGCGGTTCGGATCCAGAATGTCTTCCACCAGACGGTCCAGTCCGCGTTTGCCGATGCCGTCCAGATTCGGGCCGACCTTTTTGCCCTTGCCCGCGATCTGATGACACACCGCACAGTTCTTTTCGAACAACGCTGCCCCGGCCGTCGCCTTGCCAGGCTGTCGCAGGTATTCGGTCCTGGCATTCCTGATCAACTGTTCCACGGCCGCATTCGCGTCCGGCAGATCTTTGACAACGCCGTGCACACGGGAAATCAGATCTGCGTTTCCAAACGCAGTGATGGGATCAGCAATCACAGGACGTCGCAGCAACTCTGCCGCGGCCGCACCTTTCTCTGCCATCGCAACTAACAACGTCGCTCCTGCAACATCACGACACAGTGCCTGAGCAATCCGAAGCTGTTCGGCGGACGTGGCCACTTTCATGATGTCGGCCATCAGTTCCTGAGTCTGACTGTCCGCACCGGAAATCAAATCGTCATACACCTCTGATCGCTGTTGCGGCGTCGTTCCCTGCGTTGTCACGGCGACAGCAAGCGCATGCAGCTGACTGTCCGGCTGCATCGACGCCAGCGTCTGCGATACCACCGCAGCCGCCTCGACGTTGGATTCTCTGCGTCGCAGCAATTCGACCATGACCGGGCGAAGTCCGGTCAGCCGGAAGTCGCTGACCAGAGTAATTCCCTTGCCCTGCCGTCCGGCCGATGTGCGGGGGTTCAGACCGGAAACAGAAAATCGTCCAACCGCCAGCCACGCGAACGCTCGTTCCGTATCACCGTCCACAATCTCAACATAAGCACGCACGGGTTTGAACACGTCCTTCGCCCATTCGAATTTCTGGGCCGTATCGTTTCGCGGCGGGTACCAGGTCTGCAACGTTTCGTGAGTCGCCGCATCTCGCAGCCGCACAAAGTTGTTGCGGCCAGGATCTTTTGATGGAACACCATCGTGCCCCGCCATGTAAAAATGAAACGAACCATCGATTTCAAAAGCAGCCGAACGATAGATGCCCGTCCGCCGTTCACCACGAGGAAAACTGCTGATCAGCGGTGTGTTTTTCATGCCATCGGACGACATTCGTGTGAAGGACGTCGCAAACACGTTGTTGGTTTCCGGAGATTCAGGACGAGGCACGAAGGTCCATGAAATACGGCGAGCGCCTCTCGGTGGCAGCTGACCGTCTTGCAGATCCAGAAAACCGCCAGCCACATCTGTCGCCCAGGCCTGAATCACTGGTGGTAACCGTGAACCACGCTGGCTGAATCCTTCACGACAGGCCTGCAGCAAATTCAGTTGCAGGTCCGCGTCACCTCGAAATCGGTCGCGAGCAATGCTGGTGATCTCAGTCACCGTGTCGGCTGATACATACCGGACGGCAAACCTGACGTACTCAGCAAACACGGCAGGCTCCGCGTCACTGAGTGCCCGCAGATTCTTCACCAGAAAATCACCGGCTTCAGGCGTGCCCAGACCCAGACAGATCCCGGCGATCAGTTTGACATCGTCAGGCGTCACGTCGGCGACAATCTGTTTCATCAACGCCGAATCCCGCAGCATATTACGAATGGCCATCCGAATGGAATGCCGCAGATGAACATCATTGCCGGGCGTTTTCTGGAACATTTCCATCAGCTTGCCAGCCAACGCCGCATCCGAGTGCTTCGCAGCAGCATGCACAGCCATCCGCTGCACCAACGCCGAAGAATCCTGCAGCCCCGCTGACAGCGATTGTTGCATAGTCGCTGTCAGAGCGGCACAGTCAAGCATCACTCGATAGGCATGAATCCGCACAAGTTCAGCCTGGTCCGCAGCCGCCGCAACAACAGCCTGGTCGGACAACCGGTTCAGCCGCTGCAGGATCCACATCGAGTGAACTCGAACGAAATCGCTGGCGTGCGAAAGTCCAGTCTCTGCCAGAGTCGCTGCTACCGCGGAAAATTTATCGACTAGGCGATCGGTCGCCAGGGCTCGCTGCGTCTGGTCCGGAGACGCAAGCAGCAGGAACAATTCTTCCGCGGTCTGTGCCTGCAACGGCCGCAGTGGTTGCGAATCAGCTTCGGGACCGCGTCGTTGCTCCGTGGGACTGTAAGCGATTTTCCAGATGCGCCCTCGGTGTCGATCTCGACCCGGATGGTCCAGTTTCACTTCGTAGTGGCCAATGATGCGGTTGTAGAAATCGGCCACGTAAAGCGCTCCGTCGGGCCCCATCTGCAGGTCCACGGGGCGAAACCAGGGATCTGCAGCAATCAACAGATCGGGTTCTTCTCGAGCCTGAATACTGGAACCAACCTGTTGCAGCGAGTTTCTGTTGATGCGGCCCGTCATGACGTTTCCGCCAAACGTGTTGCCGTGGTAGACGGCGGGAAAGACTGTTGAATTGTATTGCGCGATTCCGCCGATGGCTGTCGAACCATGCAGATGATTCATCACGTTGGGGACGTAACCCAAACCGTCGTGAGGCTTACCGAAGCTATTGTAGTAGCCGTCGGGAATCAACAGCGAGATTGGTTTCGTGTGACAGTCGGCGACCAGCAAATCACCCGATGGTGTTTGACACATTCCAAACGGATTCACCAGACCGTGCGTGAAATGTTCAATCCGCGAACCGTCCAGTCGCATCCGGAAAATATTGCCTGACTGCATGGTGATTTCGTGACCGTCAGCGCCAGCAACCG
>JBDONA010000644.1:0-2942 GCA_039831575.1 Fuerstiella sp. | reverse complement strand
ACTGATTACGTCGATTCCGGATCCGAAAAAGTTTCCGTACTTCTACTACAACGGGTACCGGACCAGCATGCACATGATGTCCGAGCCGCTGTTGCTGTTTGAAACCGTCTACATCGAAAATCGCTCCGTCGTCGAGCTCCTGGACCCCGATTTCACATGGCAAAGCGACATGCTGCGGGCGAATTACGAGGGGCATGCTGACGGAGGTCGCGACGTTCAGGTGCAGATTTTCAAACGTGTACCTCTGAACGACCAGCGCCACGGAGGCGTGATTACGAATGCGGCCGTCATGACCATGACATCCACGCCCACGCGCACTCAGCCGATCACACGCGGTGCCTGGGTGAACGCAGTGATCTTTAATGATCCGCCCGAACCGCCACCTGCCGACGTCCCTGTGCTGCCGGAAGGCAATGCCGAGGAGCTGGCAAAACTCACGATCCGCGAGCGACTGGCGGCCCATCGTGAGCGAGCTGACTGCGCCGGTTGTCATAAGAAAATCGATCCGTTCGGCTTTGCTCTGGAGAATTTCGGACCCACGGGAGTCTGGCGTGACAAGTACGAGAACGGACGTGACGTTGACCCCAGCGGATTATTATTCAACGAACACGAATTCAAATCCGTGGTCGAATTCAAACGTCTGATTCTTCAGCACAAACAGCGGTTCATCCGCGGGTTTGTCGCTCATCTGCTTTCGTATGCACTTGGCCGGGAACTTGGGCTCGCGGATTCACCAGTACTGGACGACATCACTGCAAAGGCCATGGCGGGTGAAGATAAGATGCGTGACGTGCTCAGAAATGTCGCAATGAGCGAATCGTTTCGGCACAGAAATAGACGCGATTTTGCAGAACCAGATAGTGAGTGATTCAGCGTCAGGCGGAAGCCGCACATCCCCAGACACAGGACAGCTTAAGACATGAGCAATAACTCCAGGCCCCGCCCCGTCTCAAGACGACTGTTTCTTTCCGGCACCGGCGGCGTCGCGCTGAGCCTGCCCTGGCTTGAAAGCTTTACGGGGCGCTGCAGTGCCGACGACGGCGACAGAACAGCGGCTCCGGCGCAGCGGCTGGCCTTTTTCTACCTGCCCAACGGGATCGTGCGTCGAGGGTTTTTCCCGGGCGAAAGCGACCGAGAACTGCCGAGCTTCGCCGGGCAGAACAACGTTTGGCGGTTCGAGGGCAAGACCGTGCCTGTCGGCAGGCATCCTCTGACGTTCACGCCGACACTGGCTCCACTTCATCAGATGCGGGACAAAATTTCATTGATCACCGGCATGGATCGTCCATTCCAGCACGGAACGGACTCCCATGCTCAGGCCGCGTCGTGTTTTCTGACCAGTGTGGCCCCGTTCGAGGTCAAAAACTCTGCCTATCCGCTGGCACGCACGCTGGACCACATCGTCGCCGACGGCATCGGCCAGACGACGCCGTATTCGACACTTGAGCTCAGCTGCAATGACCACAAAAACAACATCGAATCCATCTACTTTGACAACATGTCGTGGTACGACACCGGCTACGTCGCTCCTTCGATGAGAAACCCGCGAAAGGTCTACGACCGGTTGTTCGGCACGCGCGCCAACACGCGATTCCGTAACATCACAGACCTGGCCCTCGGCAACGCCCACCAGTTGCAGAAGCAGTTGAGCATCGCCGACCGAAAAAAGTTTGACGAGTACTTTGAGGCGATTCGAACCATTGAAACACGAATGGATCGAATTGAAACAATGAAGTCAGAATTGGCTGCCGCCCAGGTGGAACGTCCCGACGAACATTTGCCGCGCAACGAGTACATTCATTTGATGGGCGATCTTCTGGTGACGGCGTTGCAAGTCGGGCTGACTAACGTCGGCACCCTGATGGTCGGTCCGGAACGCTGGACGACACCAACGAACTGGGAAGGGATTCTCGACAAGCCGCACAGTCACCATGCAATGACGCACAACCCGCACCAGCATCTGGAAGATCTCCTGAAGCTCGACCGCTTTCACGTTTCGGTCTTCGCGCGGCTGCTGGAGCGGATGGACAACATCAAAGAAGCCAACGGAACAACGCTGCTGGATAATACAATCTTCACCCTGGGAGCCGGCCTGGGAGACGGTACCACCCATCAATACAATGACCTGCCACTGGTCGTTGCCGGCGGCGGAGGCGGAACGCTGAAGCTGGGCAGCCATATCCACTGCGAAACCGGCACGCCACTGGCCAATCTCTGGCTGACGCAACTGCATTGTCTGGGCATCAAGCGTGAAGCCTATGCCGACAGCACCGGAACACTGCCTGTGATACTGGCGTGACAGCGAACGAAAGGTGGGCGGGTCTCACGGAACGTACAGCACAAGTGTGCATTATTTCCCGTCCACCTGCTGCGCTGTCTCATTCCACACGAGTCGCTCTGAATGGTGGAGCATAAGCGACACTCGGAGTTTTTCGTGCAGCAGAGTTTCGACTTATGACTTCAGGGCATTCGTGGTGAATGAGCGGCCGGCGAGTGTGCTGATGTAGAATCCGTAGAACGTCACGAGCAGTACGGTCGCCAGCGCAAAGTTACCAGTAACGGCATACCACGCACCAAAGTCAGTCGTGTGGGGCGCGATCGTCAGCAGCCAATTGCAGAATAGCCCTGTCACGACGGCTAACAGGCCGAAGCGAACGTAAAGCATCGCCATGGCGGCATAGAAAGCGGGCTTCAGAATCCACGCTTCCAAAACCACAGAATTGGTGCCGTAAGTTATTGTCGCGCTCAGTGTCCCAATGACCGTAAATAGTCCCACGGCGAGCGGTGTATTTATTGCAAAAACCTTACACAACAGCAATATTGCCATGTAATACAGCGCTATAAGTAATCCCATCTGGTGCGTAACGAGAATGCTTCCCAGCACGGAATCTGCACTATTCAGATTCTCACTGGACGAGCCGCCGTTGGCGACAACGGCCAGT
>JBDONA010000541.1:0-2945 GCA_039831575.1 Fuerstiella sp. | reverse complement strand
CGATGTGTAACGCCAATGGGTCAAATACACCTAAACGAGCCTACAATACAAGCACGAAGCGGCAGCGAACGCGGCCGAAGCATGTAGCCGTGGGCGCAGCCCACGGAATGAGCACAACGTCACTCCTCTAAACCGTCGCGGGCAATTGATACGGTGCCGATGCGGTCGTTTGCCCCAACCCGGCCCGGGCCGGCCAACGCGTTCGAGGAAACAAAGTACGGCGCTGCCACACCGCCCGCCGTCACCGCCGAGCTCCGCTGAAGAAAACTGCGTCGCGAAAGACTCGTCCGGTTGGTCATCGGATTACCTTATTCGAATTTCATCATTTGAACGCCCAAGCCCCAAACGATTCCCAAAACCAAAACGCCGTAATGAACGCGGCTGTCGCGACGACGAGGAACACGAAGAAATAGTATTCGACCACTATCGACAGCAGAGGTAGCACGACGCGAACCACTCTCCGTCCGACAACACTGTGGGATCGAACATCGCTTTCCACTCGATCGGCGAAAGTCTTTGCGGCGTCGGGGTACGGTTGATGGCGGTGACGTCTCCGTCGTCCTCGCAACCAGCTACTCCCCCTCAGTATGCGAATACCTTTTACGGTGTTCGCTTTTATGATCCGGTTGATTTTGATGTGTGGCCATTGACCTGATCCCGCCGGCAGGTGTTTCCTTCCTATTAGGATATTCTATCGCCCACCGCCAGCCAAACATTTTCGCATCGCAGGGCAGTGGGCCGTGGACTAGGCGTCGGGCCTCTAATCTATCGTCTCCCTCGCTAATAGAATGCAAATTCCCATATTGCCAACGACGTCGTTATACTGCCGTCTATCAGGTTGAGGTCTTCTACTGAGCTGAATGATATGGAGAGAGCGATGAAGTACCAGGCTGGCTGGCTGGCGGTCTTGTCTTTCACACTGGTCATTTTTTTTACGACCAGCCACTGGACGCCGTTATGCGCTCAACCCGCGGAAGAAATCGCGACCGACCTCAGCCACGCCATCACCGATCTGGAGAGCCCAAAGTTCCGCGTCCGTCAAGCGGCGTACCAAACGCTTGTGAATGCGGGCAGTTCGGCAATCGGACCCCTGGAGGAAAATGCCAAGACAAGCCAACGTGAAAGTGCGATGCGCGCCATTGAAGCCCTCATGCAAATCGCCGGCAAGGGCAGGAACCGGGAAGTCGCGATGGCCAGTTTGGAACGGCTTGCCAAGGATCCAAACAATCGAATCGCCATCGCTGCTGCCCGAGCGGTAAAACGGCTCAATACGACCGATGAGGATCTCGCTATCGCTGCACTAACCGCCAGTGGCGCACGAATTAGCAGCTCACAAGACATGTTGATCGTCACGGTCTCCAGCGACGCTCAGCTAGAATTAGTAAAACGCTTGTCAAAAATCCGCATGCTAAGCGTTCGAGGGCAGGACGTTACAGACGTCGGTATTGACCATCTGGCGGATGCGAGTGTCGCAAGCTTATCGATTTCGGCAACGTCCGTTACCGACGCAGGCATAAGCGCCGTGAGGAAAATAACGGATCTCGACCGACTGAGTCTGTACGGCGGGGAATTCTCAACGGATGGACTGCGACAGTTGCGGCACATACGCAAGCTAAGATCATTATCGCTTGCCTCATTCGTTGATCTTGATCTGCAATTCTTAAAGGAGCTAGATCAGCTCCAAACACTGTCATTTTCTCAAATGAGCTTCAGTAAACAGCAGGTGGAGCTGATCAATCAACTGAAACATCTCAGGCATTTATCGGTAATGATCAGCGACGCCGACAACGACGACTTACGTTACATGGGCCAATTCAAGACAACTCTGAATCTGAGCCTGGTGATGGGCCCGAAGGTTAATGAAGAAGGCTGGAAGCACCTGGCCGGGTCGCGTGTGTCGACCCTGTATTTGTACAAAATGCCGATCACGGACGGCTGCATGGCTTTTGTTGGAAAAATCGACGGGCTTCAATTCCTGTCGATCACTGAGGCACCCGTTACAGACGCTGGGCTGGATCATCTTCACAATCTCAAGTTGCTCAAGCACATCAACATCAGGGGAACAAAGGCCACTCAAGTCGGCGTCGACCGACTCAAAGACGCGATTCCGAATTTGGTGGTCATTGGGGTGGGTCTTGCTGCAGCCGTACCTGTCGTTCCACCACGTCCGCGAATTAACGGGAAGAAAGCGGAGTGTAGCACTTGATCGGTTCAAGAACGCTCATCCGGTGACGCAGGTTTTTTTGCAGTGACAATCGGGGATCGCGTTCCAAGGAAGAGTCATGAATATCAACAACATCATCAGGTCGCTCCAAGTTTGCTCGTGGCTCGTTCTTGGCGGTGCGACGGTGGTTGTGGTTCTGCTGGTGTTCGGCGCCGTCAGGACAGTCAACAGCCTGACTCCGCCGACTACGCCGAAAGTAGTCGATGTGACGAGCGCCGAAATGGCTGAGCGTGTGCAAGAAGAGCATGATAGGGACCAGACCGCTCTGGCGCGAGCCCGCCAGACAGCCTACAGCTCTCTGTTCCTGACGGCCGTGAGTGTCGGGGCTGCCGGACTGGTCGGATTCGCCCTTTTTCAATGGCTCGCTGGAACGTTGTATTTGATGAATCGCTTCGTCATCAACTACCAGCCACGTGCACAGACAGTCCCATCTCAGACAACTCAGACAACTCAGACAACTCAGACGTCAGGCCCGATGGCTCCCATTGCGCCTACGATCACGCCTCGTCGCTTGTAAGGTGTTTGGAGTGCGGTGACTTGTCACCGCTTTTTTTTTCTAGAACTGACTTGAACCAAGTAATCCGTGATCTCCACTCTACACACTTCCTTGACAAATGACCGTTGACAAATAACTCATGACAAATCGAGCGCCACGCACTACGGCGCCTTGGCTGTGATCGTAGGTGATACACACCACGCCAAACTTTCGCTTATACTGGCG
>JBDONA010000348.1:0-2947 GCA_039831575.1 Fuerstiella sp. | reverse complement strand
TTTCGTTAATGCCAGCACGCAGAGACCGGTTACCGTCAACGTCCGCGATGTTGCCGTCATCCGGAATGTTGTCAATGGTGTCGCCCGGAAAGGAGACGCTGTTGTCGACAGTCCACGACTCCGTTTCAGCCCCAACCGTCGCCAGACTCGCTTGGTCCGTATCCAGGACGCCGGAATTGGCAACGACGAAAGTGAAGACGTAGTTTCCGTTTTCCCCGGTCAGAGATGCCAGGTTGTTGACCTCATAAGTCACGGCATCAATAGGGTTAAAAATTGCTCCTCCTTGGCCAAACAGATCCAGTGCCACGCCATCTCGAGTCAATTCGAAATCGGCCGCGTCAACTCCGGTGACATCCTCGCTGAATGTCACGACAAGACTGTTGATGGACGTGCCGATCGGATCGGGAGAAACCTCAGTAATGCTCTGAATAAATGGATCCTGAGCAGGGATCGAAGCGGCCGCCGTCACGCCGGGACTGGATACCGACACGGTGACCGGGGCCACCGGAGCGGAAGGTGGTGCCGCGGCGAAGACCGGGACGGGACCCGGTGGGGCATCAATGTCCAACGAATAGCTGCGAACCGTGCCGAAGTTGAAGCTTTTACCGGCGGTCGCGCTGAACGACGTGTTTGTCGTTTCGTCGCTGAGAATCTCAACGAAGTAAGAACGACCGGCCACAACGTTGACCGTGATCGTGCCAGAGTTGCCAGCGGTCACCGTCGTCCGGACAGGTGATCCATCGGCCGTCGTGATCATAGGGACTTCACTTGTTGACTTGTCAGGATCAACCTCGTAGATCAGGAAGCTCACGAAATCGCCATTAGCGTCGGTTGCCGTGACGTCAACATCCAACGAGCCGGTACCGGCGGCAATGAACTGATAGTAGTCCCGGTCACCCTTCTTCTCGATGTTGAGGTTTCCGTTGGTAGCCAGAGAGTTAACAGAAAACGCTCCGGAAATCGGTGTTTGCACTCCGGTCAGCGGATTCAGCCGCAGAGGTGTAGCACCGACAAAACTGTCATTTTCATCCAGCGAATCGGCGATGAGCGGTGCTTCGCCCGTCTGCACGTCAAAAATATCACCGCGCTGCAATGAGTACGGGGTCACTCCCGAAAAGCTCGACGTGTTGATGCCCGTATCCCACTGGTAATGTTCTTCCGCCAAAAGCGGTGAAATGTTCACCGTGTCAAAAAAGTCACTGTAACCGGAGACCGTCCCGGTCTCGTCGAAGTTATTGAAGTCAAAGTCAGATTCAACTCGCCATGTCGGAGTGCCCCATCCGTCGTAAGACCAAGCCGAGCCCGGAGCAGGAGTCACAGCCGATTGAGCAGATGGCACGTCACCAACGACGTTAAAAAAACCAAGTGTGCGAGTCGAGTTACGCCGACGTACAGAACCACCACGGGCACCATCAAGAAAGATGCCGTCTGCTTCAGGAAACGGGGTGCCGTTTGCGATTCGAGACTTGAAGACTCGTTCGTTGTTATCGGTGAAAGCAAAACCATTGATGACGTCCAGTGAGTTACCAGTGTTGTCGCGAAATACGAGGTCCAGTCTGGACAGAGGATCGCGAAACCCCCGGTTCCATCGGTACGGCGGATTGTCCCCGTCGTGAAAATGGTCACCACTCAGTGGCGCAACGAAAGAAGTAAAATTGTCAAGGTAGACATCCGCACCGAAGTTACCGTCAAAGTTGTTGTTCCAGACTTCAGCGTCAACACCCGATAGGCCAAGTTCGAACTCAGGCGCGGCCGCCACAATTCGGCCGGACGTGTCAGTTGTGCCCACTCGCACCACAAGTCCACCCAAAGTACCGGTAATCAGGTTCGTGAGTTCGTGATAATCAGAATTCGCTGTGGCACTGTTATTTGCGGCACCGTCTACGGAGTCGTTGATCGGTACAGTGGATTGCGCAGCGGCCGTGCCATTCGACTCAATAAGGTTGTCCTGGACTCGCAGCTCAATGTTCGGAGTCCGACCTGGAAGGTCATTGATGTTCCAGTACTCGACATCCAACGGATCGTTTGGACCGTTCTGAAGTTGAAAGTGAGTCGAAGTATTGACGACATAGATGCCCGAGTAGCCGTTGCCGATGACTTCATTCTCAGTCAGCGTGACCCGAGAGTCTTCACTGTACCTGTTGAGAATGTCGACTCCGCGTTGGGCGTTATTCTTGATGTCAGATCTGGAAATGGACAGCGAAGAAATACTCGGGTCAGGCAGCAGGTCCTGGCCGCCGCCAAATACCGCAGGTACACGGAAAAAATTGTCTGCCAGATATTCGACTCCGTCGCCGCCATTGTTGCTGAGTTCAGCATCCGTAATGATGACGTGGGTATCGCTGATGACTTCTTCGCCGTGCAGGACGTTGCCACCTTCCCTTGCCACGAAGTGCCCAATGTCGACGCCGTCGCCGGTATTGAACGTGAAGAAATTCCCCTGAGTCTGAATCACTCGGCGAAGACCTCTTTCACGCAGATACGGTCCCGCCTCCTGTACAATTTTCAAGCCGTCCTCACCGTTGCCAGCCGGCGAGTTTGCGGCTCCATAATCAGCACGATCGGCATCCAATCGGCCACCGAATTCATTGGCAAAGTTTTCAGTAACGTCACCGCTGCCAAGACTTGCCGAAACGCCCTGCCCCAGCACCAAACCGCTGCCGCCGTTTAATTGGAAGTCGTTGCCCAGGGCGAATACGTCGATGTCCTGACCACCAACGCGACGGTCGTAGAAGTCATTGGCATCAACATTGGAAATGATGCGGGCACCGTCAGAGCCGTTGCCAACGAAGTCACTGCGTGTCCAGGTGTACGTCCCGTAGGCGGCCCCGACACTTCTGAAGCCTGTCAGGGTGTTCCCGTTCAGGTCGCTATCCACAAAAGTGGCATTGACCGTGAGAGTGTCGAAGAAATACTCCGCGTCCACGCTGAAGCCGTCACCAAAGTT
>JBDONA010000822.1:0-13174 GCA_039831575.1 Fuerstiella sp. | reverse complement strand
CGCCGTGTCGCTGCTGTCCGGTAGATTTATGGCCAATGGGGACGGTTTGTGGCGCCAGTCGTCGGGAGTGATCACCGGAAGCTGACTTAAATGGGGATGTTTTTCAGCACGTCGAACAAGCAGGTCGGCCGTTTTTTTGTCTGTCATCAGGACAGAAGGTGTACAGTCTTTACACACTTCCCGCAGGTGGTCGCTGCTGCGGTTGAGGCTGGGAATGTTAAGCGGCACGCCAATGACACCACGCGCCAGACACCCGATGAAGGCTTCCCAGAACGCGGCGCCTGTCGGAAACATCAATAACGCTCGATCTCCACGATCGCAGTGTTCCGTCAATGCTCCGGCAGCAGCACCGGCCTGCGACACGAGGTCGCCGTAGGTCAACGTTTCTTCACAAAGCCAGCGGGTGACGGGAAACATGAACAGTGGTTTGTGCGGGAATTCCGTGGCAGCTTCATCAAGTATTGAACAGATTGAGTTCATGTTTGCTTACCTGAAGGAAGCCGTGATCCAGGAACCGCGTCAGGATCCGTTCCATTCAGTTCAACCGGATTGTGTGCACGACGACATGCTCTCCCTTTCGCTCCGCTTTGGCGGCCCACTGTCCATTCGGCTGCAGCACTCCCGACGGAGCTGAGCACGGAATGTCTGTGGGAAAACAGTTGTCTGCACTCACGATCCACACTTTGCCCGCGACAGCTCGCATGCGCATGTTCGATTCGTGGAACGGCCAGTTGACGTTTTCCGACCACTCACCGCCATTGCGCCCCCCGTTGATGGCGTGAAAAATCACTCGCGCGCCGGATTCCGACAGACGCTGACTTAAATGACCGTCGGGCATCGGCGTGCACTGCGGATTGCCCCACATGTCGTTGCAGATCAGACCGCCAATCGTGATGCCCTTGATCTGCAGCGTCTTCAGTGGACGAGTGCCGTAGTGATTGATCTCCCCCTTTGGTGGATCTGTCAGACTGCCACACAGCAGCGTCTTCGTGTGGAACCCAACGAACATGCCGTCACTGTCATAGAACCGAATCTCGTTGTAACACTGATTGTCATCCCGCTCGACGAAGCATGTTCCCAGCGCTAATGCCAGGTTCGCCGAGCTGGCTCGTTTCACGATTTCCTCCAGATGCCGATCAACTTCAGCCTGATCAAAGTCGGGCGTGTAACCGCTCAGCGAACCTTCCGGCGTCAGCAGAATGTCCGCCTTGTCGCGAATGGCCACGTCAAGTGCGCGGTGAATGGCCGCGACGTTGTCCGGGATGCTTTTCGTCACCGGCAGCTGAGCAGCGGCCACACGAAGTGTCGTTTGCGGATCGTCGCCGCAAACAGGTCCGGCCGTGAGGACGAACAATGCGAATGCAGGCAACCCAGCCATTCGCAGATATCGAAATGTACTCATTACCCTGTCCTTTCGAAAGAATTGAATTTTCCGGTCGATCGTGAAGCGTCCAGAGACGTTTCTGAATATCACCGCTGGACGGAACTTCGCCCGGATAGAAGCGTCAGGTTGGTGGTGGAAACGGCGGTGACGGAGCAGGCATATCGAATACGTCACGCCCGTCAAGTCGTATCGTCGGGGTCGGGTAACCGCATCGGACATCAGTCGACGGCAAAGTGCCTTGATCGACAACCGTGTATTCCACGGCGATTCCGAGTGCACTGAGCGCCGCGTCGAGGTTGGCACGGAGGACGGGTGTGTTGACACATCCGCCACGAGTCAGAAAGACGATATCACGAGTGTCGGGGTAAGCCATTGCAGGCGAGTCGCTGGCTACAGGAGTGGTCATTGGTCGCGTGCAGCCACAGGCGAGAACAACCAGCAGGTATACAATTGAGCGTTTGGTCAGTGCAGACATCAGAGCCGTTGGCTACAGCGTTTCACGCTGACTTGTGGCCGCGAACAACGTATTCCGGCCAGAGAAACCGGCATCCCCACGAGCCAGAACGGTTCACGAGAAAAAGCACACGGCTGCAATATGGAATTGCCGGTCAACCAGTCGTAGATTCGCAACGGAAGTAACACGTCACGAAGTCTGTACGCTACGAAGACCGGCAGTCAATATCAACGCATTATGGGAATAACGCGAAGAACGGCTCGCTGCCGGTGTATTTGCCGGTCTCATGGGGCATCAACCATCTCAGTGGGTGTCCCCTGCGACGCATAGTCCGCGACCATGGATATCAGCTGTTCTCGATTGATCGGCTTGGTCGTGTAGTCATTGCAGCCGGCGTCAATGCACTTTTTTCGATCGTGACTCATGGCGTGCGCTGTCAGGGCGATGATCGGTACGGCACATCCTTCGGCACGCAGCTGTCTGGTCGCTTCGTAGCCATCCATTACCGGCATTTGCATATCCATGAGAACGACATCAAACGATTCGCCACTGTCTCTGGCAGCCAACACAAGGTCCATGGCAATCTTACCATTTTCCGCGATGGTGACGTTTGCTCCGGCTTTCTTCAGAACAAACGAGATCAGTCGTTGATTGTCGGGACCGTCTTCGGCCAGCAGCAGGCGGCAGTCCAGTTTGGCCGTCGAGTCGTTAGCCGTTTCAGATTTTCGTGAGTTCCTGAACACGCTCTCTGTGACGTTCTGCAACATCGTGACGCCATCAAGCGGACCGGTTTCGACGGTCACGGTGAAGGTGCTGCCTTCACCTGGAGAGCTGCTGATTGTGATGTCGCCCCCCAACATTTCGGCCAATCGCTTGCTGATGGTCAGCCCCAGACCCGTGCCGCCGAACTCCCGGGTGGTGGATACATCTGCCTGCGTGAATGGCTGGAAGATCAGCCCCAATTGATCCGGGGTCAGGCCGATGCCAGTATCGATCACGTCGATCTGCAGCCGTGGGCAACTTCCGTCGCCCTTCGCCAGCCGTGTCACAACACGAACCTGCCCGGTTTCTGTGAACTTGATTGCGTTGCCCACAAGATTGATCAGGATCTGCCGCAGTCGGGTTGGGTCACACTGAATCGTTTCCGGAATCTCGCCGACGTATTCAATTTTAAGCGGCAGCCCCTTTGCCTCGGCCCGCACACGCATCAGCGTTGCAACGTCATTCAAGAGGTCGGCGGGTGACTTGGCGATTCGTTCGACTTCGAATTTGTAAGCTTCAATCTTCGACAGGTCGAGAATATCATTGATCAGCTGCAGCAGGTACTTACCATTTCGTTGGATCGTCTCCAGAGCCGTGACACGCTCCGGTGGTGCATTCGAAATGCCATCTTCTCCCAGCAGCACATCCGAGAAACCAAGTATCGCTGTCATGAGCGTGCGTATTTCGTGGCTCATGTTGGCCAGGAACGCGCTTTTGGCCTGTGTCGCGGCCTCCGCGGCCTCTTTCGAAGACCGCATATCCTGCGTCAGGTTCCGTAGAATTCATTGTGCCCCGTGTAAACCACGATCGCATCGGGTTGGCATTCCAGAGCTTGTCGAACGAGGTCGGAAACACAAAAACTGGTGATTCCGACGATGCCGGCATTCAGAACTTCGACGTTGTGACCGCTGAGTTGCCTGCTGAGGATGATTTCAATCTGACGGGGAATTGTCAGGCTCGTGGCCCACGGAAAACCTTCGATGGAACTGGCACCTGCCACGACAATTCGAATCGTGCCCTCAGGTTTAGGTATCGTAAAAGGTCTCTGCTCCGGTCCATTCAGATCGACCGAATTCCAGTACGCAGCGTCGACATCACGGTTCAGCACAAACTCGTTCGCGTGGTCGTGTCGCGAAGATCGAACCACCAGAGACGTATCAATGCCGAAGCCACACAGATAGCAGAAAAAAATCAACAGCCCCAACGCCAGAGGAAACAGCATCAGGGACAGCAGACGATAAATCCAAACCCGACGTCGTTTGCTCAGCGACGGGCTTGCTGAGGCGTCCGCGACTTCTACATCAGTATCATGGATCATCTTGACGCACGTAAGAAATCAAATGGCACAAATTCGCACGCTTCGGCTGTTTAGTCAGATTCCGAAACGTGATGCAAACGGTTCACATCCAGATCATCTGTTCGGACAGTCTGCTTTCCCGAGGGCCAGTCTACGGTGATCTGCTGAATCTGTTCGTTGTCAGCCAATCCAAAATAAAGTGGCAGACTGCTTTGAGACAGATATCCGGACTTTCCGTCGTTTACGCGAATCTGAGTCTGCAGGTTCGTCTTCAGACGCACGGTAGCTCCCAACCCGTCGCGATTCAAAGAATCGCCGGACAGCCTGATCTTCACGAAACGAAGTGACTTCTGACGTTCGGCCAGATCACTCAGCAGCACCATTGGGCTGTCGTTGAATTCATTTGTCACAATATCCAGATCTCCGTCGTCATCGAGGTCAAAAATAACCGACGACCGGGTCCCCCGAGCAGACCAGACAACAACCTCACCGGACCGTCCGTGACAAATGGGATGCCCTTGATCGATACCATCACAGTCACACGTAAACCATGGCTTGATGAGCCGTTCATTGGCGCGCGGTTCGACTCCCAGCAGGCATTCGGCACCGTGGAACTCACGTCCGTGATCGTTCAAGAGAACTGAATTCACACCGTATCGATAGGGAAAATTCATGCTGGAGGCAACAAACGCGTCCTGAAATCCATCAGCGTTCAAATCGCCAACGCTAAGGCCCCACGGCCAGTAGTTTTCCGCACCGATTTTGTCGGAGACTTCGACATACACACCGTTGCCATCGTTCCTGAAAAATGAATTTCCGAAGAGTCCCTGATCGTCACTCTTCAGAAATGATTCGGGCCACTGCATCCGTGACTTCAAATCCTCCCGATCCGGGAGCACATCCTCGCTCATGTCGGAATGCATATCGGTGACAAAGATATCCATGTCTTCATCGTTGTCGAAATCGAAGACCTTGATGCCCATCGCCCCCCAGGAAGTACGAGGGAAAACGTCACGGCTCCTGCGGACAAATCGCTGCCCTTCAATGTTCTCAAAGTACTCATCGTTCCCCTGCATATTGAGAACAAAGAGATCCGGCCATTGATCGCCGTTCACGTCGACGGGACTTGCGTCGCCGCTCCAGGCATCGTCAATCAGCCCGACGGATTCTGTGACATCAGTGAACACCGCATCCCCCGTGTTTCGAAACAGGCGACTGGATTCATTAAGTTCCGGCTTCAGATGTCCCGCAAAGGCGTCCCTGGTACCGACAAAGTACTGAACATTGGAATCATCCGACAACGAAGTCAGCCGGTCCACGCGAACGGGAATCCGTTCATCCGTCGTGAATCGACCGACATTGCACAGAAACATGTCCAGAAGTCCGTCACGGTCATAGTCAAAGAATGTCGCCGACGACGAATGGCCTCGGTAATCGAGCCCGGATTTGACTGATATATCCGTAAACTTTCCTGTGCCATCATTGTCGAAAAGTACGTTTCCATCACGAATTGTTGTCACGTACAAATCCTGGTCACCGTCACCGTCGATGTCCGCAAACGAAGCTGTGACACTGATACGTGCGGGCAGACCGGTTCCGGAATGATCAGTGACGTCTTCGAAACGCCCTTTCCCAAGATTGCGCCAAAGCCCGTTGGCACCTGCCTGGCTGGTGAAATAGAGGTCCAGAAGACCATCACCATCGACGTCGGCAACGCAAACACCATTGCCGTGATCGTAGTGATTGACCTGCAGTCTCCAGCGTTGTTCGTCAACAATCTGCGAGACAAAGTCGATTCCAGCTGCGCCTGCCGCGTTGACATCCGTGAATGAAAAGCCACAGAACATGTCCGTCCTGTCGCCAAGTCCCGCCTGGTCTTCCTGCCGTTTCGACAACCAGGACTCCGTGTCCAGAATCTCAGGCGGTTGAGCAATGTGAGTGACCGATGTATCCGTCAATTGTTCTGATTCGAAGTACGACCCGGGATCGAACTCCGCAATGACCAATGCCAGAGCTTCACGGCACAGATTGGGAGCCGCGGGATCTGTGAGGTCGATGTACGCGCGAACGTTGCCAAGGCGATCGACCAGAATTGCGCGGGAATCATGGGCAATCGGCATGTCGGCGTTGTCGGGGGCGTCGCCGACGGGCATCTGGAACCCCTCTTTCGATAGCCGCCAGACACTTTCCTGCGGACCGGTCAGAAAACTCCAGTTGCTGTCGTCAGCTCCGTTTGACACAGAATATTCACGCAGGACTTCGCTGGTATCGTATTCAGGATCAACCGTGATGCTAAGCAGCCGTATTGCCGGCCACGACGGATCGGTGGAAAGACTCTCTTTCAGACGCTTCAGGTTGGCGGTTTGTACCGGACAGGTCGCCTGACACCGAGTAAACATGAAATTGGCGAACCAGACCTTACCCAACAGGCTGTCGCTCGTGACCCGTGTTCCGTGTTGGTCCGTCAACTCAAACTTCGGTGCCGCTCCCAGCGTTCGTGGATTGAGCGACGAGCTGAGTCGGCTGAAAGTACGACCGGGCGCAAACGTCGGACGATTTTCTTCAGACTCCCGAGGCTTTGTGGATTCTGTAGGCCAGAGCACCCACGCGGTCCCGGTGACCAGCAGAATGGCCACCACAAAAAACGCTGAATTCTTCACTTCAAACCCTTCTTATCCCTTAGTCCCTGGCATCCCTGTACTTTAGAGCGTGCTGTACCAAAGTGTAGCGACTTCCACCACCGTTCAGTTGCGAAATTGCTTGCGTTATCGAATTGCCTCGTTCGCTGGCCCATTGAACTCAGACAGATCGTTCAGCAGGCGACGTTCATCAGCACATTAGCCATACGGACCTACAAATCGGTCGTCGGGCGGTAACCGATTTCTTCGTATCCCAACGTGGTGGGCCGAAAAACGTCGTCGAACATGGGGTCCGGAGCCGGAATCGTATTGTTGTCTTTTCGTAACGTGCCCCGCAGATCACAAACGTCTCCGCCCAGATAGCAATTGGTCACTCGGCTGCCATCCAGAATATCCATCTCGTACGGTCCTCCTGGCCGCGATCCATTTCCTGCAGTGTTCCTCCAGAAAATGCAATCCTGATATTCATTGCCACGACCCTTGTCGTCGCATCCATTCCAGTTTCCCGTAAATGTACAACGCCGAACCTGGACGACCGATCCGGGAAAGACAGTCAGAGCGCCTGACCCGTGTTGAAAGTTGTAGCGAAGTCCATACTCGCGGGAAATACTGTCCATTCCAGTGTTGGCAATGTTGTTGACAAACAGACAGTTTTCGATTTCCGCCGCACTTCCTTCAAGAACGTCAATCGCTGAACCAGTTCCAGGGCAACGGTTTCCTTTCACGATGCAGTTGCGAATGCGGACTCTGTCCTGCACATAGCCACGATGCTCAATCGAGATTCCGCCACCACACAGGATTGTTGCGTTTTCAACAATCGTCAGATTCTCAAGCACCGGGTAGGCCCGTCCAAAAATCTTGATCGCCCCACCGTCCAGAATATAGAACATGCCCGGCGCCGGTCGCTGGTCATCCGCAGACACGTTTTCGGCAGCTTTTGTGTAACGGAATCCGTTTGCACCGGTAATCGTAAAGCCGCGAATCACGGTACTCGATGAAACACCGTCGTCAATCAGCACAACATGATTCACGATCGCTGGAAATGTCGACAACGACTTGTCGGCAATGTTCGGCGCTGCCGCCGTCAACACCACGTGACCTTCGGCCTCAATTGTCAGTCCATCGTGCGCCGCTCTCAAATGGATCAACGATGCACCTGCTGCCGGTGGTCGATAAGTTCCGGAGTGGATTCTAACAGTGCCGACACGTCGATCACTTGCCGCCGAATCAAGCTTTCGCTGCAGATTATCCTGCGGGAATATGTCCACAACATCTCCCCCACGAGGTCGTGAGACGGCGTTTTCTGAAGTGTTTTCAATCCTCGGAACCGGCGGTTCTTCGCTGTGTTCGGATGTGCAACCGCTTGACGCAAGGCAACAAACGATCGCCAACAGCACAGTTAGATGTGTGAATGCAGACCACATACCCTTCGCCTTTCAGTACCTGACATCGTCGTAACCGGCAGCAGGCACAGATAATTATCGAACACTGAGTCGCCCCATCCGGGGGCTATGGTATGCAAGGAAACCACACAGCGGACTGGACTCAAAATCGAATTGGCCTTGCGACGGTGTCCGAAATTCGACTGTATGAACCATCCCAGGAACGACGACTTCTTTGATGTTAAGTTCGTCAACCTGAAGAAAATAGACATAGTCGTCGCTCAGCAGTTCAATCGTGACGTTCGTCTCCGGCGGCAGCACAACTTCATTCCCCAGCTGAACAATTTGACTGCCGACGGGCGAATCCGGAGAGATTGCAGATTCAAAGTACCAACGAAATTCGCGGCCCACGGCCCTTAGAAAGACGGGCCTGTTGTCGTGCTGCGACGATTGAGGCTGGGCAGCAGTTCTCCATACCACGCTGATCGCAAGACAACCGGCAAGTGCGGCAAGAACTCCGATTTTCAATCTGTCGCTGTGTTGCCACATATGTCAGTTCATCATGTTGCTGCGAACAATTGACAGTCCGCAAAAGAACATCACGAGGGAAGCAATCAAATGACAGCAGACGATTGAGTCTATTGTCTCTCGGGTCAGTCTGACATTGCCCCGGGGAAAGTGCTGATCCTGCAGCATATCTCATCGGTGGTCAGCGGACGGTTCCACACAACGGGGTTCAATAAGAGTGATCTCCTGATCAACAACAACATGAGAGATCGTCTGCAGCGTGCCCGTCGGCCACCGGATAGATATAGTACACTCGCCGCTGGCCTGACCAAGTCCAATTGTCAATGTTGGCTCGTTTGCTGAGCAGTAGCTCGTCCCTCCGATCAACTCAGCGATTCCTTTCAGACTTTCGCAGCGGTATTCCACACGTGTATTTATGCCATTGCGGTTCGAGTACCGACCAATGCAACGGAGCTTCAGCCAGTGCCCATCCTGTGAGCGATTGTCATGCACCGCCGCGCCAGCATGCTGGTTGACGATGGCAACATCCAGGTCACCATCGTTGTCCATATCGCCCGTTGCCAGTCCCCGCCCGACAAGACTCTGTTGAAAATAGTCACCACTCGTCTGCGAACAATCTGTCCATTTGTTGCCCACAAACGTCAACAGCTGTGGCTTCTGACGGAAGCCATCTCCATCCGCATTCTGCTCATCGATATGCCCGTTCGCCGTTAAGATGTCCTGATGTCCGTCAAAGTTAAAGTCGGTCATGACGGTGCCAAATCCCAATAATTTGGATCCTGACATGTCTTCGGAATAGGGCGAGCTCGAACCGGGCCGGGCTGTGTACTGGCCGATAACGGAATATTTCCGACAGAGCGGACCTGACACCATTTGCTATCCGATCCGACAGTGTCATACGCGTCGGACACTTTTTATTCACTTGCGACCAACAATCTGACCGCACAGAATTCCAACAACCGAGTTGGGGTGACTCTGACGGAAATGTCCTTGGCAATGATGATGACAACACGATGGAAACGGACTTGAATGCCGCCGGAACGTAACCCACACATCGAGATCGGTGAGTTTTTCGATCAATGGCGTTTGTACGATGCCGTGATCTCGCACAACTACATGGCCCACCGCGAGATTCATGCGGCAGTGCACGACCAGTTGGCAGCACTCGCAGTTTCTGAAGGAAGGCTGCCGGACCTTGGCTGTGGAGATGCCTCTCAGATCGCCCGTTCGATGCAGAACACACCGATTACGTCCTACATCGGTGTCGATCTTTCGGGGGATGCCCTGGACCTGGCTCGACGAAATCTTGAGACAACAGATCTCAATGTGCAGTTGCACCAACGCGACCTGCTGACCTGGCTAAGTGGACCAGACCAACCTGAAGTCGATGCCCTTGTCGTGGGTTTTGCACTGCATCACCTCAGTCCTTGCCAGAAACAACAATTCTTTCTGGACGCGCGGCAACACCTTCGTCCGGGCGGGCTGCTACTTCTGTACGACATGTATCGGGAGCTCCACGAATCTCGTGACACATTCCTGACCCGCTATCTCGACCACTGCCGCGCTCACTGGGACAGACTCACCTCTGAACAAATTGGCCAGATCGCGCAGCACGTCACGAAATTCGATGTCCCGGAAACCGCTGAGACGCTGCAGCAGCTGGCGAAAGACCACGGATTCTCAACGGGTCAGGGGTTGCTCTTTTCTGACGGCAGACACGGCCTCTGGCGGTTCACCGCTGATACTGAAATTTGTAGCGGGAAAGCGGGGCAGAAGGCGGAAGCTGATGAGCGATAATCCGTACAAGCCACCTGAAGACAACCGCAACGAACGGCCACGAACTGTTGGATACCTGATCATTGCTGGCCTGTTGGTCGCAGGTGCTCGCGCCACGTGCCCAACGTCTGTTGTCGTCCCAGACGCGGCTTCATTCTCAGGGGGGCGACACACCGGGATCTTACGCTCCTGAAGCCACCATGAGGATGACCAAGATCAAGAAGAAGACAGCCACCATAGCGATAACCGTGAAGGCATTATTATCGAACTTCTCTTGTGCCTTTTGTTCTTTGTTATTTTCTTCCTCCTCCGCCATCTCTTTGTCCATGTCCCACGCGTCACCGGGGAGTGGATACTGGCTGGCTTGATCACCGGCCAGGAATCGCGGTTTCCTCACCGCCTGCCGCCTTGCTTTTCTTTCAGGATGTTCGGACATCAGGAGCCGGGCCGATGAATCACAATGAGATAGCGGCACCATCGCTGGCGGATTTCCCTGGTTGGCTAAAGGATTGGCAGGCCGTTCTCGTCCAGCACGGCGACGAGCCGATCGGCAGTTCAGGCGTGGGTCACATGCCGATAGCGTGCGATTGGGACCAGCCGCAGCGATCGACCGGCTGGTCCACCACAGCGTCATCATCGAACTGAACGTACCCAGCTACCGAGTGGAAACGGCAAAGAGCACCAAAACGAAGCCGTCAACGTAGCTGAGTTTCAAAAACCCGACCGGAATTCTAGTTGTCGCTAAAGCGACGACTAATTGTCGCCGAACAAAGGGCTTTCGCTCGACAATACGAAGGTCATAGACGCCGGGCTCAATACTGCGCGAAAAACTGAGTGCGGCCACGAATGTCATTCGGTGATCACCAGAGTGTCCACGCACAACACCCGATCGGCATCCAGTGGGTCCACCAGAATACGGACAGTTTGTCCGCTTTCCTGGCAATCTTTCGCCTGTTCGATGCAGGAATAAATGTTTGTTCGCGTCTTATGCACGATGCCCGCCACTTCGTATGTCAGATGCAGATGATATCGCCTCTGCCCATTGATCTCGGTGCTGGTTCGTTTGACGGCGGTCACCTGACCGGATGTCAGATCTCCTTCGCAGACGACACGATGTTTGCGGCGACTGCTTCGGATCGACAGAAACAACGTTAATCCCCCGGCGATCAGGAATACAGCGCCCAAAGGTATGCCGAAATATCGGTCGGTTCCGCTTAAGACAAGGGCGAGCAAGATGGGAAGTCCGAGTGCAGCCAGCAGCAGCGCGACGCCCAATGCGATAAGCGGTCTGGCGTCGCCGACGTACTGGCGACGAAGACCCGTTGGGACCGATCTTCGTGGCTTCGGCTGTGCGAGAAACTGATCAATTTCATCGTTCGTCAGCGCAATTCGATTCAGCGCATTGCGCAGAATACTGCCCGGAATTTTTCCCATCTGCTGAGCGGCCACCATTGCATCAGCGACCTGTGTTGAACGGCGAACCTGTGGCTGTTCATCCAGGCATTGTTCGCCTTCTCTGAACAACGCGAGCATATCGAATGATTCGCTGATAAATGCCGGCTGATCGTCCGGCTTGCAGACCTTCCCTTTCTTAAACACCACAATTCGACTGCGGTCGCCGCGAACCGTCCATCCGGTGTGCTGCGCCAGGTAGTTTCGAACCTCCGGAGTGAACAGGATTCGCACGGCTTCTTCATTCCAGCCCAGCAGGTGATATTCGTTTGAGAAGGCCGGCGAATCGTCAAAATTGATGTCGGGCATGTGGCCGACGGTCGACATGAGTTTTCCGACGATTCCTTTGAAATGAGGCCGCAGTGCGAAGTGGGGGACTCTAAGTGTATCGTCTTCCAGCACGACGCCCGTTTGGTGTACCCGCGTTGGTCCGTGGGACGAGTCACTCGATCGTAAATAGTTCATCTCGACTACAGACAGTCTGACGCCGTCGCGCATCTGGCTTTCGACATGACTGACGGTCACATCTTCAGACAGCAACTCCGAAATCGCTTCGGCCAGAACTTCGACGCGGTCATTTGGTTCATGGCTCATGGTTCGAGCATCCCTGAGGATTGGACTGTTGACGTGGCAATGACCTGCAGTGTCATGTGTGCAATACGGATTATCAACCTTCACCATTCTGAAAATGTTGATTGAATGATTGACACGAACCGAACAGTGGCTACCGGTGCCGTACTGCATAACGAGCCGCTTCGAGATCATTGTGGAGTGAGTCGAGCACCGCATCCTGCTGACCGGAGATATCCTGGCTGGCCTGAACCGCCGCTTCAATGGATGCTGGCTCCACAACCCTCAAGACTTCCTGAGCAATCCGCTCATCCACCGGAACACCTCCAAAAGAAATGCATTTGGGATCTCCGTAATCCAGCTGCCCTCTGACACATGCATACCGAAGAAAGCAACGACGATTACCAGTATAGCTCGCATTGACTCACTAAAAAGGTTACCGAACCTGGGTCGTTGCCTCATAAATGTGTTACCCAACACAGGAGGCAACGATGTCCGCGAAAATCAGTCGCAGCGCACGCGACGAGTTGTTGAATGCCATCCGACTGCGTTACGTGAAGGCAAGCCGAGACGAAAAGGGGCGAATTCTCGATGAGGCGGTGGACCTATTGAGCTGCCATCGGAAGCACGCAATTCGTCTTTTGCAGAAATCGTGTTCGTCGGGCGGCGGAACGAAGGGCCGCGATCGAATTTACGACGAGGCAGTTCGTGAGGCGTTAGTCGTTCTGTGGGAGGCAGCCGATCGGATCTGTGGAAAGCGACTGAAGGCGATCCTGCCCCGTCTCCTGGAATCGATGGAGTCACACGTTCACCATGCCCGACACACTGCGCAATCAGTCACGGTACCCACAGCAGAAAGCTCAGAAGCCCGGAGTGGGGCAGCCGATTGCCCGAGCGGTCGCCATTCTGTCGCTGGCTACTGCCGCGATT
>JBDONA010001071.1:0-49988 GCA_039831575.1 Fuerstiella sp. | reverse complement strand
GCAGCCGGAAGCTGCACAATGTGATCAGGTCACTCAATCTGACACCGTCGGCAGTCCCTCAAAAAGGCCGCGCCGGTGCCCGTCTGGCGAACGCCATTGCATTTGCCCGGTATCTGCATCAGCACCCCTTGGCAGCGAGCTCGCGGTAGTCAGGTTTTTCGCACCAGAACTGGCTTTCCACGTGCACATCCGGCCGGCATCCTTCTTAGAGCAGTTTACTTATTGTCGTGGACGATGCTGGCTCGTGGGGGTAACGAAACTGCCATTGAAAAAACGTTCTTCGCGGCCACAAATCAGCGTGAAACGCTGTAGAATGGGTTTCGATTGAATGCTGGTGCCGTAGGTCCTTCCTCCACTCCACGTTGACTACTATGAAACGCTCAGTCTACTGCCCCGCGCTGTTGGTTCTTTCCCTTGCCCTGCACACGGCTGCGGCTGAAGACTCCTTTCCGCTGAAGGCGAAGCGGATCTTGTTTCTCGGTGATTCGATCACCAACTCCGGCTACTACGTCGCGGACATCGAAACGCAGTTGCGTCTTCAGGGCGTCGATCCGATGCCGGAGATCGTCAACATCGGACTACCGAGCGAAACCTGTAGCGGGCTGTCTGAGCCGGATCATCCGTTCCCTCGACCGGACGTTCACGAACGTCTGGATCGAGCATTGGCGAAAGTTAAGCCGGATGTTGTTGTCGCGTGCTACGGAATGAATGACGGAATCTACTATCCGTTCAGCCGGGACCGCTTCCAGGCCTATCAGGCTGGAATCAACAAGCTTATCGACAGGGTACACGCCGCTGGTGCAAAGATCGTGCTGGTGACTCCGCCGCCGTTTGACCCGACACCGCTGCGCGACAGGAAAGGCAAATTGCTGCCCGCCGGAGCCGAGAAGTTTGCATGGTTTGCCATCTACGAAGACTACGACAACGTATTGCAGCGCTACAGCAAATGGATTCTGGAACAAGCGGACACGGCAGAGATGGTCATTGACGTACACACGCCGGTGACAGAATTTCTGGCCGAGCAACGCAGGACGAACCCGAAGTTTCATGTGGCGTCAGACGGTGTTCATATGAATGAGGCAGGCCATCACATCATGGCGGCAGCGATCCTGAAGGCCTGGGGCGTGGCATCGTGGAAGGAACCTGCGGCCGAACTGCGGCAACTAATGAAGCAAAAAGAGAAGGTGCTGCACGATTCCTGGTTGTCCTACGTGGGCCACAAACGACCGGGAGTAAAAGACGGACTGCCGCTGAACGAAGCAACAACAAGGGCAAATGAGCTGGACGCAAAGATTGAGCCGCTGATAAAGCAGGCTCGCCAGCCAAACGCTTCGCAGCGTTCGGCGACCGGAGGAACTGGTTGAGTTTCCGCGATGTGGCTGCGATCTTTGAGGCGCATTGCCTGCGCTGTTATAAAGACGGCGATGCCAGTGCGTCTACGTCATGGCCGGCCGGAGGCGGCATCAAGGGCGCGTTGACGACGGAGCAACGGATGAACCTGGCTTCAAGACGGTCGACCACCCGACGTATAGCTACGATCGATACGCCACGGCATCGCTTCGCTGGCGATGGTCTACCACAAACATCGACGGCTCCAACAAGTAGCGCTGGGCGCACGACAGGCACGGCACGACCGAGCATACTGGGAAGAACAACGATCGTCGAAAGAACCATGGTCACCGTGAGCAGTTCGGCAACATGCCGCACAGGCGCGGCAACCACGGATACGGGAGAAAACTGACGGTCTATCGCAAACCGATTTGCTGCGAATCGCCCAATACCGAAGGCGCTTCGGCAACTGACGTCGACGACGTTGGCATAATGCCCATTTTTTCACGTCGAAGTTCCTCGATGAGTGACACCAATTCCGTCTCAAAAGCTTCCAGCCCGCCAATGACATCACTCATCCATTTGCAGATAGAGCCTTCACCGACGGCGCCAGCAACACGGAGATGTCCGACTCGCATATCCTGCACGATCAATGGAATCTCAGATTTCCATTTCTTGTGCGTTTCAGTTGTTGTCTTGCGTTTCCAACTCCCATGGTATTCCTCGCCAATAAGCGGCAGGTTTACAATCAATTCCACGGTATCCATCTCAAATCGTTCTGCGAACTGCGTCAGCGTTTCCCAAAGTTGTTGCCAGTTTTGATCGCCGTTAAGACGAATCTCTTCATCGTGAAGCACTGTCTGATCAGGAACAGAACCCTGCAACATCGAAGCAGTGAGCCGACGAAGACGGTTAGACAGCAGGCTCATTTCCGTGTGGCCAAAGGAACGCGTGAGAACCAGCAGGGACAACGACATCGCAACGCCTACATAGGCGATCGATTCTCGGCCAGTGTATGAGGCGACGACGGCACCCATTCCGGTGACCGCACACAGAACGGCCGTGATCACCAACAGACGTACAGCGCCCACACCTTTTCGTTGCAGGCAATGGTGCAGATGCCCGCGGTCTGTTTCGTAGATACTGCGGCCCGTCAGCTTACGCCGAACAATGGCCATCGCAACGTCGAACAGAGGAATGGCCCAGATTGCAGTCGGTAGAATCAACGCGACGGCCGCGTATTGCTTGATGGAACACTTCAGCGCGACCGCGCCAAGGACGAGGCCGATCAGCATGCTGCCGGAATCGCCAAGGAACATCCTGGCCGGTGGAAAATTGAAGATCAAGAATCCAAACAGTGTCCCGGCCAATACCAGTGAGATCAGTAGTCCATCCGGGCGACCACCGAGAATGTAAAGCACGGCCGCGATCGAGAGACTCAACACGATCCCCGTCGTACTCGCCAGACCATCCACGCCGTCGATTAAGTTCAGCGCGTTGGTGGCTCCGATGAGCCACAGAAGTGTCATGATCGGTGCAAGGTCACCAAACGATATCGATAAGCCGAAGGCACTGACTTCTTCGACGATGATTCCGGATGGAAGCATTATTAACGCTGCGACAATCTGGCCAGCCAGCTTCTGACGTCCCCGCAGCCCGTAGCGATCGTCGATCATTCCGATCGCCACAATAAATCCTCCGGCAACCAGAAGCGACGTCAGAAACTTTATATCGTTTACCGTCGGTTTAAGAAGCCCGGGATTCAACCAGAGGGTGACGGCGACAGCAACAATCGCTGAAATCAGGATCGTAGGACCGCCCGTAAGGGGAATGGGTCGGCCGTGAAGCTTGCGGTGATCATCTGGCTGGTCGAGCAGACCAACACGATGAGCAAACCGAGCCGTGAGAGGTGCGACGATTGCACTGACAACGAACGCCGTGAGAAATGCCAAAAGGCCAAAAGGCATACTAGAGAAGCCTGGAGAATAGAGATAGCCTGACAGGAATATGTGACTGCACCTGGTGGTAGGGACGTCGCCATCACATTGTCACGCGGTTAACATGGCAGTTGCAAGCATGCAATTCTTCAATCCGGAAAACGCCCAGAATCTTCACTGACTGGCACAAGCAGCAGGGGACACCAATGCGGCATTTTCTGCATCGAGAAGAATCGGCAACGCCGATCTCAGGCCGTTCTTCACTTTCTCGAGGTTACGGTTCAAACCTTCCTGCTGGAAATGTGCAAAGCCCGCCCTGGCAGTTGAAACGAAGGCCGGTGGTGGAAGCGAAAGAGAACGCGGGGTTGCCGCGAACATGAGCGACGCCCCGTAGGGCAACAGCCAATTTCATCGATCGCTGTATGGATGACGCCCCACCGGACGCACCCTGTCCTGCGGAGTTTAAATCATGTAATCCGTCGCCCGGCCGAGGATTCGGTCGACGAGGTCCTGAGAGAACTCCACGGCAGGTGACCGTTCGGGGTCGAGGTCCGTGGGGTTGATTCCGCAGTAAACGGACCAAGGCCCCAGATGCCGCCAGCGTCCGGCTCTCTGCGGCTCGTTTGGCAGCACGGGGGTGGTGCAGCGATTGCAGCCGATGGACGAGTAACCCTGATCGTGCAGAGGATTTGTGATAACGTTGTTTTCGCTGATATATGCGGCCAACTGATCATCATCAAAATTCACAAGTGGATTAATCCTCAGGCAGTTCAGACGAGGATCCACCGACAGGATCGGGCAAGCGCCGCGAGCACCTCCGTCTGACCGACGCAGGCTGCTGATCAATGCATCATATTGACCGGCAACAGCATCCAGAGGGGCGGATTTTCGCAGCTCGCAGCATTCCTTCTGCCCTTCGGGAGTCAGGTACAGGACGCCACGTTCCGCCGACTGTTCTGCCATCGATTGTTCAGGCACCAATGTCTTGATGGTTAACCCGTATTCTGCAGCCAGACGGTCACGCGTTTCCAGCGTTTCGGGGAACAGGACTCCCGTGTCAACAAACAGGATTGGCATGTCTGCCGAAACCGCCTGAAGCATGTGGCAAATCGTGTTCCCGGATTTTTGCATAGACGACAGCGCAGCAATCCGATCGCCAAATGTAGTATTCGCCCACTGAAGCAATTCCTGCGGCGACCGTTCTTCAAACGTGCGGTTCACTTCAATCAGGTCTGCCTGACTCAACCGTGGCATTGCGAATATTTCTCCGTAAAAACTTGTTGGGGTTCACTTAAGGGTAGTGACCAGTAGTCGCGGGCCATCTGGTGCCGAGCGTCAGCTCGAACCGGCTCACAGACCGTCCCGTATTCCTTCTGCATCATTCCGTGGGCGACGCTTCAACCCGTCAATTGACGGCTGAATGATAACGGTTAGGCCCATATCCGCCAGCAGAAGATTGTCCAAACAGCGGTCACGCGGTTCAGGCAGGCAGCAGCAATCGGTGAATCTCGGTGGTGCCGATCGCCGCGGCCACTACGATACAAACGATGCACTCGACACCGGCGTGACTCCGGAACTGCCCGAAGTGCGACACGATTCAAACACGGACAGAACACTGGACTGTTTTTCGACCAGGTGCCGGAAAAGGACGTAATCCCATGCAATCGATTGACAAAGGCTCTGCCATCACGCGGGTCATGGACTTGATGGCGATACCCGGCCAGAGTTGCGAAGAGTCGAAGGTCGCCACGTGGCTGCGTGAGGAGTTCGTGCGTGTCGGTGTCCCAAAATCGGCGATTTCGTCAGATACTGCTCACCGCAAAAGCCCCGCTGGCGGGCAGGTTGGAAATCTGATCGTAAAACTTAAGGGTAACATCCGGGCTCCACGCCGATTGCTGATGGCCCACCTGGATACAGTTCCGCTGGCCGTCGGTTGCAAACCAGTCCGCAAGGGTGACACGATCCGCCCTGCCGGGAAGACGGCTTTGGGGGGCGACAACCGCGCCGGCTGCGCAGTGCTGCTGACTGCCGTCTCCGAGATTCTGCGACAGAATCTGCCTCACCCACCGCTGACATTGTTGTTTACCGTGCAGGAAGAAATTGGCCTGCGAGGTGCGAGATTTCTGACAGCGAGTAAGCTTGGCCGTCCGGAACTGTGCTTCAACTGGGACGGCAGCGACCCGGCAAGCCTGATCATCGGCGCCGTTGGGGCGACAAACCTATCGATCGTCATCAACGGCATCGCCAGCCACGCCGGTGCCCACCCGGAAAACGGGGTCAATGCCTCAGTCGTCGCCTCCCTTGCGATCGCGGCTTTGCAACGTGACGGATGGCACGGCCTTGTCACGAAATCGAAAAATCGCGGTGCCAGCAACATAGGTGCGATCAATGGCGGAGCCGCAACCAACGTGGTGATGCCGGAAGTAGCGATCGAAGCGGAAGCACGCAGTCACCAGCCGTCGTTTCGCAAACGCATCGTAAAGGAGTATCGCAAGGCGTTCGAAGCTGCCGTTCGCTCAGTCACAAACAACAGCGGCAAGCGTGGCAAACTGACGTTTGAAGAGGACACACGCTACGAAGCATTCAGCATTCCCGAAAGCTCTGCGTGTGTGACAGTCGCGAAGGCGGCCGTACGGCAAATGGGGCTGCAGGCCGTAGCGCGTGATTGTGACGGCGGACTGGATGCCAACTGGATCTCCGCCCATGGTTACCCTGCGGTGACGTTAGGATGTGGTCAGGCGGGAATTCACACCGTCGACGAAACACTGTACATCCCGCAGTTTCTTGACGCCTGCCGAATCGCTGCCGCCATCGCTGCGAATGTGGCCTGAACATTGCACGGGCGACTGTTTCAGATGAATCGTCAAGGTGAGACAACAACAATGGGCGTTGACGACATAGCGACGACATTTCCCCCCACCGTCGCAACAGCCTTCAGCTGCAGTATCGTCTCACCTTCATCCATCAAAGCATGATCCCGGGGAACTCTGAGAACGGCCGAGGCCCTTGCAACAGGAATCACAACAAAAGCGACTTCCACCTGGTCGGTTGAGCCTTCTTCCGAGACCAGCGAAACGCGAACATCTCGACGCAATTTTGGTGACCGGAACACCTGCACCGGAATCTCGAGGTTTCGCCCCTCCTGAACGGTAAACTCTTGCGTCAACGTCGACACGGTCAGCAGAGTTCCTTCCACGTTCATTGTAATCCGCTGATTCATGCGATTGACCAGCGTTCGCATAGCGCCCTGAGGATCGGGCACTTCAACGACCGTATTCAGCACAATGCGGGAAGTGCGATCGATCTGCACCCATTCTGGAAGAAACAGAGGAAAGTTGATCTGGTTGACATCAACAGGCACAGAAACCGGTGCGCCAAAGATCCCTTGAGATACTCGATCCGGACGAGCGGCCATCTGCAAACGGACTTCACCTGCAAAGTCTTCCATGCGTGAAACGACGACTGGGGCATCATAGGTGCCACCACGGTGCACAGTGCGACCGGCATCCGGATACAGCGGTCTCACATTTGCGCGTGGCTTCATGATCGGGGCCACCAACAGTTGTTGAGAGACTTTGGCGTCGTCCGCTGTGCAGGTGACCGTCGCCAGCGACGCGTATGACGACGAATGGTGAGATGTAGACAATGGAATCACAACGGACGACTCTCCTGTTGCAATCACGATATCCTGTGGGACCATCGTGCCGTCAGGCAGCCCCTTGATATCGACTTTGATATCCTGTTCAAAGTCTGGCGGGCGCACAATATCGACGTACAGCAAGCCACGTGGCTCCTGGCCCTTCCTCCGTTTTTTTGGAACACTGGGCGGTTCTTCGCCAAGTATAACTTCAACAGAATCGGGAACGATTAGTTCGAACGACGACGTTGGCCGGGCGAACGACAGACGGTAAATCGACGTCGGTTCTCCCTGACGACCAGAAACGTCGGACACTCGGACGGTATAAACGCCATCTGCCGCAGACTTGAAGCGGACGAAAGCATCCGTCGATCCATTCACGTCGTCTGCTGATGCGACAGTCTTCCCGTTTCCGTCAACAACGGCCATGTCGACATCCAGCACTGAGCCGAATGTGCTGGCAGCCACTGTAATATCCCACTCGACGCCCTTCGTTGCCTCAAAAACGTACGTATCCTGATGATCAGTCTGCGTCAGCTGACCAGTCACGGCCACCGGAAGCTTGAGCGTCTGCGTTTCACTGTCGTCGCGTTGTTCGATCAGTTCCGCATGATCACTCAGGACGATCTGATGCCGGACAGTGCCGCCGTGGCATATGAATTCGTAGTTCAGCCGGGCTGTCGTTGTGTCTTCAGGGAATGAAATTTCACGCTGAACAGATTCGATCATCGCCGCGCCGGTCTCCAGCCCGTAACCGATCAATGTGACCTGCTGAGTTTCTCCTCGCTGGCCTGCGGCCGGCACTGTCGCAATGACCCTCGGCCCTGTCTCAAATGACATTCGGTACACCATTGAACGGTTGCCGCGATAGTCGATGTCGTTCAGAGTCACCAGATACTCCGCGCCGCTCTTCACCGCGAAGGTCATTTGCAGTCCGTGGCCTTGTGTATCAGCTGCATCAGCAAGCAATTTCCCAGCTTCGTCGTGAATCAGTACGGCGGCATTGATGCCGAAGCCGAGGTCGTGCGACTGAATTGAACAGGTTACGAGTCCATTCACAGGAGAGACGAATCGATACCGGTCCACTTCTTCCTTTTGCTTCAAACGACCGAACACGCGACACGGCAATGTCGGCAGCAGTTGTGAGAAGTCGCCGTACGATTGCGATTCAGCTTCGATTGCATCCACACTGTCCGTGATCAGCAAGTCAAGTGGCGGTGAGACACCGTTGGCGTTGGCAACCCGCCAACCAATAATTCCCGGTGACATATCCTCAGAAACCGTGAAGCGAACGGTGACTTCGCGAGGAATTAGAAACGCTTTATTGGCGGCTTTCGGGCCAAACCAGTGAGGCGGACCGGGAAACAACATCTCGCTGGGTGGGGACAGGATTTCGATTTCCACACGATCATCAAGCACGAAGAATTGCGTGTCCGGCGTCCAGTCATATCCTCCAAGCTGCACTTCGATGCTGCTGCCAGAAGGTAACATCGCGGGAAAAGCATAGCCGATCGTCGGCGATTGCTGGCCGTGAACTGTGGCTTGCAGAAACAGAAGCCCTGTGAGGCAAACTCTGAATAAAGTGACTGCTTTCATCATCGTTTTTCGCTCTGACGCGGTACGGCCCGGATGCGGTGGATTTTCTCTGTGCTTTCCTACAACAGCTGACAGCAACAAAAACTTACCTGGTCGTTCGGGTCGGCTCCAGGAGGAAGCGACGACAAGTCATCGGCCTCCACAGAACGATTCCCAAACGCGTAGCGACTCACGACAATCGGCTATACCAGCCCCGGAATCATTTTCCCACCATTGCTCACCGGGATCGGACGGCCCTGCGGCGTGTAATAGATCTTTTTCGTATCCATCCCAAGTAGACGGAAGATCGTGTACTGCAAGTCCGCAATGGAAACCGGATCCTTCGTGGGAGCCGACGCCGTTGCGTCGGTTTCGCCGATGACCTGACCAGGTCGTATTCCGCCGCCAGCCAGAAGAATGCTTTGAGCACGACTCCAATGATCTCGGCCCGCGTTGCCATTTACCTTCGACGTGCGGCCCATTTCGCCCATCATGACGACCAGTGTGGTGTCGAGCAGTCCGCGTTCCTCCAAATCTGTCACCAATCCGCTGAAGGCAAGATCGGCCTGTGGAATCAGGTCCTCCTTCAAACTGGGAAAGCAGTCGTAATGAGTGTCCCAGCCTGCATGATCGACTCCCACAAAACGACAACCCGACTCGACAAGGCGACGTGATAACAACGCACATTGTCCGATGGTGGAATGGCCGTATCGTTCCCGCAGTGACTTCGGTTCGGCATGAATGTCAAAGGCCTTTTGAGCTTCCGGTGATGTGATCAGATCGTACGCTTTACTGTAGTAGGCGGACATGTCGGCGGCTTTACCCGAAGCACCACTGCTCAGCCGTTCAACTCCGGACAGCAATCGTTGCCGACGAGACATACGGTCGCTGGAAGTTCCTTTTGGAAGCGTCAGATCGCGCACACTAAAATCTGGCTGCACGGGATCCGTTTCAATCACAAATGGGGCGTATTCCGGCCCATAGAATCCGGGCCCGCCGGCGTCCATCGGTGCGGGCAGGTTCACGTATGCCGGCACAGAACCGTGAACGCCCAACTCCCGAGCCACACGAGAACCGATCGACGGGTAGAGCACGTTGGCCGGTATGCGGCTGTTCTGGCCGTCTCGAAATCGCGGCTTGTAGCCAGTCATCACGTAGTAGTAACCGGTGACGTGACCGTTGTCGCCGTGAGAATGACTGCGAACAATGGTGTATTTGTCGGCCACCTTCGCGCACGCCGGCAAGTGCTCACAGATCTGCGTCCCTGCCACGTTAGTTGAAATCGGCTTGAAGGGACCACGTACGTTTTCCGGCGCATCCGGCTTCATATCCCACATATCAATGGTGCTTGGACCACCCTCCAGAAACAACATGATGCAGGACTTTGCGTGTGGGGCAACGGCATTGATGTCGTCAGCCTGCAGCAATGAGGGCAGATTCAGCCCGGCTAGCGCGCTCAGTCCGCCAATTTGAAGCGAGTCTCTGCGAGATCGACGATCGCAGTAACTTCCTCGCTTCTGAAGAAATGGCATTTTCAGCATGAGAGTCTCCGGTTTTATATGGCGGCCGAGGGATCCTGCCGCAGTTGTTCACACAGGCGAGTTTGGCATCATTCGGTCAGTGGTTAAACAGAAACTCCTTCGTATTCAACAACGTCCACATCAGATCTTCGACCATTTCACGACGATCTGCATCCTGACTGCAGGCCTTCAACATCAGTTCGCGTTCGGCAACTGTCGGAAAACGATTGACCGTGGACAAATACAACTCATCAATTATTTCAGTCGGGCTAAGGCTGGAATCAGCCAACTGGCGAACTCGACCGTGCCGATGTTGAATCTTTTCGCCGATTTCGGACGAATTCAACAGATGCAGAGCCTGAGAAATACTGGGAGCGTCGCCACGTTCACATGCGCAGACAGTGGTTCTTGTGGGGCGACCAAAAATGCGGAAGAAGTACGATGGCATGCGGTTGTCCCAGACTTCGATCGCCCGAGCCCCCAGCGGCCAGCCGTTGAATTTTTCGGCGACGCCGGTCACCTGGCTGATCGCATCCAGTAGAACTTCGGCGTGAAGCGGACGATAATCAGCTCGCGAAAAATTCTGATGATCGTCAGCATTATCTTCGTTCTGTTCACTGCTTAGCTGATACGTGCGAGATTCCAGAATGACTTGTGTCAGCGCCTTCAGATCATAATTGGATTTGCGAAGATAATCGGCCAATGCGTTCAGCAGCATTTCATTGCTGGCCGGATTGCTGGCGCGCAGATCGTCAACCGGGTCAACAAGACCTCGACTGAAGTAAGACGCCCAGATGCGATTCGTAATCGCTCTGGCAAAGTAAGGGTTCGTATCGCTGGTCATCCAGTCCGCGAGATGAACGCGCCGATCGACGGGCATCGCTAAGTCGGCGTTTGTGGAAATAACTTCGCCCAGACCCTTTGCCGGAACAGCCGAGTCCATTTTCGGGTGCTTAAGATTGCGGCCGGCCTTCACCAGAATGCTTTTCGTACCGTCGGGAAGCGTCTTCTGCCCGACACCCGTAAACAGACCAGCAAAGGAATAATAATCTTCCTGCGACCATTTTTCGAAGGGGTGATGGTGGCACTCAGCGCATTGAATACGAATGCCGAGAAACAGCTGACTGATGGAACTGCCAAGTTCCTGAGGTTCGTTCAGCGTTACGTACATCGCGGCGGGACTCTCGGCACGAGTGCTGCCTTTGGCAGTTAAGATGTCGCGAACGAACTCATCATAAGGCCGGTTCTCGCGAAACTGCCGCCGCAGCCAGCGATTGAACGCCACCGACGCTTCTGAGCCCAGTGCGTTACTGTCGAGACGCAGCAGGTCCGCCCACTTCTGCGACTGATACACGCTGTATTCGTCACGGTTCAGAAGTTGTTCAATCAGCTGTGTCCGTTTGGTCGGTTTGTCGTCACTGAGAAAGCTTCGCGTTTCATCCGCGTTCGGCAGTGTTCCGATCGTATCAAGGAAAACGCGACGCAGAAACGTTGCGTCGTCGGCCAGTCCTGAAGGCTGGATGCCAAGTCGTTGCAGCTTGTCCCAGACGTGCTGATCAACAAAGTTATTCGTGGGAGGCCGTTTGAAGTCCGTGCCTGGCAGAGGAATCGTGATCGCGCAAACGGCCATTTTGTCCAGAAAACGAATCAGCACTGCGGCTTCGCCCGGCAATCCCTTCGCGTCAATCAGCCCATCATGGCTGACCATAGCAATGCTGTCGGCATTGGACCGAAACTCCGCCGTATTTGTAACGTCTCGGTAAGTTGCATCGGAAAAGTGAGCAATCACCCTCAGTTGCTGTCGCCCGTCGAGGCTCAGCTTCGCTTCCACAGGCTGCACTTCAATTGATGTGACGGATACAGGTTTGCGGTCGAATGTAGCGCCTTCCGACAGCCACCTCAACAGGGTGAGATACTGTATGGACCTCTCGTCCGTTCGACGGCCGCCCGCATGGGACACTCGCCCTGTCGCCTTCCCTAGAATCAGACTTGTAGCGGGGATGACGCGGTTGATTCGTCGCCCACGACTTTCCTTTGTCAATGTCTCGAAATCGGCTTGTGCGTCAAAGCCAAAGACACTGAGTTTGAAGCCGTTTTGGCCTTCGGCCTTTCCATGGCAACTGCCGGAATTGCAACCCAGCTTCGTAAGAGAAGGAACCACTGCGTTGGAAAACGACACCGGCGCGGGTCTGTCCAAACCAGTGACCGATACCGGCACTTCCCTTCGGCGGGTTCCGCTGACCACAATCAATTGCGTCTGACCTTCACCCCGGGGCGCAATGATGCCTGATTCCGAAATTGTCGCGATTCTGCGGTCAACGATTGAGTATTTCGCAGTCCTGGTCAAGTCTTTCTGCAGCCCGGTCGCAGCGTTATCTACGACAACAATCCGGGTCGTTGCCTGCGGACCGCTGAGGATGATCTCTTCAGGAAAGACAACAAGATCTTCGGCCGTTGCCACCCGACCGCAAATGCACAGATGCGATAGAAAAAAAACGAGCGATGCTGCAACGCCGCGTTTTCGCATGAAATAAGTCCTGAGGCGGGATAACGATCTGGCGAACCGTTGAGAAGGACCGATTGGGCAGGAATGCTCCTGACGCAATGTTACTCGATTGCCGGATCAGGCACAAACTTCAATCACTGCATCGAGTGGTTTCCATGGACGACCACACGTTAACGCCGGAGATCCCGAACCGCTCTGTCATGCTGCAATGGCTGTGAACCGTTGGCTGATTCGCGACGATTGAGGACTAACATTCGATAATTTGTAACGGATTGTACTATTCGTCGCCCGAATGTGTTCATCAGGAGCTGACAACAATGCGCCAAAGCGATCACTATTGACCGGGCCGTGGGAGGTCGAACCGGTCCTTTGTTCTGCAATAGCTGAGTCCACCCATTCGGCCGACAGCGTCCAGCAGATCAGGGTCAACAAGGTCCTTAGCGCCGATTACGTTGTCGTCGATGTGCACGTGAACGATACGACCAACGACAATATTGGCACCTCCCGGACCGTCGCCGATATTCAAGATGTGCATTTTGCGGCATTCGAATTGAACGGGCGATTCCGACACTCGTGGAGCTCCGATTTTCACACTGGCCAATGCCGTCAATCCGTCAATATCGAATTCAGATTCCTCCGGCGGCAGGGCGGCTGCTGACGCGTTCATGGCCCTGGCAACCGCCATCGAAACAATATTCACGACAAAATCACCGGTGTCCTGAATATTCCGCAGCGTATCTTTGGGTTCGCCGTGCCTGTTGTTGGCCGGACAGAAAAGCAGACTGGGCGGACGTGAGCCGACTCCGGTGAAGTAACTAAACGGAGCGACGTTGGTGATGCCGGCACTTGAGATCGTGGAGACCCACGCAATCGGTCGGGGCACAATACAATGAATCATCTGCTGATAGAACACGGACGCACGTACGTCGGCAGGATCGAAATCCATGGGATTGACTTTCCGTCAGCTAGGCAGCGTCATCCAGCGGTATCAGCTTTGGAACCGCGACTCGTAATCCGACGACGGGCCCGCAGGCCCGTCGCAGACCATGAAAGTCGTGCTTGAGAAACTTCCGCAGGACAGGAGGTGCTTTCATTCGTACGTACTGATTCACGAACTTTTCCATCTGGCGGTCGTAGTTGGCCTGACTGCCGGTGTGCATATAACAGCCACCCTTGAACCGCCGTATGTCACCGTCGAACGCGGGACTGATGTGATACAACTCGTGAAAGGTTGTGACCAGCTTCTCCGTGTACGTCTGGTTCAGAAATCGTGGCAGATAGAATGTGAGGATGTAGAGCATTTCCTGGCCGTCGTGGTACAACCGCTGAACAGTCCACTCTCGGCCATCTCTTCGTTGCGTCAATCCACCATATTCGAAACGCATTGGAGTCAGTTTCGCCTGCATGCCCCATTCCACTGGCGACCGTGTCTGTGCGAATGTCACGGCCACCCGGCTCATGTCAATGTGACGAAACTCCGGATGACGCTGACAAACGTCTTCGCAGAGTCGCCTCATGGCAGCACAGAAATCAAACGCCTTACCTGGCAACTGACAGACCTCAGGCAATCGGGGGGAGCGGCTTCCGTGAGTCCGTTCACCGGACCACTTCGAATTCCTCGAAGACTATTCGCTTCCTCAATTCACGGCAATATCGGCTTTTAACGAAAACAGGCCGCTCATGTTGAGCGGCCTGTGGTGTGATCCGAGTCGAGGGGCGAATACCCCTACTCTTCTTTCGTTTCTGTTGCGTCTGCGTCCGCCGATGGGGCTTCATCAGCGTCCGCTACGGGTTCATCCTGCTGCGGTTCAGCTTCGTCAGTGGCCGGTTCATCAGTGACAACCGGTGCGGTTCGTTTCCTGGACTTCACACGATCCCGTTCGCCGACGAATTCGATCAACGCCTGCTGGCCCGCATCGCCAAGGCGAACGTTGGGAAGCCGCACGATTCGTGTGTACCCACCGTCGCGATCTGCAAACCGCTCGGCCAACTCATCGAACAGAATTGAAACGGCATCATTGTCTCGCAGCAGCGAAAACGCCTGCCGACGAAGTGCGACGGCAGGAGAAATGGTCTGCGACCACTTCTGCCATTTGTCAGACGTCCGCCAATCGCGCCAAGCGTCGGACCCCTTCTCAGCGTCTGACGCAAACTCAGCCGCGGCCTGCTCGTGAGCAACGGCCTTCTTGCCAAGCGTAATCAGCTTTTCCACGAATGGGCGAAGCTCTTTAGCCTTGGGTACCGTGGTGACGATGCGCCCGGCCACACGTGGCCGCAACGGATCCTCTTCATCCACGCGCACCGTCTTTATCAGACTGGTCGCCATGTTGCGAAACATCGCCTTACGATGTGATGCATTTCGCCCAAGTTTTCTTCCACGCAGTCGATGTCGCATGGCGACAAATCTCTCAATCGTAGTCTAAGGAAAATCGGTAATTTCGCTTCCGCGACCTAGCCAATGGTCTGTTGGTTCGGAAGTCGCATGCCCAGAGCCAGTTCAATCTCTTCCAGGCGTTCTCGAACTTCGTCGAGAGTCGTTTCACCAAAGTTGCGAACCTGCAGGAGCTCATCCTCAGACCGCACAACAAGATCCCGAACGGTATTGATACCGACGGACTCAAGACAGTTTGTAGCCCGCACCGACAAATTCAATTCGGCCAGACTTTTGTTTAACTTCTCTTCCAGTTCCATGTCCACCGGCGAATACCCAGTGGATTCCATCATTCCCTTCAGTCCGCCTTCCTGGTTCGCTTCCGGACCAGGTTCGCGGTACGTGATGAAGCAGTTAAGATGCTTCCGCAGGATTTTGGCTGCTTCGACAAGTGCCATGGACGGAGACACAGTTCCGTTGGTCCAGATTTCCAGGTTAAGCTTGTCGTAGTTAGTCCGTTGGCCGACACGCGTTTCCTGAATCTGATGCCTGACGCGAGTAATCGGAGAGAATGCTGCATCCAGTGGAATGAGGCCGACCTCCGGGTCGTTCTGATAGTGTTCTGACGCAGGCACATAACCGCGTCCGTTCTCTACCGTCATTTCAATGTTGAAAGGGACATCGTCGGTCATCGTTGCAATAACCAGATCCTTGTTGATGACCTCAACCTGATCATCACAGATGACATCCGCACCCGTGACTACACCGCGAGTGTTTTTCTCAATGCGAACGGTCTTCACAGAAGCGCTGTAGTTCTTCAGCACCAGCGACTTAAGATTGAGGCAGATGTCAGTCACATCTTCCACAAGTCCGGGAATCGTAGTGAACTCGTGCTGCACACCCTGTACACGGACTTTGGTGATCGCGGCTCCTTCGAGGCTGGAGAGCAGGATTCGTCGCAGGCTGTTGCCCACTGTGGATCCAAAACCACGCTCAAACGGCTCGGCCACAAACCTGCCGTATTCGGCCGTCAGGGACTCTCGAACCGGGAAGACCCGACTGGGAAGTTCCAAACCACGCCATCGAATTCGCATTATGTATTCTCCTGAAACAGGGGACTCTTATTAGTCAGACCGCGTCAACCACGTAAAGAAAAAACGCCAACTCAGACGCGACGCTTCTTAGGGGGACGGCAGCCGTTGTGCGGCAGAGGGGTGACATCTTCGATTGACCGAACGGTGATCCCTGAAGACTGCAGGCCCGTAATGGCACTTTCCCGACCCGACCCGGGACCCTTCACCCGAATCTCGATCTCCTTCACACCACACTTTGCCGCTCGTTCGGCGACAGTTTCGGAAGCTCGCTGCGCCGCAAACGGCGTGCTCTTGCGACTCCCTTTGAACCCAACGGTTCCCGCTGTGGCCCAACACAAAACGTCACCGTTTGTGTCAGTCATGGTCACAATGGTGTTGTTGAAGGTTGCTTTGATAAAAGCGATGCCCTTCGTTACGTTGCGACGCACTCGCTTTTTTTGCTTTACTTTTGCCACGATTCAATTTCTCACAGATTAACGGAAGTCAGAGGGCCCTTCAGGAACACAGACCTAGTGCTTGGCGTCCTTGACGCCCTTCTTTCCGGCGACGGTCTTTTTTCGACCCTTTCGAGTTCTGGCGTTGGTCTTTGTCCGCTGTCCGCGTACCGGCAGGCCTCGACGATGTCGCAGGCCTCGATAACACTGAATCTCGCGAAGTCGACCGATATCCTGCTGAACCTTTCGCCGGAGCGGCCCTTCAACTGTGTAATTCTTGTCCAGATGGTTGGTGATTCGACTCACTTCATCTTCAGACAGATTACTCGCCCGAACGTGCGGATCAATCCCCAACTCGTAACAGATATTGACCGCAAGCACGCGACCAACACCGAAGAGATAGGTCAACGCAATATACGTTGGCTTATTGTTTGGGATGTCCACACCAAGAATACGAGGCATCGAAGCTCACTCCAACTAACAAAACAATCCTGAGCCGCCACAGACGACTCGAACGCGAACAACCACAGGTTCTTCTTCAACAAGGTCAGATGCCGAGAGCGGCCCCACCCCTGCAGTCGCCTTTACCGAAAGCAATCAGCCCTGACGCTGCTTATGTCGAGGGTTCGCAGTGCAGACAACGTAGGTACGGCCACGACGACGAACCGTCTTGCAGTGTTCACAAATTCGTTTGACGCTTGACCGAACCTTCATCGAACTAACTCCTGCGGACAACTATCTAAAACCGTTTTCCGAAGCTAATCATCAGTGTCCAACAGACCTGAGTAGTTTCGCATGATTAAATGCGAATCAATTTTCTGAACCAGGTCCAAAGCCACGGAAACAATAATCAAAAGACCAGTCCCCCCAAAGAAACTCGCAATCGCGTAGTCTCCTGTCAGGGTTGTGGAAATCACCGTTGGTATCACGGCGATAATCGCGAGAAACGCTGCACCGACATACGTAATTCTCATCATCACCTGTTCAAGGTGTGACGCTGTACGACCACCCGGTCGATAACCGGGAATAAAGCTGCCCATATCCTTCAGATTCTCCGCCATATCTTTCGGATTGAAAGTAATGGCCGTCCAAAAGTAGCAGAAGAAATAGATCAGAAAGATATATGTCAGATTATATACGAATCCCTGACCAGGACTGAACGCACCGGCCAGTGTCATCAGGATTGGGTTGCCTTGCCAGATGTTTGACAACTGATTAAAGACGAAAAACGGCAGCAACAGCAGACTGGAGGCAAAGATAATCGGCATGACCCCTGCCTGATTCACCCTCAGCGGAAGCCACTGTCGCTGGCCACCCATCACTTTTCGACCACGAACATGTTTTGCACTTTGAATCGGAATCTTGCGTTGCCCCTGTGTGATGAACACCACCCAGACAATCACAATCACAAACAGAGCCGCCAACACCAATAAAATTTCGACTCCCTGTCCACCCCCCAACTGCAAGCCGTTTTCGAAGATTCCGCTCAGAAACCCGCCTGCTGCAGCCGGCATTCTGGCCAGAATTCCGGCCATGATGAGCAGGCTGATTCCGTTGCCGATTCCATAGGCATCGATCTGTTCACCGATCCACATCAAAAACACGGTCCCGCACGTCATCACGACGGTTCCCACCAAGCACCAGCCTGTCGTGTTGTAACCTTCCAATAACACGCTCTGCCCCGTGAGTGCTCCTGCCGCGAGACCCCGTATCAGGAAGAAACTCTGCAGAAAACAAATAACCACAGTGGCGTAGCGAGTGTATTCGTTCAACTTCCGGCGACCGGCCTCGCCTTCTTTTTGTAACTGTTCCAACGGAGGATAAACGGTCCCCAACAGCTGGAAAACAATTGATGCCGTGATATACGGCATAATTCCCAGTCCGAATATGGAACCATTCGTAATGCTGGAGGCCGAAAACATTGAGACGACCTGCAACAGGTCCGCGATCCCCGTACCGCCAGACCGACCACGGCCGAACACTTCCTTAAGCGCGGCATGGTCCATAAATGGCAACGTGATCGAAAACCCCATACGGTAGACCGCCAACAGGAATAGTGTCAGCAGGATCTTCTGTCGGAGCTCCGGAATACGGAACACGGTTAATAGTTTTGAGAGCACTTTTTCCTCTCCGAAACTTCAATCCTTACGAAGTTTCTGCGAACGCAATCGTCCGCGCGCCAGTCAAACTCGTTCGAACTTTCCGCCTGCCGCCACAATCTTCTCTTCCGCACTGCGAGAAAAGCGATGTGCCATCACGGTCAGCTTTTTGTTCAGTTCTCCGTCCCCAAGCACCTTCAACGCATCGTGTCGACTCGGAACAATTCCCTTGGCGACCAGTGCTTCCACGGTGATTTCCGCACCATCCTCGAACGACTTCTCGAGCTGACCAACGTTGACGATCACCACCGTGTCGGCGAAAGCCTTATTGTTGAATCCACGCTTCGCGACACGCCGAAACAAGGGCGTTTGACCACCTTCAAACCCAGCGCGTCGTTTCGAACCCGACCGGCTGAAATAGCCGTTATGTCCTCGTCCACTGGTCTTGCCGTGACCAGAACCTGGCCCACGCCCGATGCGTTTCCGAGGTTTTCGTTTCTGTATACCTGTATGTACGTCGTTCAAAATCATGACAGCGACACTCCTCTCAGACGTTCGACCTGATCTTTAGTCTGAAGCTGCGACAGAGCATCAAACGTCGCTTTCACCAGGTTGAGCGGATTGGTGGAGCCGTAGCTTTTTGTGAGGATGTCAGAAATCCCCGCAGCTTCCAGCACCAGACGCACACACTCACCAGCAATAACACCTGTACCGGGTTTGGCCGGCAACAGCAGTATGCGAGAGGCTCGAAACTCGCCCATGACCTGGTGCGGAATCGTTGTGCCCACCAACGAGAACGGCCGCATTGACCGATTCGCAGCTTTCGTGGCCTTTTCCACGGCCAGCGGCACTTCGATCGCTTTACCGTAACCATAGCCGACACGACCGTTTCGATCGCCCGTCACCACCAAAGCGGCGAAGCTGAAACGACGACCGCCCTTGACGACGCACGCGCAACGACGAATCTGAATGACTGATTCGCCCGCATCTCTTTGTGTATCTGTTGAAGACACGTTTCACCTCAAATCTGAAACCAAAGCTGGTCTAGAATCGCAGACCCTGTTCGCGCGCGGCATCCGCCAACGCAGCCACACGACCATGGTAGCGGAAACTGCCACGATCAAACACGACCTCCACGATGCCCTTTTCCTGTGCTCGTTCGCCCAGCACTTTGCCGACCGTCTGAGCTATATCACAGTTGCTGGCCACTTTTCCCGCGCCGGCGATCGATGATTCCACAGTGCTGGCAGCAACCAACGTCCGCCCTGCCGCATCATCGATAATCTGCGCATAGATGTGGCGATTACTCTTGAACACCGACAGCCGAGGCCGACCATGTGCGTCGCGACGAACACGATTGCCCACACGAAACCCACGTCGTACTTTTCGCTTTATTAATCGCTTCTGAGCCTTCATTGATCTCAACCAACCTTATTAGCTAAGCGGCCAACACTACTTGGAACCGAACGCTTTACCGGACTTACGCCGTACCTGTTCGTTTTCGTATCGAATACCTTTGCCCTTATAAGGCTCAGGAGGTCGCACCTGACGGACATTAGCCGCAAACTGACCAACAGCCTGCTTGTCCGCACTTCGTACAATCACACTGGTGGCAGCAGGAACTTCCACGTCGACTCCTGGCGGAACTTCCAGAACGACCGTGTTCGCGAATCCCACCTGAAGCGACAGTTTGTTTCCAGCCAGCGAAGCATTGTAGCCCACGCCGACCACAGTGAGACGACGCTCAAACTGTTTGACGACGCCGTCCACCATATTCTGAATCAGACTGCGAGTGAGCCCGTGCAAAGCACGGTTTTCACGCAGATCGTTCGGCCGTGCTACCGTGATGACACGATCAGTATCATTCACTTCCAACATCATGTTGGCATGCACAGTCAGCTTCAGGTCACCCTTTGCGCCTTTAACGCTGATCTCCTGACCAGCAAGAGACACGGTCACTTCAGCCGGGAAACTGATCGGCTTTTTTCCAATTCGAGACATTGCCCAAATACCAGTTGTTGGATTGAAACGTGTGAAGGAAGGAGAACTACCAAACCTGACAGAGAAGCTCTCCGCCGACACCCTGTTTGCGTGCCTCGCGGTTACTCAAAACGCCCTTGGAAGTCGACAGAATTGAAACCCCAAGCCCCTGACGGACTTCCTTCATTTCTGACGTGCCGACGTAGACGCGGCGACCTGGTTTGCTGATTCGCTCAATATGCTGAATCACGTGCTCACCGTTTGGCCCGTACTTCAAATTCACTCGCAGAACAGCGCCCGGAGCGCCTTCCACTTCGACGATCTTGTGATCCCAGACGTAGCCTTCGCGTTCCAGTGCCTGCACAATCCGCACCTTCTGACGCGATGTCGGCATGTCGACGTACGGCCGTTCCACGCTGATGCCATTGCGAATTCGAGTGAGCAGATCTGCGATCGGGTCAGTCATCATGGGACAGGTACTCGTCTGTTCTTGTATTGATTCGGTCGCCTCCGAACGAGGCGAACCTGTGTTACCAACTGGCTTTTCTGGCTCCAGGAACCAAACCGTCCAGACATAAATTACGGAAACAGATCCGGCACACCTTAAACTTGCGGTAAACGGCACGAGGCCGACCGCAAAGGTTGCACCGACGCTCAATTCGGGAACTGAACTTCGGCGTCCGATTCGCTTTTTCGATCTTTGCTTTACTTGCCATAAGATTGGTCTACCAGCGCTGGTGTTGCAGTTATCCGTCGGAATCTTTTTTCTTGAACGGCATTCCAAGGGCTTTCAGCAAAGAGTGACCTTCGTCATTCGTCTTCGCTGTTGTAACAATTGTGATATTCATGCCCTGCGGCTGGTTGACCGTCTCCGGATCCACCTCAGGAAACACCATCTGTTCCTGCAGTCCGCAATTGTAGTTTCCATGTCCGTCGAAACTGTTCGGGTTGATACCTCGAAAGTCACGAACACGAGGAAATGCCAAAGTGATCAGCCGATCCAGGAACTCGTACATCCGTTTTCCGCGGAGCGTGACCCGACAACCGATCGGCATACCCTCACGAAGACGAAACCCGGAAACGGATTTCTTCGCTCGACAAACCTGAGCCTTCTGTCCGGCCAGAATCGTCAGATGGCCGACCGCGGCGTCCAGTCGTTTTCGATCCTGAACGGCTTCGCCGACCCCCATGCTGACGACGATCTTTTCAAGCTTGGGGACAGCATGAGCGTTCTTCCGTCCCAGCGACTCCTGAAGTACCGGGACAATTTCTGTTTTGTATTTTTCTAACAAGCGTGCCATTTTTCAGATCTCTACTCCAGTGCGAATCAGCCACTGCATTGACTACACCACTTCACTGGCCAGACTGACAATCTTCATGAATTTGCGATCCCGCAATTCACGAGCCACCGCACCAAAAATACGTGTCCCACGAGGACTGCCGTCGGCATCAAGAATAACAACGGCATTGCGATCAAAACGGACGTAACTGCCGTCATCCCGCCGACGTCCCTTTTTGCAGCGAACGATGACGCCTTTAACGACGGACCCCGTCTTAATACTACTGCCTGGTAAGGCCTTCTGAACACTCACGACGATAATATCGCCCAGCGTCGCATATCTTCGACTGGATCCACCAAGCACCTTGATGCATCGGACAAGCTTAGCGCCGGAGTTGTCAGCGACATCCAGAACTGTCTGCATTTGTATCATGAGAACACCTCAACACAGCAAGCCTCTGACTCGCTGCAAACGGCCCTATTCTGAATCCACTACTGCTGCTGCAGCTTCGACGCTAACGCCATCTGCTTTCTTCACAATCCGCAGCAGATCCCAACGTTTGGTCTTCGACCGTGGACGGGTCTCCACGATCTCTACCAAATCGCCCTGTGCCGCCTGCTCCTCTTCGTCATGAACATGACACACGGTGCGGGCACGCACGATCTTTCCATATTTCGCGTGTGGAAATCGACGTTCGATATCCACCCGCAAAGTCTTGGACGCCTTGTCACTAACCACTGTACCGACGAGAGTCTTTTTCATTGCAAACCGCAACTCTTCTCAACAGACCAAACTAATTATCCGTGGCAACAGCAATCTGTCGCTCACGCTGTATTGTTTTCACCCGAGCAATCACCTGCCGCAGCTTACGAACATTGCTTGGAGTATCATTGCGCTCCGTCGCAGACTGGAACCGAACGCGGAACAGCGACTGCTGAGTTTCACGCAGCTCGTGCTCCAACTGTTCGTCCGACATCTCTCGCAGCACATTTGCCTTGGACATCTCACCACCCCAACAAACCGAATCACTCGACGACCGGACGACGGCCGACCAGACGAACTTTAACTGGAAGTTTGTGAGCGACCCTGTTGAAACAGTCTCGCGCACCTTCTCGGCCTACACCGGTCACTTCAAACAACACTGTCCCCGGCTTCACGATGGCAACCCATCGATCCGGCTCTCCCTTACCCTTACCCATTCGAGTTTCAAGCGGGCGTGAGGTAACGGACTTGTGCGGAAAGATCCGAATATAAACCTTACCTACTCCACGGACGTACTGAGTTGCCGCAATACGACAAGCCTCAATAGTCTGCGCACTTACGTGACCCTGCTGCATCGACTGCAGGCCCCACTCACCAAAAACCACAGTGTTACCCTTGTGGGCATCACCTTTTATACGCCTTCTTTGGCTTTTTCGATGCTTGACCCGTTTTGGCATTAACGCCATCGCCAGACTCCTCGTCCGAATAATCGCCCAGGTCGATCCAAACTTTAACGCCAATAATCCCCTGGGAAGTCTTGGCCTCTGAAAACCCATAGTCCACATGTCGCCGCAGTGTCGACAACGGGATTGAACCACGGCTCGCTTTTTCCTTACGAGACATTTCGGAACCACCAAGGCGGCCCGACATCTCAATCTTAATTCCATACACACCAGAACTCATGACTTCGTCCAGTGTCTTCTTGATGGCCCGACGAAAACTGCCGCGCTTGGAGAGCTGCTGAGCAACCTTGTCCGCCACCAACTTGGCGTTTCGATTGGCATTACCAATCTCCACAATTTTCAGATCCATCCGACGGCCGGTCAGTTCCTCCAGATCACCCTTTAAGCGATCTACTTCCTGTCCCTTGCGACCGATGATCACGCCGGGACGAGCCGTAAACAAATGAACAACGACCTGATCCCGCGTTCGCTCGATTTCAACCTTCGCAATCTCAGCGAACTGATACTTCTCACTGACGTATCGACGGATCTTGAAATCTTCAAGCAAAAGGTCGCCGAACTCGCGCTTCGGTGCGTACCACCGACTCCGCCAATTCTCCATAACACCGACCCGAAACCCTGTCGGCCTGACCTTTTGACCCATCGTAACAACCTCTTCTAAACCGATCTGTGTAACTCAGGAGTGTCGCCAGACCCCTCCCACCACCCGCCCCCTCTCGGTCGGGCACTGTGGTCGAAAGGTGTTCGGCTCATTGAACCGAACTCGCCTCACAACATTATTCGCAACGCCTACCCCAACTCGGGCGCATCCACTCCAACATGAATGTGAGCGGTGCGACGCCGAATAATAAACGCCATACCACGAGCACGCGGACGCACCCGTTTAAACATTGGACCACCGTCCACTCGGCACTCGCTGATCTTCAGGCGATCCGAATTCCGCACGCCACGATCTTCCGCGTTGGCAATCGCGCTCTTGAGAACCTTCTCAAGAAAACGAGCACCTCGGTTGGGAACGTAACGAAGCGCCTCCACGCCATCCGCCGCCGTCATCCCCCTGATGAGGTCTGCAAACGGACGAACTTTGGTCGCTGAAATACGTGCGTGACGATGAGTAGCTTTTATAAGACCCATAACTACTACTTACCCTTACCCCTTGCCCCATGACCGCGAAATGTTCGTGTGGGAGCAAATTCACCCAGCTTGTGACCTACCATATCTTCTGTCACGTAGACACTCAGATGTGCGCGACCATTATGTACCAGGAACGTGTGACCGACGAACTCAGGCGAAATCGTGGACGCGCGGGCCCACGTTTTCACAGCCTCTTTCTGGCCAGCCGAATTCTGCTTCTCAACTTTCTTGAGCAGCTTGGCGTCAACGTAAGGCCCTTTTTTGAGCGATCGACCCATGAATCAGAATCCCATAGTTCTCAACCAATGCAGCATCGCCGCGACACAAACCCAAACCACCGCTCGCAACCGAGTGGCCTACACCACGACCAATACCGCCCGTCAAACGACAGCGATCAAACCTTAACTTCGCCGTACCGTCGAGACCGACGGCGACGAATAATTGCTTTACTGGAAGCCTTACGCTTCGCTCGCGTTCGACCACCCTTCGAAGGCTTACCCGTAGGACTACACGGATGCCGACCGCCTGAATTGCGACCTTCACCACCACCCATGGGATGCGCCACCGGGTTCATACACGTCCCACGAACATGGGGACGCCAACCAAGCCAGCGACGACGCCCTGCTTTTCCGAAGACAATACTACTGTGTTCCGAATTACCAATAACGCCAATCGTCGCCCGGCACTGACCCGGCAACCGACGAACCTCACCACTTGGCAAAGTCACCTGAGCCCACCGACCTTCGCGAGCATTCAACACAGCTCGCGTTCCGGCACTTCGCACCAACTGACCGCCGCGACCCGGCTGCATCTCAATATTATGAATATCCGTACCCGGGGGAATCGCACTCAATGGCATGCAATTGCCGAGCACCGGCTCAACCGACTCACCACTCTGCACCTTGGCCCCGGCGGCCAAACCTTCGGGAGCCAGAATATACCGTTTTTCACCGTCCTCATACTGCACAAGTGCAATTCGACACGACCGATTCGGATCGTACTCAATATGAGTCACAGTGCCGACCACACCGTCTTTTCGGCGCTTAAAATCGATAATTCGATATAACCGCTTGTGACCACCACCACGATGCCGCGCAGTGATCTTACCCTGATTATTACGTCCGCCAGTCTTCTTCTGGCGCACCGTCAGCGACTTTTCGGGACGTTTCTTGCGATCCGTAATCTCAGCAAAATCCGAGACCGAAGCACCACGTCGACCTGGAGTCACTGGCTTATAAAATCGAATACCCATTACACAATCCTGCAAGCAGAATTAATCTGAATCAACCAAACACTGCCTAGAAGAACGAAATCCGGTCTTCATCGTGCAGCTTTACAATCGCCTTTTTCCAACCCTTTGTTCGCCCTAAGGCCACCCGAGCCCGACGAGGCTTGCCTTGGCGATTCTGCGTGCGAACCTCAGCGACGCGAACATCCCAGAGCTTCTCGACAGCCTTCTTAACATCCGCTTTATTCGCCAGCGGATGAATCTCAAACGTGTAAGCGTTCAGCCGCTCAGAGGCGTGCACGCCCTTCTCCGTCACCAACGGGCGACGAATAACCATATGAGGCTCAAGCTGAACGCCGGTTTTCTTTTCAGACACGTTGCCACCCATCACGCCGACACCTCTGCCGTGCGACCAAGAAGACTATCCATTGCCGAAACAGTCACCACAAAATTGCGATTACGCAACAGCGAATAAGCATTCAAATCCGACGCCGGCATCACCTGAACACCAGCCACATTCCTGGCCGACTTATAGACATTCTGATCGATGCCATTCGTCGTGATCAACACAGACGAACCAGCAACCCCCAGAGCCTTCAACGCAGCGACCACCGTCTTTGTCTTTGGAGCGTCACACTTCCAGTCGTCCAGCACAACCGCCTGGCCATCCTGAAACTTACTAAGCAACGCCATCCTTGTTGCACTACGAATTGCCTTACGCGGCATACGATAACTATAGTCACGAGGCTTCTTGCCAAACGCGTGACCACCACCACGACGGACCGGCGTGCGGGCATTCCCCGCTCGAGCACGCCCCGTACCCTTCTGGCGAAACAACTTCTTTGTACTTCCCCGCACCATCCCACGAGATTTCGTCTGAACAGTCCCTACGCGACGATTCGCCTCGTACATCACAACCGCATCGTGCAGCAACTGACGATTAATCTCGCCCTTCACCAGATCGGCAGGATCAAACTCGTACGAACCCGCTTCACCACCGCCAGCATCTCGAATCGGAACACTAATCATATCTTCACCTAATTCCGATTCTTAGCAGAATGACGCAAAACAACGTAACCGCCATTCGGGCCAGGCACAGCCCCCTCCACCAGCAACATGTTATTTTCCAGATCAGCCCGGACCACCTTCAGATTCCGCACCGTAATCCGCTTGCCACCGTACCGACCGGGCATCTTCGTCCCACGAATAACCCGTGCTGGATCCGCACTTTGACCAATTGAACCGCCATGGCGATGAACACGCTTAACACCATGCGTCGCCCGCTGCCCGCTGAAATTATGACGCTTCATAACCCCCGCATGCCCACGCCCTTTGGACGTCGCGATTACATCAACGTATGTCCAATCCGCGACAGAGTCGACAGCCAACGACTGACCCACTTCCACGCCGTGCGACGCATCGCCACAACGAAACTCCCGGACGAACGACTTCGGCTCACAATTCGGCTTCACGGCAACCTCAACCCCTGCAGCCGCCCGCTCTTTCTGGCGACGACCGGAGATATCAGCCACATGACCGCGAGCAGCACGAGACGCCAGCCGCCGAGGTTTGTCACCAAACCCCAACTGCACGGCATCATAGCCATCGCGACCAAGAGTCCGAACCTGCGTCACAACGCAAGGCCCAGCCTCAATCACTGTCACAGGAACAACGACACCTTCGTCGTTGTAAACCTGTGTCATCCCAATTTTTTTACCAAGCAGACCGACAGGCATAGTGCAGCACCCGTGCGCTGAACGTCAAAAAGGAACACTGCCACACGTATGGCAGGATCAGCAAGCATCAACAACAACAACAGCCACTTCAGGCAGTCGCAGTTGCCTTAATCTTGATATCAACTCCCGCCGGAAGAGACAGCTTATTCAAAGCATCAATCGTCTTACCAGTAGGCTGACAGATATCAATCAGTCGCTTATGAGTCCGAATCTCGAACTGCTCTCGCGACTTCTTATCAATGTGAGGACTCCGAAGCACCGTGTACCGCTCCATGCGAGTCGGCAACGGGATCGGACCATGCACGATGGCTCCCGTGCGCTTTGCAGTGTCAACTATATCCGCTGCCGATTGATCCAGCACCGAATGGTCATACGCTTCCATCCGAATTCGGATACTTTCTTCGCCAGCAGCCACCGCAAGTCGCCTTCACCAAAGAGTTTACGTAAATTCACCATCACCCGGAAACGGGGAATCGCACATGTTAGGGATGTGACCCCTTCGTGTCAACGATTCGATATACAGTTTCGGGAGTGTTTCGCAGATTATCGGTCAGCACCACTATCGAGTTGAGTCTCGTGGTGCTTCTGAGTACCGACATGGCTCCATTGAGTACGAAGCCCTGCCCTGAGACAAGCTCCGAATTTGTGTAGAGTACCCAAACATCTCAATGAGCGGGACCTCTGCGTGTAAGACACACAGGTCGCCGCGCCGGTCGGAGTCTACTATCATTGCGCGTCTGGAGTTCAGGTCGGACTGTATATTTCCCAAAAATTCTTCCGGAGTCACGACTTCCAACGTCATGACAGGTTCCATCAACAGGAAGTTTCCCTGTTGTAAGAGTTTATTGAACGTCTGCGACACTGCCGACATCACAGCAGTGTCGTTTGTATCTCCCTCACGGTAGTTAATCTTATTCACGGTCAGTCGCAGGTTCATCAACGGATACCCGTCTTTGCCACCTCCGTTTGCCTCCCGTTCCAAAGATTCCAGCAGAACTTTTTTCAACGGCTCAGGCAGCATCCCGGGCTTGAGTTTGTACGAAACCGTTATTGGCGAGTCGCCTTCCGAGTATTCCTCCGCCGTTAGGTCGAGCCCAAAGAACAGCGTTCCCGCCGGTGTTGTCACATCAAACTCAGCATTCACTGTGGTGCTGTCGCCAAGCTTTTCACGGTAACTGACCCGCGGCTTGTGAACTCGGACCTTCATCCTGAATTCACGTTCCATCCGGTGGCGGACAACTTCCAGGTGAAGTTCGCCCATGCCACTAACGATGGTCTGCCCGGTTTCTTCATCGGTTTTTGCGGTGAACGTGGGATCCTGTCGCTGCAGTTTTTCCAGAACTTCGACCAGCTTCTTACGATCGGCACTCGATTCCGGTTCTATCGCCATTGAGATCACTGTCTCTGGAAAGCGAATCTGCTCCAGTGCAATCGGTTTCTGCGGATCACACAGAGTGTCTCCCGTGCCGGTATCCTTCGGGCCGACAATACCGCAAATGTCGCCAGCCTCCACCAGCTCAACCTTCTCTCGCGAATCGGACTGAATGTGCCAGAGCTGGGTAATCAGTTCCTTTTTCTTTGTGCGGGGATTCAGTAACCGGGAGTTGCTCTTCAGCACTCCGGAATACACGCGAGCAAAATACAGGTCGCCGTGATTATCCGACTGAATCTTGAAGACCAACACGGAAACCGGCTCGCTGGTGCTGGCTTCCCGCGACACTTCCTTACCGTTGGCCTTCGGTGATGTGTCGATGCCTACCACAGCTGGTCGATCGAGCGGACTCGGAAGAAACGCGGCGACGGCATCCAGCACCGGCTGCACGCCAATATAATCCAGGGAAGACCCACACACGACCGGCTGGAACTGCCCACTGATCGTTCCCGTCCGCAAAGCCCGAACGATCATTTCCTGAGAGACGTCCTGCTCCTCAAGATGGGCTTCCATGAGTTCTTCGTCGACCTCCGACAGCGCATCCAACAGCTCCGAACGCATCAATTCTGCATCGTCCGCCAGTTCTGCGGGAACGTCTTCCGTACGGAACTCTGCCCCGCGGGACTCGCTGTCCCAGTACATGGCTTTCATTGCCAGAAGGTCGATAATCCCTCGAAATCCGTCGGCGTTTGTGGCAGGCCCCTGGCCAATAGGTATCTGCACAGGCAGCGGTGTCGCCTTCAGCCGGCTGCGCATCGCCTGCAGCACGTGGTCAAAGTCGGCCCCAATGCGATCCATTTTGTTGATGAAACAAAAGCGGGGAACCTCGTAATGGTCAGCCTGCCGCCAGACCGTTTCGCTTTGCGCTTCAACACCCTCGACCGCACTGAAGATCACGACGGCCCCATCAAGAACTCGCAGGCTGCGTTCCACTTCCGCGGTAAAATCGACATGCCCGGGCGTGTCGATGATGTTGATGGTGTGGTCTTTCCATTCGCACGTCACAGCCGCTGAATAGATTGTAATTCCGCGCTGTGCTTCTTCGGGGTCGAAATCCGTCTGAGTCGTTCCGTCATCCACATTGCCCATGCGATAGGAAGCGCCGGTGTAATACAGGATCCTCTCGGTCGTCGTGGTCTTTCCGGCATCAATGTGCGCAATGATGCCGATGTTTCTAATTCCGTCAATTGATCGTGTCATTATCGCAGGCCCTTTTTCCGGGCAAAAAAAAACGCCAAACAGGGACCCCTGTCTGGCGAATAAGTTCGGTCCATCACTAAGCAGCGTGAACTGGCTGACCTACCACGCGAAGTGTGCAAACGCTTTGTTCGCGTCCGCCATACGATGTACATTTTCCCGCTTGGTCATGGCATTACCTTCACGACGATACGCCGCCAGCAATTCGTCGGACAGGGAACGGCCCACCGGACGCCCCTTACGACCTCGAACGGCCTCCAGAATCCAACGAATCGAAAGCGCCTGCTGACGCTTTGGACTGACAGGAGTCGGCACCTGGTAGGTAGCCCCGCCGACTCGCTTGGATCGCACTTCAATTGCCGGCTTGACGTTCTCGACCGCCGTGATAAACACATCCAGCGGATCTTCGTCCGGAAGCTGCTTCTGAATGATATCCAGTGCATCGTACACGACACGTGTGGCCACGCTCTTCTTGCCGTCGTGCATCAGGCAGTTGACGAATTTCGACAGCAGCTTTGAGTTAAAACGCATATCCGGCTTCAACTGCTCAGCACTGGCTGTAAATTTCTTGACCATGTCGGTGTATCAGATTTGTTATTGCTGTGTGGATTATTTAGGCCGCTTGGCCCCGTAACGACTGCGTGCCTGACGGCGATCACCGACGCCCAGTGTATCGAGAACACCCCGAACCACTTTGTATCGAACACCCGGCAAGTCGCGAACACGACCGCCGCGAACAATCACAATGGAGTGTTCCTGCAGATTGTGGCCTTCACCCGGAATGTAGGCTGTGCATTCTTTTCCGTTGGACAGTCGGACACGAGCCACCTTTCGAAGAGCCGAGTTCGGCTTTTTCGGAGTGACGGTCTTAACCTGCAGACAAACACCACGCTTTTGTGGACACCCCTCAAGAAGTGGTGTTCTATTCTTGCGCTTTTGCTGCTTTCGCGGCTTTCGGACCAGTTGATTAATTGTCGGCATGAACCTGAACTTTGAAGTCAGAAATCAGCAAAATGGAAACGAACCGAGCACTCTACAGGTGCTTAGATTGATCGTCAACCTTTGGTTGTAGCAATCAATTTAATTCCACGCTTCGGGCAACGTCACACAGGACTGACCCGCCGTGGAAGCTCTCAGGGAAAAACATCCTATCCCTGAGAGAGTCTCATTCATCAGGTGTCAAATCGGCCAAAGACGGAGCTCTGGGGCGATTGTCATCATTACCCGCAGCTCGCCGAGCCATCAGATCCGCGTCCGACAGCATGTCGTCCCGAGCAGCCAGGATTCGAGCCTTGGCCTCTTCCTGCTCCCGGATCGCATCATCGTGAATGCGAACATGTGACTCCTGATGAGTGTGAAAACCCGTCCCGGCCGGAATCAGATGACCAAGAATTACGTTTTCCTTGAGCCCCACCAGGTTATCCACTCGACCACCGAGAGCTGCTTCGGTCAGGACCTTTGTCGTTTCCTGGAAACTGGCTGCAGAGATAAAGCTTTCACTCTGCACAGACGCTTTTGTGATCCCCAGCAGCTGGGGAACCGCATTTGCAGGACGTGGCGTGGTGAACTTTGCGGGTTTCGCAACCTCAGCATTCACTTCGTCCACTTCCGGAAGAGGCACCATGTCGTCGATCTCGTACTCGGTATCACCCGGGTCAGTAATCCTGCACGTCGACTGCAATTCTTCGTTGACGCGTTGCAATTCAAATTTGTCAATCAGTACGCCAGGCAGCAAATCTGTATCGCCGACGTTGGAGATTTTGATCTTCCGGAGCATCTGAGCGATCACAATTTCGATGTGCTTGTCGTCGATCTCAACCCGCTGAGCACGATAGACGTTCTGAATTTCATGCAGCAGGTACTGCTGAACTTCTTCCGGGCCGCTGACACGAAGAATATCTTCGGGCACCAACGGGCCACGAACAAGAGCGTCTCCCGCGATAACGATATCGCCTTGATGAACCAGAAGTTGTTTCCCGTGAGGAATAACGTGTTCGATCTCCGTACCGTCTTCGCCGCGAACCAGAACGATTCGCTTGCCACGTTTCTTTTCCGCCAGCAACTCAACTTCACCGTTGATCTCTGCTACGACGGCCGGATCCTTCGGACTTCGGGCCTCGAACAGTTCGGTAACGCGAGGAAGTCCCCCCGTAATATCCTGCGTTCCCGCAGCATCACGAGGTGTTCTTGCCACAACGAAACCGGAGGAAATCGCATCGCCGTCCTTCACCAGTACGGTGGCACCTTCCGGCAGATAATAGAAGTCCAGGATCTGACCGGCACCGTCCTCGACGATCACCTGAGGATGAAGTCCCCCACGGTGTTCGGTAATTGTTCGCTGGATATTTCCCGAAGCCTCTTTCTCTGTTCGGAGGGTCTGCCCCTCAACGCAGTCGTCAAGTCGTACCTTACCACCCACCTGCGAGATAATTGGCACAGCGTGTGGATCCCAGTTGCAGAGAACAGCACCGTCCGCCACTGCCTCATCTTCTTTGACCTGCAGAATCGCACCGTTGGGCACAGTCTGTTTTTCAACTTCCCGCCCTTTGGCATCGACGATGCTGATTTCACCGTTCCGTCCCAGAACGACAGGCTTGCCATCGGAATTCATCACGCTGCGGATGCGGGTGAAGCGAATCCGTCCACCACGCTTGGCACGCAGTTCACTTTCTTCCGTCCCCATCTGTGCCACACCACCAATGTGGAAGGTACGCATCGTCAGCTGAGTACCTGGCTCACCGATACTCTGTGCTGCGATAATCCCCGCCGCCAGTCCCTGTTCCACCAGATCGCCGGTTGACAGGTCCATGCCGTAGCAGAGCTGGCACAAGCCCAATTTAGAATTGCAGGTCATAGGGCTGCGAACCTGAATGCGTTCAAGCCCCATGTCTTCGATTTTGCGTGCCTTTTCGACCGTAATCAGCTCGTCTTCCTGAACGATGACTTCATCGGTGATGGCATTGACAATGTTGGTCCGACTGACGCGACCACGGATTGCAGCTGCCAGACCAAGTTCAACCTTTTCACCACGATAAACAACACCGCGTGTCAGGCCCTTGGTCGTGCCGCAATCGTGCATGGTGATCACCATGTTCTGGCAGATATCGGCAAGTTTTCGCGTTAGATATCCACTGTCCGCCGTCTTGAGTGCCGTGTCCGCCAGGCCTTTACGAGCACCGTGAGTTGAGCTGAAGTACTCAAGCACGGACAGACCTTCACGGAAGTTCGACTTAATCGGCGTCTCAATAATCTCGCCGCTCGGCTTGGCCATCAGGCCTCGCATTCCGGCGAGCTGCTGAATCTGGCCGACACCACCTCGAGCACCCGAGCTGGCCATCAGATAAATCGGATTGACGTATCGACCTTCGTCACGCACATCATGTTCCAGCTGGTTCATCATGCTGTCGGTGATCTCTTTGCCGGCATGAGTCCAGATGTCCAGAACGTTGTTGTATCGTTCCTTCTCTGTGATCAGGCCACGCTGAAAGTTCTTCATCAGTTTCAGAACTTTCTTTTCACCTTCCGCAATCACCTGTTGCTTGTTCGGTGCAGTACTCAGGTCACTGGCCCCGAAAGAAAGGCCACTCTCCGTTGACGCCTCAAATCCGCATTTCTTCATGCGGTCCAGCAGTTCAATGGTGGCACGTCGACCGAGGTCAAGGTGGCAGTCCGAAATAACCCGCGCGAGATCCTTGCTGCGTGTTGTGAGGTTGTAATACGCCATGCCGTCGGGAAGCACATCGTTGAACATGACGCGTCCTGGAGACGTTTCCACCAGACCGCCCTGCTGATACTTCTTGGCGCCGTCACCTTTGAGTCGCTTGCCTTTAGGCAGCCGCACCCTGATCGTGGCATGCCGTGATACTTTGCCCAGCTGAAAAGCCATGAAGACTTCTTCAGCTGAGGCAAATACCATGCCCTCACCAAGGTGGCCTTCTCGCATCATCGTCAGGTAATAGCATCCCATCACAATATCCTGAGATGCGGTGATGATCGGATCACCGTTCGCAGGACTGAAAATGTTATGCGTGGACATCATCAGCGTGGTCGCCTCGACCTGCGCTTCGATGGACAGCGGCAGATGAACGGCCATCTGGTCACCGTCGAAGTCGGCATTGAAGCCTTTACAGGCCAATGGATGCAGTCGGATCGCATTTCCTTCCACAAGAACCGGCTCAAATGCCTGAATACCGATGCGGTGCAGCGTGGGAGCTCGATTCAACAGAACCGGATGATTGTGAATGACATCATCAAGGATGTCCCACACGTCCTCATCACGACGTTCCAGCATCCGCTTGGCACTCTTGATTGTGTCTGCGTGGCCTAATTCCTTCAGGCGGCGGATGACGAATGGCTGAAACAATTCGAGAGCGATTTTCTTAGGCAACCCGCACTGATGCAGTTTCAGCTCAGGGCCGACGACGATCACACTTCGGGCAGAGTAATCGACGCGTTTGCCCAGCAGATTTTCGCGGAACCGTCCCTGCTTCCCCTTGATCATGTCCGTCAGCGACTTCAGCGGTCGATTGGACGAACCAAGAACCGGTCGCTTACAACGGTTATTGTCGAACAGAGCGTCGACGGACTGCTGCAGCATTCGCTTTTCGTTGCGGACAATGACTTCCGGCGCGTTCAGGTCAACCAGCTTTTTCAGGCGGTTGTTGCGGTTAATGATACGACGATAAAGGTCATTCAGGTCGCTGGTGGCGAAGTTTCCGGAATCGAGCAGGACGAGGGGCCGCAAGTCCGGAGGGATGACGGGAACCACGTCCAGAACCATCCACTCAGGACGGTTATCACTGTCGCGCAGAGCCTCAATGATCTTCAGTCGCTTAATCAGATCCTTTGTCGTGGACTGACTCTTGGTCGTCGCCAGCTTGCCTCGCAATTCCTCTGAGAGTTCCACCAGCTTCATCTGCAGCAGAAGCTTCTTAATGGCTTCCGCTCCCATACCGATTTCAAACGCGTCTTCGCCAAAGTCGCGACGTGCCTGGCGAGCTTCGTCTTCGGTCAGCATCTGGCACTGTGTCAGCGTCGTTTCACCAGGATCGATAACAACGTAGTCCTGGAAGTAGACAACCTTCTCCAGGGATGTCGTCTTCATGTTCAACATCGCACCCAGTCGGCTGGGCATCGATTTGAAGAACCAGATATGAACCACGGGTGCGGCCAGTTCGATATGGCCCATGCGTTTACGGCGCACGCGACTGTGAGTGACCTTGACGCCGCAGCGATCGCAGATCATACCCTTGTACTTCATGCCACGGTATTTGCCGCACGCGCATTCCCAGTCCTTTTCAGGGCCGAAAATCCGTTCGCAGAAAAGTCCGTCACGTTCCGGACGATATGTTCGATAGTTGATCGTTTCCGGTTTCTTGACTTCACCGAAGGACCAGCTACGAATATCGTGAGGACTGGCAAGGCCAATTTTCACAGACGCATAATCGTTGACTCGATCGAAAGTGGTTTCACTTACGCTCACGTCCTGACTCCTCAACACCTGATGTTTAGAACCTCAACGGTCGATGTGACCGACCGTCGCAAAAATACACGCTTACACTGACGACACACTTCGCACCACCGACAATCCGGACAGTGCGGTGCAGGCTCCGATCTAGCGACCGGACTTCTCCAGCTGAAGATTCAGGCACAGGCCACGAATCTCGTTGTTGAGTACGTCGAAGCTGGCTGGAGTGCCGGCTTCAAGCGTGTTTTCACCCTTGACCATTGACTCGTAAATCTTTGTGCGACCTTCGACATCGTCGCTCTTGACTGTCAACAGTTCCTGCAGAATGTATGCCGCTCCGTAGGCTTCCAGTGCCCACACTTCCATTTCCCCGAACCGCTGGCCACCGAAGCGAGCCTTGCCGCCCAGAGGCTGCTGCGTAATCAGCGAGTACGGTCCCGTCGCTCGAGCGTGCACCTTGTCGTCAACAAGATGATGGAGTTTGAGCATGTAGATCCGACCGACAGTCGTCTTCTGCTCCATTTTCTCACCCGTGCGGCCATCGAACAGGTGAGTCTTTCCTTCCTCTGGAAGATCTGCTTCCCGCAGAGCTTCCCGAATTTCCTCTTCTGTCGCTCCGTCAAAGACTGGACAGATTGCTCGATATCCCAACGTGGCCGCAGCCCAGCCCAGATGCGTTTCCAGAATTTGCCCCACGTTCATACGACTGGGAACACCCAGCGGGTTGAGAATGATGTCAACAGACGTGCCGTCTTCGAGATACGGCATGTCCTCCACGGGCAGCACCTTGGAAATCACACCCTTGTTTCCGTGGCGGCCAGCCATCTTGTCGCCCACGGAAATGTGACGTTTTGAGGCGACATACACCTTCACCATCTGCAGTACACCGCTGGGCAGCTCGTCGCCACGCTTCAGGCTGTTCAGACGGTGATTTTCTTCGTCAATGAGGGCTTCAACGACCGGCCATTCTTCCTTCAGCAGTTTTCGGGCGCCCGTTTTCTTCTGAGCACTGCGGATGTCCAGACCTTCAAAATGGGCCATAAAGCTCCGAGCGAAATCAGCAACCGGCTTGTTCTCCTCCAGAGTGCCCATGTCCCGACCATCCGGGTCGGTGAGCGGCTGACCGAGTTCTGCCTTCAGCGACTTGGCGAAGACACGGAATGCTTCTGAAATCCGAACATCACCTTCCGCCTCAACTGCCTTGAGATTGTCCTCAAACTTCTTTCGTTCGAGGTCAGACAGACTCATTCGGCGAGAAAATTTCTCCGTGTGAATGACGATGCCGCCAACACCGCTGGGCACTTCCAGAGACTCATTCTTAACATCTTCGCCAGCCCGACCGAAGATCGCATGCAACAGCTTTTCTTCCGGCGTCAATTCAGACTTAGCCTTGGGCGAAACCTTGCCCACCAGGATATCGCCGGGATGGACTCGGGTGCCGATTCTGACAATACCGTCGTCATCGAGCTGATGCAGAGCCTTCTCACTGACGTTGGGGATGTCGCGAGTAAACTCTTCACGGCCCAGTTTCGTCTCGCGAATTTCAACGTCGAACTCGTCAAGATGAATCGACGTGTAGACATCCTCCTTCACCAGACGCTCAGACAGAATGATCGCGTCTTCAAAGTTGTATCCCTCCCACGACATGAACGCGACCAGAACGTTGCGACCCAACGCAAGTGTGCCGTTCTTGGTTGCGGCACTGTCGCACATCAACTGACCGGCACGAACTTTGTCACCAACAGAAACAAGTGGCTTCTGATTGAGACAAGTACGCTCGTTCAACCGGACGAATTTTCGAAGTGGGAACCGCCGTCCGTCAACTTCGATACAGGTCGCATCGACGTACGTGACAGTACCCGCCTTTTCCGCTCGCAGCAGCATGCCGGAATGCTGGGCGACGTGGTCTTCCATCCCCGTGCCGACAACCGGCCGCTCGGTAATCAGCAGAGGCACAGCCTGCCGCTGCATATTGGACCCCATCAACGCCCGGTTGGCGTCGTCGTGCTCCAGGAACGGAATCAACCCAGCGGAGACACCGACCATCTGGCACGGTGCCACGTCGGTGAACTCGACTCGCTCTTTGGGGACCCAGACCACATCACTCTTGTATCGTGCCAGCACCAGGTCATCCTGAAGCAGCCCGTCCACGATCACCGTATCCGCCGGAGCCACGTGAGCAAATGCCTCTTCGTCAGCCCGCAACCAGACGACCTCATCCGTGACTTTCCCCTCCTCAACTCTGCGGTACGGCGTAATCAGAAATCCGTAGTCATCAACCTTGGCAAAAATCCCAAGACTTGAAATCAGCCCGATGTTTGTACCTTCCGGCGTTTCAATCGGACAGATTCGGCCGTAATGCGAAATGTGCACGTCGCGAACTTCAAACCCGGCACGTTTTCTATTCAGACCACCTGGCCCCAACGCACTGAGCCGTCGCTCATGAGTCAGCATCGACAGCGGATTCGTCTGGTCGACCACCTGCGAAAGTTCGCTACGACCGTAGAAGAAGTCGATCGCCGCCGCAACACTCTTGGGATTAATGAGCGTCCGCGGCGTCATGCCGTCGACTTCCTTCAGACTCATACGCTCCTGAACGGTCCGACGCAGCTTCAGAAAACCCTTGCGAATCTCATCGGCACCCAATTCGTCAATGGTCCGCAAACGACGATTTCCGAGATTATCAATGTCGTCAATGTGCGCCGTTTCGTCATTCAACCGCAACCGCATCAAGTAGCGAATGGCGTTGATGAAATCCTCCGGCCGAAGCGTCATTTCGTCATCCGGAACTTCCTGATGGAACTTACGATTAATACGAAAACGCCCAACCCGGCCAAGCCGGTAGCGGTTGAGATCAAAGAACTTTTCCTTGAACAGGTCTGACGCCTTGTCAAGATTTGGCGGATTCCCCGGACGCAAACGCTGGTAGATCCGCAACAGTGCCTCTTCATGAGTCGACGTTGTGTCTTCTCCCAGGGTTTTCAGAATCAACACATCCTTGACATCCTCCACCAACTCCACTGACTTGAGACCTGATGAAATCAGCTCTTCAACCATCACCTCAGTCAACTGTGCCCCGGCGTCTGCCAGAATTTCACCGGAACGATCGTGTTTCTCCGGGAACACAACATCATCCACAACGTAACGCTCAAGAAGCTTGGCCGGGTCAGTCTTTGACGTAACCTTGAACTCCTCTGTGTCATGATAAAGCCGAATCAGCGCCGCATCCGTCGAGTAATCCGGTGACATGGCACGCAGCAGCGTCATCGCAGAAAACTTGCCGCTTTGGTCGATGCGAACGGCGACTGCGTCCTTCTTTGTGCAGATCAGCTCAATCCAGCTGCCACGCTCCGGAATAATTCGACATGAGTGCGTCTTGCGATCGCTACTGGCCGTCTCCTCGGCCATCACGAAGTCAACTCCAGGCGAACGATGCAACTGACTGACCACAACACGCTCTGCACCGTTGATGATGAACTCACCGCCACCGATCATGATCGGGATGTCGCCGAGATAGACCTCCTCCTCGACAGGCTGTTCCTTAATCAGACGCAGCCAGACCCGAAACGGCCGACCGTAGGTCAAACGCAGCTGTCGACATTCCGGCGGGGTGTATCGGGGCTTACCAAGCTCGTAACGCACGTACTCCAGGCGAAACTGACCGTCATAACTTTCGATCGGAAAGACTTCCCGCAGAATGCCTTCCAACCCCTGCTCGAGCCGGTCCCGCGAAGTGCGGTCAAGCTGCAGAAAACGGGCGTACGATTCTGTCTGAATACGAGTTAAATCCGTAATCTCGTATTCAGCCTGGATTTTTCCGAAGTTTCGAACCGGGTCCTGGTCGATTGTACGAACAGCGGGAACTGGCATTTCAACGATTGCCTTCTGAAGTCAACAATACGGAACCAAGGTAAATCGGACTAAGCGTCGCGACCGCAAGCGCGCGACAAAAGACACTTGCCTTCATGAGGCAACTGCCGGGGTCTTACCAGAATGCGATGGCAAAAGAGTCTTAATGATCAATCAGCCGTCGATCAGAGTCCGAAAGCACAGTGCTGTAACACGCCGCCCACTATGTATGTGGCCGGAAGTCTAGCAAATCCGGGCAACTTGTGCCACTTAACGTGAGCAGCTGGAACGGCTTGCGCCGCTCCAGCCCTCGTTGCGAAGCTTCAACTACAGATTTTCTCAATCTGTGCTATTTAATTTCGCAGGAACCACCGGCGCCTTCGATTTCTTCCTTCAGCTTTTCGGCATCTTCTTTCGAAATGCCTTCTTTGATAGCCTTTGGAGCGCCCTCGACCATGTCTTTGGCTTCCTTCAGCCCCAAGCTTGTGGCCGCACGAACGACTTTGATCACGGGAATTTTGTTGCCCCCGTCGCCTGTCAGAATGACGTCAAATTCAGTCTGCTCTTCAGCAGCAGCTGCACCTTCGCCACCATCGGCCGGGCCGGCAATCATAACCGCACCACCACCGGCAGGCTCAATGTCATGAGCCTCCTTGAGGTAGTCCACAACCTTCTTGGCCTCCAGCAGAGTCAGGCCGACAATCTTGTCGCCAAGTTCTTTTGTTGCACTGTCAAATTCCGTCGGTTCTGCCTCAGCAGTAGACATTTGTCTTTACCTTTCAATTCTGTAATTAAGATATCGCAATAAAACCGCCAACCCGCCCAAACAATTTACGACAGGCAACGGCAGTTATTCATCTTCGCCCGAAATCTTCTTCAGGCAGCCGGCCAGCAGGCCACCAGGCCCCTGCATTGCACCCGCCAACTGAGCACCAGGCCCGAGCAGACAACCGGCAATCTGACCAATCAGTTCAGTCCGCCCAGGACTCTTACTCAGCGCATCAACTGCCTGCGCGTCAAGTCCCTGCCCCTCGACGGTGGCACCCCTGATCGACAACTGATCCAGCCGCTTTGCCCAACCAGTCATCTCCCTTGAGAGAGCGACCACATCTTCGCCACCCCAACACAAAGTCGACGGACCAGCCAGGAACTCATCAAGCCCCTGCACACCAAGTCGCTGCAGCGCATTTTTTGCGATCGAATTCTTAACTGTCAACGCCGTGATATTTGACTCACGAAGCCCTAACCGCCACTCATTCGCCGCTATCGCGTCAAGTTTTGAGCAATCGACCACCAGAAAGTCACGGGCTTCGCCGAGACGCAACTGAATGTCTTCGATCAACATATCTTTAATTTGACGACTCATATAACCACCTTACCAAATCCCGGTGCAACCAAATCTACTCAGCAGAACCGAACTAGACGGCCACGGAAATGGATGGACTCATCGTGCCCGAAATACTCAGCCCACGCATGTACACCCCTTTGGATGTCGAAGGCTTCATCGCACGCACAAACTGCAACAGAGCCTCAATATTCTCACTCAACTGCTTCGGCTCAAACGACATCCGCCCCACGATGCAATGAACGCTGCCGCCGGCATCCACTCGAAATTCCACCTTCCCGGCCTTGTATTCCTTAACCGCCGTCGCGATATCCTGCGTGACAGTCCCCGCCCGCGGGGACGGCATCAGACCTCGCGGCCCAAGCACGCGACCCAACGGGCCAACAACCCCCATCATGTCCGGGGCAGCAATCGCAACATCAAAATCAAGCCAACCGTCCTTAATTTTATCCGCGAGCTCTTTACCGCCGACACTGTCCGCACCAGCAGCCTCAGCCACCGCCACGTTGTCTCCCTGAGCAAACACAATCACGCGTTGAGATTTCCCAATCCCGTGAGGCAGCACAATAGAACCCCGCACCATCTGGTCCGCCTGCTTGGGATCAACCCCCAACCGCAAAGCCACCTCCACGGCCTGGTCGAACCCACACGGCTTCACACCTTTGGGCAGACTCTTATCCAGAGACTTCAGTGCATCAACAGCCGCATCCAGCTCCAGATCCTCATACCCGGCAGTTTTCTTCAGCAGAGCTGCCATTCGCTTTGAGCGACGCGCCATGTCTTCACCTAAATCTTCAACAATGAACTAAAACTGACGCCAACGAAACGACGGCTAATCGACGACTTCCAGCCCCATACTGCGAGCCGTACCAGCAATGACCTTCACAGCCTGCTCAACAGAGCTGCTGTTCAAATCTGCATATTTAACCTTTGCAATCTCTTCCAGCTGCGACGTCGTGACAGTACCCACCTTATTCAGGAGAGGATTGGAAGAACCCTTGGCGATCCCGGCTGCTTTCTTCAGCAACACCGCCGCCGGCGGACTCTTCAGCACGAAGTCAAACGAACGATCATTGTAGACACTGATCACAACAGGGACGGTTGTCCCCATCAGATCGCGAGTCTGATCGTTGAATTGCTGGACGAACTGCCCAATATTTACACCATGCGGGCCCAATGCAGTACCCACCGGCGGAGCCGGAGTGGCCTGTCCACCAGTAACCTGCACTTTAATTTCCGCAACAAGCTGCTTGCCCATAGCCAGCAAACCCAGATCCAAAGTTAAACAGATTCAACCTGCCAGTGATCCAACTCAACTGGCGTAGAGCGACCAAAGATCTCAATCAACACCGACACCTTGCCGTTGTGCTCATCAATCCCCTCAATCGTCCCCTCAAATGCTTCAAACGTTCCCTCACGAATCTTCACAATATCACCCTGCGAAAACTCGATCTTCACCTTCGGGGCGGACCCCGCATCCTCCTCAGCCTTGCCAAGCATTCGATCAACTTCGAACTGCTCCATCGGCATTGGCTTTCCGGCAGCCCCGGCAAAGTCACCCACACCACTCGTATCCCGAACGAGATACCAAGTCTCATCGTTCAGTGTCATATTGATCATGATGTAGCCAGGAAAGAGCTTTCGATCGTGCTCTCTGGCCTTACCACTTCTTGTATCCACGACCTTCTCAGAAGGAATCATGATCTCCCCGAAGAATTCTTCGAGCCCTTCCAACTTGATCTTCTTCAGCAACGCATCGCGAATTGTGCGCTCCCGGTTTGTCTGAACTTTCAGCACATACCAAAGCTTGTCTTCAGACGAGTCGGATTCCACAGATTCATTGGACATCAATTAATCGCCATCTCTGACTATTGCAAACCCCAGGCTCCGCGAGCGAAGCGGGGTACCCTGACTGCCGCCGTCCGACATTTCAACCACTGACAGCCACCGAATCAGCTTTTGTCACGTTCTCATCGACTGAACAGCAAATCAATACTCGATGAAGTGAATGAACTGAAAGAGCTTCTTCCAGAGGAAATCCACACCCGCAAGGAACACGCCAAAAAACAGCATCGTAATGATGACAACAACAGTTGACTGCATGACCTGCTTCCGCCCTGGCCAAACCACCTTCTCCAACTCCAACTCAACGGAAATCAAGAAGTCAGCAAACTGCGGGACACACATGGCCCGAAAAGCAACCCAACACAACAACACCCAGATCGCCAACGGAACGCCAATACGAATCGGCTGATCTTCGCCACCCAGCGGCCCGTTGGACAGACTGAAGCAACCGAACGCCACCAATACCGCAACAGCAATAAAGGTCGCCTGACGAACCATCTTCCCCTGAGTAGGCTTGTACAAACCAAACCTAAACAGCTCGCTAAAAATTGAAGCCAACAGGCTTTTAGTCGACATCCACCAGACTCTCAGCAAATTAACCCAAACACAATTGAGCAGAAACACGGACGGAGGGACTTGAACCCCCAACCTGCGGATTTGGAATCCGCTGCTCTGCCAATTGAGCTACGTCCGTTCAAGTCACGCCACTACGTCCTGCGAGACTCCATGTGCAGCGTATACCGGCGCAGCTACTTCTTGCGAGACTCTTTGTGCAGCGTATGCCTGCGCAGCTTCGGACAGTACTTCTTCAACTCGAGACGCTCCGTACCTCGAGTCTCTTTCATGACTCGATAGTTGCGCATCCCCGTCTCGGTGCACTCCAGCCAAACGTATTCTCTCACCGGAAGACCCCTACCAGATCAAACAGAAAACTGCCTGCCCACCATCAGGCGAGCAGGCAGTGAATTTCCAATATCGCTACTACTCGACAATCTTCGTAACAATGCCCGAACCGACAGTACGACCACCCTCACGAATGGCGAAACGACTCCCCTCTTCCATAGCAATTGGCTTACCGAGAGTCACCTCAACCTTGACATTATCACCAGGCATACACATTTCAGCACCACCCAGCAGATCTGTCGTACCAGTCACGTCCGTCGTGCGGAAGTAAAACTGCGGCCGATAACCTGAGAAGAAAGGAGTATGGCGACCACCCTCATCCTTACTCAAAACATAAACCTCACCCTCGAACTTCGTGTGTGGCTTAATGGACCCAGGAGCAGCAAGAACCTGCCCACGCTGGATATCCTCTTTCTTCAAACCACGAAGCAGGAGACCAACATTGTCACCCGCCTGACCCTGATCCAGAGTCTTCTGAAACATCTCCACACCAGTACACGTAGTCTCCTGCGTGTCAGCCAGACCAACAATTTCAACCTTTTCCCCAACCTTGACGATGCCCTGCTCAATCCGCCCAGTCGCAACCGTTCCACGACCTTCAATTGAGAAAACATCTTCAACCGACATCAGGAACGGCTTATTCTCATCACGAATCGGCTCAGGAATATTCGCGTCAAGAACTTCCATTAACTCGGTAATACACGCACTGAACGCCTCGTCAGTCGGATTATCCAAAGCCCCCTTGGCATTCCCCTTAACCAAAGGAATATCATCCCCCGGGAAACCATACTTCGTCAGGAGCTCACGAACTTCCAGCTCAACCAACTCCAGCAGATCTTCATCATCAACAAGATCCACCTTATTCATAAAGACCACAAGTGCAGGCACATCCACCTGACGCGCCAGCAGGATATGCTCACGAGTCTGCGGCATGGGCCCACTATCTGCGGCAACCACCAGAATAGCTCCGTCCATCTGAGCCGCACCAGTAATCATATTCTTAATGAAGTCCGCATGCCCCGGACAATCAATATGAGCATAGTGGCGATTAGGGGTCTCATACTCGACATGACTGGCCGCAATCGTCACGGTCTTAGTCGCATCGCGGACCGTACCACCCTTGGCAATGTCCGCATAACTCTTAGCAACCCCCAGACCCTTGACCGCCTGCACCGCAAGAATTGCGGCAGTGGTCGTGGTCTTGCCATGGTCAATATGCCCAATAGTCCCCACGTTCACATGAGGCTTTGTACGTTCGAAAGTTTCCTTAGCCATCACCAGACTCCACGTCGACCCCAACAGTCAACAAAACGTTCAGAAAAACACAGCGGCCCCACACGAGACGCAGCCCCACATCAACCGTAACCATAGCTGCTGATGGGATTTGAACCCATGACCTCGTCCTTACCAAGGACGCACTCTACCGACTGAGCTACAGCAGCATTACCCGATCGGCCTCTAAAGAAGCTCTTCTCAAAAACCAGAACAACCCCCCAAGTGATGCAACATTTTCACGGCCTGCAGCCACACCCTGATCGCCCGCGACAAAAAAAGCGGGCGATGGGAATCGAACCCACACGACCAGCTTGGAAGGCTGGAGTTCTACCATTGAACTACGCCCGCAGGTACTCCCCGCAATGACAGGCCACACAAAGCTATGAGATGGGGGCAGCAGGATTCGAACCTGCGAAGGCATACGCCACCAGATTTACAGTCTGGCCCATTTGGCCGCTCTGGAACACCCCCCCAAATTGCTCATAAACCGTGTAGATGAAGACACTTACAAGCACACCAATCCACAACAGTACAGTAAGCTAGCGGAGGGACTTGAACCCACAACCACCGGTTTACAAAACCGGAGCTCTACCAATTGAGCTACGCTAGCGCAGACCGATCGCCGTGGCGAGCCGGGCAGTATAGCAATCGGAAAACGGCAAGCAAGGCCGATCCAATAAAGCTTTGATTGACTCTCAATTTAGAGCGGATCAAAGCCAACCGTCCGTTTCGAACATCTTCGCAGCAATCAATCGGTGCGGACTATTAAGTTTCCGAGCGTTAGCTGGAATCGGTTGGCGGACCGCCCCGCATTAGGAGAAGGCAATTAGAATCGAGGTTCGCTCAAAAGAATAAAGCCGACGGGAAGAACTGTTTTTTCAGTCCCCCTCGCGTCGGCAGTCGTTCCATGAAGATGCATCGAAAGCGTTAGATTCCTGGGATATCCACCTGCTTCCGCTGAGCAATCCTCCGCAGCTTCTCCAAAGTTCGCACTTCAATCTGGCGAACTCGTTCCTTCGTCACGCCCAGCCGAGTGCCGACCTGCTCCAGCGTTTCCGGCTCACTGCCTTTGCTGAGGCCAAATCGACAGGAAATCACCTTCCTTTCCCGTCCATTCAGCTCTTCAAGGATTTCCATAATTGCGTCCCGCTGAGCCTTATTCACCAACTCCTCAGCGAACGCATTGCCACGACCATCGCGAGAATCGTAGAAGATCTCCTCATATCCGGTCCGGAATCGATCCAGCCGAGTGTGCTCGGCGGGAACAGAGCGAGCGTAGTTCTTCATGATGGCCCACGAAGCATAGGTGGAAAACTTGTTTCCGCGAGCATAGTCGAACTTCTCGATCGCCCGAATCAACGACATATTTCCATCGCTGACGAGTTCGAAGAAATTGACTCCCGGCTTGAGGTGACGCTTCGCGATCGACACGACCAGCCTTAGATTCGACCGAGTCAGCATGTTTTTGACTCGATTTGCGTCATCCAGGAGCGTCTCCATCTTTCTAGCCACGCGAGCACTACTTCGTTTGACATTAAGTGTCTTCTGCAGCTCTAACGCCCGGTATTTCAGGTAATTCATCAGGCGGAAATAGTGCTGCTCCTGCGGCTTATTGAGCAATGGCACCATGTAAAGTTCCGTCAGATAGGCCGGCAAGCCATTGGGAACACGCGTGGCCCCTTTCACGTCGTCGTAGTCCGGGGCTGACGCTCGTATGATCTTCTCCGCGTCGGGCATGCGAAATTCTTCGCTGTCCATAAAATCGATGGGTGTCGCCTTCAGTCGTTTGACCCGCACTTCGGCAAGAATTGAGTGCACGACCGGCTTGCTGCGGCTAAATCTTCGGGCGAGATCAGCAACAGAAACGCCTTTCTCGTGAAGATCAAACATCAGATGCTGGTGCTCTGTAGACATCTGATCCCCGGTCTTAGGGAAGATCGCATTCTCTGAATGCAACTTGTCGTAGTCACGCAACGTATACCGCACAGTCTCGGTGGCCCGCCCCAACTTTGCCCCTAGCTGGCGACTGACTTCCGTGAGCCCCATACCTGCAGATGCTAATTCCCGCGCCTGCAGAACGATCTGCTCACGCTCGGCGTCGGACATCTGATTGAACGACCGACCGCGATCAATTTTCTCCTGATGCAAAGCCACAAAGCGGTCCAGAGTTGACTTGGGAATAACCACTCTTTTCCTGCCATTAACCCTGACCCGGCGACTTGCCAAACCCCGGTCGCGCCATCGATCGACCGTCTTTGCCGACACGTTGAACTTTTCACTCACTTCCTGAACGGTCAGTACAGGCTCATTCAGCTCATCGGCGGAAACGTCCAGGCTGTCGGAAAGGTCTTCCACGAAGCAACGCAGGTCATGAGCCAGGTCCGCGGACGGTATGGCAATATGTGCACTGGCGTCCGGGCGGTACCCCGTCACCCGGTGGCAGACGTCGCCAAACGCAAATTCACTACACCCGTTCATACCCAGCAGAAACTCTTCTGCCTGCTGAATCTGCTTATGCCTCACCGCCTGGGGGGCAAACCGAACCTGCTGCTCAGCAAGTTCTTTTAATGTTATGGACCGATAACGGGACATGTCGCATCTCCTTCTGATCTCGCCGGTAACTCGCCGACCAACTACAGGGGCTTTAGGCAAAGCCCGTGCCGGATTGCTCTGCGACCGTCATGGTCGCGACACCTCCGAACCATAATTCGCCCGTCGTGGGCTGCTAATTCTCTCCGCAAGTCAATCTCGAAAATCACCTGGTGGCTCCGGGAAAGACGCGAAGCCTATGTTGTAAATAGGTAAAATTAAGACGCTTCAGTTGCAAAAACGTTCATGTGTTTTCAGCAAAGTTGCTGGTTTCCAACGGACCGACAAGTAAGCACTTTTTGTCTACTCTGCTCATTAGACGCCACCATGGCTGGATCCTTACACCGTTTCTGTGCCGTTCAGACCACACACTGCCGTCAAAATGACAACACTGAAGCAAATTCGCTCGATCGACCGAAATGTTGCGACAAATCGCTCCACACAGGCAAAGTTGCCGCAACATTGATTCACCGCACGAATATCTATAAACGGAAATGAGATCATAGGTTACGCTGTTTGATCCAATTTTATTGAAACTAGAATGGCCAGGAACGTCAGTTGCTATCAATTGCTGGTTCGCTATTCCTACGAGTGACCGAAACAAATTGCATGATGTACCAGTCAGTGAGTTTCTACTAACCGGGATCTTCTACCATGCCGAACGAAACTACCTACCTGAGCTTCGGGTCCATCGTCGCCGCTGCGGGCATTGCACTCGTATGTTTCCACGTTCGCGGACATCGTCGCCATCAGATGGATGACGATCTATCGGAATCCGATCACCGGTTTTTTGATCACCAATACGCTCGACGAATGCAAACGTCGGCATTAACGGTAACACTCGGCGCGCTGATTGGGCTCTGCGGTTATCTGCGGGTCTTTGAAGAATCGCCGATTTTTGCCACCTGCTACGTGATCGGTTTATTGGTGCTGGCTCTGTGGTTGATTCTGCTGGCACTCAGCGACGCAATTGCTTCTCGCGTGTACGCGGGCAAATTAGAACATCGCAACCGGCAGGTCTGCAAAACGCTACAGCAGGCCCTAGAAGAAGTTCGACAGGCGCACGGCCTGGAGCCAAACAAGTAGAGCCGTTTTCAAGAAGATCGGCTCGTGGGAGAGTGTCTCGCGCGAGCAGAAAAACGTTTGCCGCGGCCATAAGTCAACGCAATCCGCTGTCGTCCTCTGCAACGACAAGGAACCAGGGTTGTCCGACGGTGCTTGTTCACAAGATCGTCATTTGCCCAACCATTCCGTCCGCTCTGCCTTCAGTCGTGTCAATGTCCCTTCCCGGAAGGTGTTGTCGAAATCGCCGTCTGGCCGACCATCGAATTTTTCCGGAGCCATGATTCGAGCGATCTGTTTCCCAAATCCGACCGTTGGGTTCAGAAAGAACGACTGTGTCGCGTACTGAACCTGCGACTTGCGGTCACCAACACAACAACGGCAAAGCTGGAAGTACGCCTGTCCCAACAGCCGCGCCTGTTCGCCGCCGGCCTGCGCGATTGATTTGGCCTCATAATGCTCCACAGCACGAAGCAGGACTCGGCGGGCCTCAGGCTGCAGGCCAAGAGCAGAATACCGCGATGCCAGTTGCGTCGCGACGGTCAGATCACGGGGCGATTTTACGCTGGCTGCACTGAGTTTTCGGATGGCGGCGGCACCAAGTCTGGCGCCCGGCTTCGTCCATTTCGCGCGAAGGTCATCGCTCACGGGTCTGACGGCAGCAAGCTTCGCCAATTGCTGTTCCCAGTTGCGAGCGCTTTGCACGACACCGCGTTCGTCAATAAAGAACGTTTTCGGCACGGCACCAAACCGGGTTGCATAATCGGGGTCGACCAGCGCTGGAAACGTCACGCCGAAACGATCGTAGTAGATTTTCGCAGGGGCGATTCCTTCTGCATCCAGAGCCAGGCCGACGATCGTAAAACTGTCACTGCCATACTTTTCGAACTTCTTCTGCCACCCGGGCAGATTGTTGCGGCAGAATCACCAGCTGGCCCAGCAGTAAAGAATGTAGCGTTTCCCCAGAAACTGCGAGAATCTGACTTCGTTGCCGTCCATGTCGACGAATGGCAGATCCGGCACGGTGTCTCCCTGTCGAAACCCTCGCCCAGGTCCCCACTCCGCGTTGTAGGCGGGAATGTCATTGACGTCAGAATCAGTTGCATGCTCCGACAGCCGGATCGTAATCGTACCGCTGTCTTCAAGAATCTGTGCTTGAAGTGAGGACTTCACGACCACGGCGGTCAAGTACAGCGTCTTTCCGTCACCGCGATGGTTCTGAGCCGTGAGACGAATCGGAATGCAGATTCCGTCGTCAGCTGCACGGCAAAAGGTGAGCAGTTGCCCCGGACGCACAATCTCCAGTTTCAGCCCCAGCGATGAGGCCACGTCGGCCGCATTCAGAAACAGAACTTCGCGATCATGCTGAAACCGAACCGAACGCTCAACCTCCTGCGCATTCAGGCTGACGTTTGCAGTGAGAATCAGAACACACAGGGTGAGGGCACGTATCATCGTCGGATCCTCTTTTCGTGGGCTGTCGTTGACACGGAGGAATTCTATGGAACGCCGGAACTGTTTTCACCGCAAATGAAGCAACAGCACGTAACCACAGACGTCTGAATGAATTGACTTACCCGCCACCGGGTTCATCCCGAATGGCGTGGACTTAAGGCGGAAAGGTTGAAGAAGTGAGACTGGGGTTGCGGAAAACGACCTCCTCGTTGCAAATCGGATCGGATTGAAACATTCACCAATGCAAGCAAGGAGGCCTGCCGT
>JBDONA010000225.1:0-2968 GCA_039831575.1 Fuerstiella sp. | reverse complement strand
GGACGTTGTACTGGAACACCTGAAAGGAATGACCAGCCTGAAATTGCTCCGCCTCGAATACACACAGATCACGGATGCAGGGTTGGAGAACTTGAAAGGGCTGACCAGTCTGACAGGACTCAGCGTCAGCGGCATGCCGCTCAGCTTCCATCGCACGCAGGTCACGGATGCGGGACTGGTGCATCTGCAAGGCCTGACCAGTCTGACATCACTCGCCCTCGGCGGCAGACAGATCACGGATGCGGGACTGGTGCACCTCAAAGACCTAACCAGTCTGACAGGACTCGGCTTCAACGGTACAAAGATCACGGATGCAGGACTGGTACACCTAAAGGGTCTGACCAGTCTGACATTACTCGACCTCAGCGGCACAAAGATTACGGGTGCGGGACTGGTACACCTAAAAGGCCTGGCCAGGTTGACAAAACTCGACCTCAGCCCCAGAAAGATCACGGATGCGGGACTGGTACACCTAAAGGGCCTGACCAGTCTGACATCACTCGACCTCGGCAACTCACCAATCACTGATGCAGGACTGGAGCAGCTGAAAGGTCTGACCAGCCTGACAGAACTCGACCTCGCACACTCACAAATCACGGGTGCGGGATTGGTTCACCTGAACGGTCTGACCAGCCTGACAGAACTCGACCTCGAATACACAAAGATGACGGACGCGGGTCTGGAGCACCTAAAGGGTCTGACCAGTCTGACATCACTCGATCTCGACGGCACTCTTGTCACTGATGTCGGGCTCGAACACCTAAAGGACCTGCCCAGTCTGACGAGACTCGACCTCGGCGACACGCAGATAACCGACGCTGGGCTTGTGCACGTGAAAGGCCTGACCAGTCTTACATCACTCATCCTCACCGGCACACAGATCACGGATGCGGGGGTGGTGCACTTGAAAGGTCTAACCAGCCTGAAACTACTCATGTTCAGCAGCACGCAGATTACGAATACGGGACGGGCAGAGATTAAGGCGGCTCTGCCGAAATGCAGGGTAAGCAGTCCATTGAGATCGGCCAGGCCTCCATCGAAACCGGCAGACAACTAGCAGGAGGCAAATAACAAATGCAGACCATGAAGAATCTTCCGCTCATATTCCTGATGCTGCTGGCTGCACAGAACAACCGCCCGTTGTTTCCGAAGCTGCCGTTCCCGTTGTGGAAATCCTGGCAGGGGACTCGCCTATACTGGTCACGAAAATTTAAGAGGTAATAGGCACAACTACCTTTGTATGAGGTAACTCAACGTACGCTTTTCCACCAAGGTGACCTGCTCATCCGCCAGCAGGGACCGCGTTGATAGACGCTGTCAATTCTGTAGACTGGCTCCACGGGGCGTTCAGGACAGCCGTCGCACGGCCACCGCATATCTCTTTGATCTGAATCGTCGGCTACTTCGTTGTTGGCGGAATAGGATCGCCAAGTCTGTCCCTATCGAGAGTCACTTTCCCGCGAGTTCCTCGACCACATCTTCTTGAAAACCGTTCAAAGGTCATTATGGCTATCAAAATCAAATGCGGAAAATGTGAAGCTAAGTTTAGTGTCAAAGATGCGGCTGCTGGTCGACGCGTCAAATGTCGCAAGTGTGGAGTTCCCATAAAAGTTCCCGTCCCCAAGACCGACGAAGAAGAACTTCTGAATTTCGATGCAGCTGCGTATGGAGACGCACCGTCAGGTGATGATGCGTATGGAGACGACGTAGCGACCGGGACGCAACCTTTGCCACGTCGGCGAAAGAAAAAACGAACGGGCAGCAAATCGGTCGCGGCCCCGGACAGGAAGTGGGACCTTGAGAACCCGATGCTGTGGTTTGTCGTTCCTGTTGCGGCCGCTGTGCTCGTTTTTCTGACGTCGATGATGCATCTTCGCATTGGGGGAATCATGTGGATGCTGATCGGTGCCGTCGCTGGATTTGTCGCGTTTATTTGTTGCTGGAAGATCTTGTCTCTCGCTTTCGCTGAAAGTGGTTTGACAGGCCTTCTATGTCTATTTGTCCCCTTCTACATTCTTTACTTTGTGGCTACGGAATGGCATGCCACAAAAAAGATGTTTCTCGTTCAGGTCGTTGCTGGGCTAACCCTAATTGTTACGGAAGTTTCATTCGACGTGGCGTTTGCCATCCGGTTCACCGAAGCCATCTCAACATACAACGAAAACCAGGAACGCGAAGTCCAGGACACAGAAGACGCTCCGAATGGGAACAACGCCGCCAGTGAGGAATAAACCAACGGGCAACTGCGTCCGACTGGTCCGGCACACTGACACCCAGCCACAGCCCCAGATCAACGCCCTTCCGCAATTCTGAATACACATCGCCTTCCGTAAAAAGTATTCCACCCTTCTTCTAAACCAGAGTGAACACGTAGGCTCCACACTATGAGTTCTGTCCTTAACTCACCCGGCTACAGTCCAATCTGATGTCTGGACCACCCCAGCGATGAGAGATCATCCGTGTAGCTTTTGAGGAGAACTAAAAACCCCGGGCACCCTATCCTCTCTCATAAGGCCCAGATCGATCATTCGTCCTCAGTGTCTGAGTCAATGAACGTACTACCACACTGCTCACAGCGGTACTCATCTTCCACTGTGTCGAGCAATAGATACTCCATCTCACAAGAGGGGCATACGATTTCAGTCTGTTGGCCGAGTGATAGCTCGAAGATGATGAAGTCCAGCAGTAGCTCATCCATCTGATTCGGTTCTCTGCTCGGATATTTCGGCAAGCAAGAGAGTCATCGCCGACATCAGGTTTTCCATCGATCCTCCACCATCTCTCCACTGGCGACGCAGAATGTCAAGAAACGCGGCGGTTTCGGCAGAGGTTTGAATTCTTCCAGGTGTAGTGCTTTTACTGGCGAACGAGTGGCTGCTGACTGAAGTGTCAGTCAAAGTGTCAGTTTACTCCTGCATCTGTTCCGAAGTGTCAGTTGCAGCTGCCAGCCAGACGGCTTCTGCTACGT
>JBDONA010001005.1:0-13245 GCA_039831575.1 Fuerstiella sp. | reverse complement strand
GTCGAACTTTGCTGCGTCCGCTTTAGCTACTCGCTCTATGATCTGATCCCGGTCAGCGTGCCGCTTCTGGAACGTAATCACGTCCACGATGTAATACGTGCCGTCTTTCTCGACCATCAGGACGCCAACGACCGACGGATCGCCCCCATTGGTCGTCGCCACGAACTCCTCGCGCTGAAGGTCGTTCAGGGCGAAATACCACTCCTCAAATGAACTCACTCCGAACGCTTTTTGCAGGGGATCGTTGTTAAACAACATCGTAAGGATCGGTCTGAGTTCGGGGTCAATTCGTTGCAGTTCTTTTTCCCTTAGGTTCATCGTTTCACCTCCTCATCAGCCGGATTGGCTTTCTAACAACCGTCGCACTCCCAGTTGGCGAACTTCCCCAATAGTCATACGTCTGCTCCGAACAACCAATTCCGAACGAATTCAACGACTTCCTCAATCCGCTGGGAACTCATCCGTTGCCGATACAGCCCCGGCATACTGCTATCTGAATGCCCCATGACGTAGTTCTTGGCTTCCGCGTCACCCGCATCCTGGGCGACTGTGGCGAACGTTCTCCGCAGCGAATAGAAGCTCAAGTCCGGACGGTGAATCTTCAACTTCCTGAGCAGCTTTCCGAAACTCAGACCGACGTTGTCGGTCAGATTGAAGCTGCCATCATCATTGAGTCGCTCGTGCTTCAGGGGAAATCCGTGGGATGTTAGGAAACACAGGTCTTCATGTTCCCCGTTCTTCGGAACAGGTCGCTTTGACATGGCCTCTCTAATGGCAGCCGCTGTCTCCGGCCACATTGGAAACCGACGGTCCTCTCCCGTCTTCCCACGGCCATAATCGATCCACCCAGTATCGAAGTTGATCACATTGACCGTCAGGCGTGCACAGTCCTCATTCCCAAATCCAGCCTGGATGCCGAGCAGCGCGCAGGCTTTCCGCCAGCCGGATGTGTTGTTTAGGATGAGGTGGACGTCCTCCCTACTATACTCAAGCGTTCCCCGAGCAGCCTTCTTCTGCTGCCGAATTCGGTCGTGTTGTTTTTTCGGCGCCTTCTTGAAGCCGTTTCCAAAGTTCACCGGACGGTCAAGCATCCCGTCTTCGAACACATACTTGAAGACCGTTTTGGAACGGGTGATGTGTCCATCAACTGTCCTAATTCCCCACGATTTCGGATAGGACTTCCGCAATAGCTGAAAGTCCTGCGGGGTCAGTGACTCAACGTGGGTGATTTTGCCCAGCGCCGCACAGATTAATTTGCACTCATCCAGGTATTCTTTGAATGTTCGCTGGGTCAACCTGCCAGCGGCTGTGTCAGCTTCTTTGGCGGTCAGGAAGTAATTGCAGGCGTCCTGTACCGTCAGGCCCTCTCCGTTGGCAGCAGCGCCCACGGCGCGGGGGTCACGACCGGCCAGGATGATGTCCTTTTCGTCCAGGTACTTCTGAAGGGCGGCTTCCGGATCAACCCACGGTCCGAAGTTCCATTGCTTGCCTTTGATCTTCTTGCACCAGTAACCTCGGGTGTGGGCGAAAAGTGGAAAATCAGGATGGGGCTTGTTAGGCTTCCTCCGAACAGACTTTGCCGATGTGGGCATTTTGTTTGTTCTCCGGGCTTTTTGACACGATAGGTGTGCGGTAAGGTGTGCACAAGTGTATAAAACCACAAGGAAACATCAAGCGCCCGTAGCTCAGCTGGATAGAGCAGCGGACTTCTAATCCGCAGGTCATAGGTTCGAATCCTATCGGGCGTACTGTGTTTTTATTGGTCGGATTGCCACACAGCCTCGCCGTTAATTCGCTAATTCACCCTCCAATTCACCTTTTTCGTCCGAAATCGGTCTGGGGGTCGCCGCCTGCATGACTGAGCGAAGGTGTCGCGGTGTTTCCTGTGCCTCAAACCCGACGTAGTACGCCTCCGTAGTTGCAACGCTCGCATGGCGCATCAACTCACGCAGAACCATCGGCTTCACTCGTTGTGCCCACCGAGTACCGAATGCCCGGCGGAAGTCATGCGCTGACGCATATACGGGCGTCACCTTCTTCCGCTTCCCCTTACCGACAGATTTGCGGATCTCGTCAACCTTCACTCCGGCCGCTTCACCGATTCTCGTCAGCACCTTCCCCACACTATCGCCCCGTCGGCTGACACCACGGCTTAGAAGCGGATTAAAGACGTAACCTTTGCGCTCACACTTCGGAACACTGAGCAGAAATTCTTCAAACTCTGGGGCGATCGGGTACTCACGGTCCTTTCCACCCTTCTCATCTTCGGCGCTGATCAGCAACACAACGAATTCACCAGTTGTATCGACGCGGATGCCGTCGGCCCATTGGTCCCACGTTAAAATGAGGGCTTCGCCGATTCGCAGACCGGACCACCAAAGGCCCCACAGGAGGAATCGGATCGATTCTCGCTGCTGCTCATGCAGGATGTCCACTGCATCCAGAATGCGGTCAAATTCTTCGGCGACGACTGGTCGTCCCTTCATCTGTTTCACCTTCCGGACGTTCTTCTGTACTGGGAAGTCCGGGACGTACTTCAGGTACCCCTGTTTCTTGGCCCAGTTTAATGCAGCCTTCAACTGTCGCAGATCACCATCAATGGTTGACTTTGCACGCCCCTGTTCGACGCGGAGCTTTACGAAACGGGTCAACCATTGCAGTGTGATGCGGCTCAACGTATCGGGCTTCATCATGCCCGACAGATTCATCGTCATCCTGACCTGTTGGATCTTCTGTTCGACCTGCGCTGAACCGTGCTGGTCGACTTTGTCCACTCGCCAGCTCATCGTCGAGACCATGTTCGTCGTATTGCTGAAACCGGCACACATCAGCGTAATACGCAGTACTGACGGTGTCTTACCTGGACCGCAGTCTTGGGGAACCCAGCGTGGCTACAACGCACAGAATCACGAACAACATCGCCATAATCAAATTCTGTTCGTACCGCAGGAAGTCCCGGAAAGTGAGAGGTTTCACTTCCGGCAATCTTTCCAGCCGCTGTAAACTTGCGACGCGAGTGGCGGATTGATTGATCAGCCAATGATCATTCATCGTCGGCCGCAGGTACGATCGCAGAGCCGCAATGTTCCCATCATCGGGCACGCCGTAATACTGCATCAGCTCGATCGCTGCCGCCGTCGCATCCGCATTGCTAAAGTCCAGCTTCCGACCGACGGCAAACCCACCTCGCCGCGTGCCGAATCGCCCCTGCGATCGTTGAAACTCGACAAGCATTCGGTGAACCGTCACACGATGTACTTCCTTGTCCAGCGGCCGGTCGATCGAACTGGCAAGATTTGCGACAGACAACAGCTCCACCAGGTCTCCGTAATTGTCCGTAACAATTTTCTCAAACGTCGCCGCCAGCCGTTCGGCCAGAAAGTCTCGATCGCTGTCGGTCAGGTCACCGCGAAGTGCGATCGCACGAATCGCATAGTTGTCGTCACCCTGAATGGATCTAAACGGTTTTCCTTGTTCAGATGACGCGAAAACCCTTTCTCCAAGCGGATTCAAGTCTTGAAGACGACTCAGGTCCTTTGCTTCCGGCAGTCCGGTTTCCAATGCGAAACGCAATGTACGGGCGTGCGGGTCTCCTTCCATTTCTTTCATCAACAACGCGCGCGGCTTTGTCAAGTCGAGTTGGACGTTCGATTCCTGCAACCACAGCGCAGGTGTTTTCCAATGACGCCAACTTGCGAACGAGAACGGAGCGTCGTCGAATGATTCGACATACGCCTTCATCGCACGAGTCGAAACGGGATCCCAGGCCGAGCGAGAAAACCAGCCGACCATCAGCACACCGGCAGCGATCAAGCCCAGGGTCAGAGTCAATCCTCCAACGCGTGCCGGCGGCCGTATCAGCATCAGCAGCAGAAATCCGCCACCCATCAAGACGGCTTGCAGCAGTCCCTGATCCAGAAAATGACGCATCTCCCCGACATGCCGAAAATTTGCATGAGCTGAGCAAGGATTATCAGCGCGGGTGCCAGACACCCGGCAATCGCCTTCCGGTCAATCATTTGGTGTCGACCGAGTCGCGTGATCAGCGAGACCATCGTGATTTCGGAAATCAGCAGGATGACAAAGACCGGGACCACGAATCCGACGAACATCAGCACAACCGACAGCGTGGCAAACGCCACAATCAGCAAACTGAATTGCTTCCACCAACCATTCAGCTCTGTCGTTAATTGTTCCTGACTGACACTGTCCGACTGTTGTCCGAATTGTGTTTTTGCGGATGCGGACGCATGCCCACACGGTCGCGCTGATCATCAGGAGAATCGTAATGGCCGGGACGGCCGCCAGGGCGACAATTTTCTGGCCCAGTGACAGCTGACTCAATGAGGTTTGTCCGATCGAAGCGGTGATCGTTCCGGTTCCGCTGGTTCCCTTCCCCAGCACATTTAGTGGAATCACCGACGCAGCAACGCCCGACCAACCGGAATTTTCAAACTTCGCATCGCGACTCCCGTCGCCGCCAACGTCCGCGGATCGCAATCGAATCGTTGTCTCAGCTTCCAGGGCTTCCATTCGCCGGCGCACTTCCTGCTCGAATGCGTCAGGATCCACGCGAAGCGGCCGCAACGCCGCTCGCAGCTCGTCTTCGTCGATCAGTTTGCCTTGATCCTTTTGGTTCATAGCAGCAGCGCCTTTCCGATACTTGCCGATGACGAATCGTCCATCATTCGTTTCAACGCCCGCCTTGCCTGGTACAATCGTCCCTCCACCGTTTTCACAGATACGGACAACAATGCGGCCACCTCCTTGACCGACGTTTCTTCCAGATAGTGCATCATGACGACTTGCCGCTGCTTTCGTGGCAGCTGTTCAATAGACGTTCGCAGGCGCACGATTCGCTGATCTTCCTCCTGCTGGCCTTCCCCTATTGTCTCATCCAGGATCGTCGGATCAGCGGAGACGACTCGCCGCTCACGTCTCATCCAGCTTCTACGCCAGTTTCGATACCTGTTTCGGGCGACACCACGCAGCCAACGCCCGAAGGTCTCGCGGTCTTCCCAATCACCGCGGCAGGCATCCCGGTTCAGGTAGGCGTCGGCGAAGCTGTCTTGCGCAATTTCCGTCGCATCGATTGGAGGAACGCCCCATGAGTGGTCCGCGAAATCGATTTATTGCGTCGGTTAAGTCCAAGAATACAGCTCCTATCAGGTAGTGTCCGCTTCACATCGAAATCCCTCAAAAAACCTCACAAATCTGGAATTTCCACTGATTTGCGAGTCAAATGACGTCGGAAGAGATGTCACAGCGGACTCGCGGTTGGGCTGAGTTTACCTCGGCGTTCCTGGCTGGTCCTCCCGCAGATGTCGCTGATTGCGGCAGTCGTATGGACTCCGGATAATCATACCGGAACCACTCCCGAGAAGTACCGGGCGTTACGAGTTACATCACGCGATCGCCGGCCCAGGCATAGCGGCGACCGGTTTTGAATTCCTTGAAGTCCGCGTCAATGACGTCGTGGATCGTTTCCGGTTTGTAATTCGCGTTGACTTTGTCGAGCAGCGCTTTGACGTCATTGTCCGGATAGCCGATACCACGGACCTCGAACGTGTCGCCGTTGATGTCAAAGATCTCGAAGCGGTCCTTCCAGGCGCGCACCTTCTGCAATATCCGCATCTCGCTGCGCATGCGTTTCAAGAATTCAAAGACCGCGTCGACTTCGCCGGACGCGAAGTCATGCGTCGCCAACGGTACACGAGGTTTGGACATCGCTCGACTCAAATGAGACCCGAATTCGCTCGACGCTCGTCGAACGGCACAAATCAGTTTACGGCTCGCCGGGGACGGTGTCACGCTTAAACACCAGGCCTGGCTGGTCAGTCCATCAAGTCTTCGTCGACTCTCTCCGAAGAAGCAGGATAGCGGGCCTGGAAACGCGTCGTTTGCGGCCTGTGTGACCGGCACCGAGTTGTCAGGCGGAACACAATTTTCGCTAAGAATTCATGTTTCGTGCGCTTCCCCGAAGTTCACTCGTAAGACGGGATAATGCGTTCGCCGCGCAGACGATCGAACAGGTCGAGAAACGAGTTGGAGGTCTCTTGATAGTCGAGAAATCCTACACGACGACTCTTTGACATATCGGTGAAAGCTTCGATGGTCCGTCCCAGGTCGGCGTCCGAGTGCCACCAGGAAGCCAGGGTCTCAACCGGGTATGGCTGCAAGTCGTATTTCGCCACGATGCGATCCCAGATCGGTCCCACGTCTGCCATCTGCTCCCCAAGGGGCGTCGGCTTTCCTGGATAATCCGCAGCCTCGACACCCAGTCCTGCGGCCACAATCTTCCACATCCGTCGCCAGCGGAAGATGTCACCATTGACAGTATTGAAAGCTTGATTCGCAGCGGCCGATTCCGTCGCCGCCCACTCAAGCTGCCGAGCCAGGATACGGGCGTCAGTGACGTCAGTCGCCGCTTCATATTGTTCCGGAGAACCCGGAAACACGAAGGCGCGACCCGTCTCGCGACAGATCGTCCCATACACGGCCAGAGTCAGGCCCATGTTCATGGCGTTGCCGATAGCCCAGCCAATGACCGTGTGCGGACGGTGAACGCTCCAGTTGAAACCACTCCGAGCCGCCGCTTCGAACAGGACGTCTTCCTGAGTGTAATAGAAGTTTTCGTACGGCAGCCGCTCCTGTTCTTCGCGGAACGGAGTGTCCGGTTTATTCAGAGCGTAGGCTTCGAAGGGGCCCATATAGTGCTTCAACCCAGTGACCAAAGCGACGTGCTGAAGTTGGGGACCATGCTCCACTGCCTCCAGAAGATTTCTCAGCATCGCGCCGTTGACGACACAGTTCTGTGTCTCAGTCGCCTGCCGAGACCAGCAGTTGAAGAAGATGTGTGTGGGACAAACGCCATGGAGCGCCGCCTGCACAGCATCGCGCGAGGTCAGGTCGACCGACACGCCAGTCACGCCAGGCAGATCGATATTCTTTCGACGCGCCAGCCCAGTGACGTTCCAGCCATGCTGAATGAGTTGCATGGCAAGCGTGTGCCCCTGGATCCCGGTAACACCCACGACCAACGCGGACCTCTCGGGCAACGAATGCGTTCCTGCTGTATCCACTCCGTCACTCATAGCCACAATCATCAATGATCAAGAAACAAGCCAAATCGACCACACGACGACCGTAACGTCGTTCATCACCGCATTGTCGCCCAGCCATTCGGTGATTGCGCATAACTTAGCCGGATCTCGGTGATGAAGTCCATGTACAGTCCCGACTATTGTTCATTGATTCGGCGACAATCATTGAAGATGTAACGTTATCCCGTTCTATATTTGAGGCCATATTCCAGATTCATCAGCGATGACTCTGCTGAGCCCGTAAACCATGGTTGCGTTGCACGTCTCTGGATGGAATAATTGATGTTGAAGTTTGCCAATGTCGAGGCGATTTGGCCCTCGGAATACGGCACTCGGCGAGGAGATGACTTATGCACTTGAAATCACCAGGTGAGATCCTGCTTATCTCATGTTACGAGCTTGGGCATCAACCACTCGGCGTCGCGTTGCCGCTCGGTTTTCTGAAGCGCGCCGGCTATTTCCCCCAGGCAACCGACATTGCCGTGGAATCATTCGACGAAGATAAAGCCGCCCAGGCGCGCTTTGTGGGCATTTCCGTTCCCATGCATACGGCCCTGCGGATGGGTGTGAAGGTCATTGAGCGCATTCGAGAAATCAATCCGGACTGCCATATCTGTTGCTACGGCCTGTATGCAGCGCTGAATTCGGAATACCTGCTCCAGAATGGAGCGGATTCGTGTATTGGTGGCGAGTACGAAGCACCATTGGTCGAGCTGGTGGAATCGCTGGAGTCGGAATCCAACGACAGGATTGGTGCTGTCGCCCGTTCCGACAGCGCAGCGAAGCCACATCTGGAACGATTGTCATTCGCTGTGCCAGCGCGGGACGCGTTGCCGATTCTGGACAACTACGCCAAGTTAGAGGAGAACGGAAACTGCCGTACGGCAGGCTACGTGGAAGCGAGCCGTGGTTGTCTGCACCTGTGCACGCATTGTCCAATCCCGCCGGTTTATGAAGGACGATTTTTTATCCTGCCTCAGGATGTCGTTCTGGAGGATATTCGTCAGCAGGTTCGTGCCGGCGCGACGCACATCACGTTCGGCGATCCGGATTTCCTGAACGGTCCCAATCATTCGATTGCCGTGGTGCGGGCAATGCACGAAGAGTTTCCGACGTTGACGTTCGACTTCACCGCGAAGATTGAGCATCTACTCCATCGCGGCGAGCACTTACCGGAGTTTGCCGACGCTGGCTGCCTGTTCATCATCACCGCCGTCGAATCGCTCAGCAACACAGTGCTGGAAATCCTGGATAAACGGCACACACGCGCGGATGTGGAATCGGCGCTGGGTGTCTGCCGAGATGCCGGTATTCCGCTGCGTCCCACGTGGGTTGCGTTTACACCGTGGACGACGCTGGAAGACTATTGTGAAGTCCTGCACTTTGTCGAAGCGAACTCACTGATCGACCATATCGACCCGGTGCAATTCGCGGTTCGTCTGCTGATTCCGCCGGGCTCGTGGCTGGCCGACCATCCGCGCACATTGCCGTATCGCGGTGAACTTGATGAAGCGGCGTTTACGTATCGATGGCAGCATCCTGATCCGGCGATGGACGCCTTACACAAAGAAGTCCTGCAGCTCGTGGAACGCGACTCGCAGTCCGGCATGGATCCGGCGTCCACCTTCTTCCGCGTGCTGGAACTGGCGCACGGTCGGAATCCATCAGACGCCGTTGGTTCCCTGCCGCCCGATCGAAACCGCACAGCCAGGCTGACAGAAACATGGTTCTGCTGAGCAGAGCCAACCGAGGGTCAGTTGGACCCTATCAACAAAGCCGCAGCAGGTGGAACGGCCCTTCGAGTGGCGCCCCCGAGTGCAGGTTGTTCCCCGGACCCGTCTGCTGCGACGCGCCCGGAAGAGCCAGCAGATGAAAGTCAGCCGTCGACCGTGCCGCAACGCCAGACAAATGAAAGGACCAAATGATGTCGGCGACACAGCTGAATGAACTGCTGGGTCTGGAAAGGTGCCCAGTGGCGGTCACGTTTCGTGAGACTGCACCAGAGGGCGTCGCAAGGATTGACACAGTCGCGCCGTCGGGTTGCACATATTGGAAATTCGCGGGCGAAGGCCGGACGTTTTATACCCAGGCCTCGGATCACTACGGGTGTCCGATAGGGGCGCATACACACGGAGTCGATCTGCCGCCAGAGACATCGAAGGAACTGGAGGGGCTGGTGGGGACGATGGTCCAGTTGGAATACATCGACATGCAGGAAGTGGCGCAGATACCGCGCCGCAAGGAACCGTTTGGTGTTGTGATCTACGCTCCACTTTCAGATGCCGACGTTGCACCGGACGTTGTGCTGGTCTGCGGGAATGCACGGCAGTTGATGGTGTTGGCCGAAGCCATTCATTCCGCGGGAATTGACTGCCTGTCGTCAATGGTGGGGCGACCCACGTGCGCAGCCATACCGGCCGTGATCGAATCGGGAGGCAGTGCGACCAACATGGGGTGTATCGGCAACCGTGTTTACACCGACATCGCGGACGACCAATTGTACTTCGTCATTCATGGCGCGCAATTGGCCCGGGTGATCGACAGCTTGAAGGTAATTGCCAATGCCAATCACCAGCTGGAACAATTCCATCGTGGGCGACTATGATAAGTAACGGGGCCGCAAGTCCGGCTTCCCGCCATTTTTTCTGAGAGGAACAAGCAATGACAAATCGCTATTTCGCAGTCTTCGTGCTTTCACTGGCCGCTGTTTCAACTGCCAACGCTCAGGTAAAACGTGGCGTCATGACCGTGACCGGAGCAGAAATGCACTGATGAGCAGGAGTGGCGCGTGGCGCCATTGCACGTCTGTATGACGTGGACGACGATACTGTGGTCTTCAAAAGATTCAATGTCAAGAATAAGTATGACCTCGCGACGGTGACGTTCCGCGCCAAGAAAGGCAGGCTGGTCGATCTGCAGAAGATGCACGAAAGCTTCTGGGCGACGCGGCTTTCCGGTGGCACCAGCAGCGGCGTCATCTGCCTTGAGGTGAATGCCGTGGGAACCGTTTCCCGCAGCGGCAACGAAAGCATCCTGCACATAGACGATTCGGATCTGCAATTCGTGCTGGTCAACGACGTACGAGCCAAACCGGACGACGCCAGGGCCGGTGCTCTCAGGGCGCTGCAACAGGCAGTTGCCCGTGGAGAAAAGAGGCTGAGCGTTACAGGGTACGTGGACCGCTGGGTTGGGCGATGGCCTGGTGTGTTAAGCCGTCCGGCGACAGCGCGGCCGCGGCTGATGGTCACACAGTTTACAGCTGTCGAAAAGGAAGATGAATGACTCAGAAAAACAGAATTTCCGGCCTCCTTGGCGCCTCGTTGGGCGCTGCGGCAACGGTACCAAACTGAACTGCTGCAGCCACACTTTCTCTGCTCGGGTTAGCAGGGGGCACAGCAGCCACAGCGGCGCAATGGTTGTCGCCGGTATTAATTGGCGTAACAGCACTGTTCCTGGGACGGGCGCACTACGTGCTGTACGTTCTCAAACGGGGCAACCGGGTGACAACAGCGATCACGTGGCTGTCGACACTGTTCGTGATCGGGTTCTGGACATGGAATTGGAGAATGTAATACGCCGTCGAGTTCCTCTCGGCGGCCAGGAAAACGGGGTCAGGTACCAAAAACCGGAACGGCGCGAAGGGTGCTTTGCATTTTTGGTACGTGACCCCCTTTTCCAGCTGGGGTTTTGACACAGCAGTAGTTGGAGATTCACAAGTTTCGCAATGAACGATCACCCGACACCACTCGCACCACCGGACCAAACGGTCAGGACGCTGTTAGAGATCGTGCGACGATACGGCACGCCTACCTACGCGTTTGATCTGCCACGGATGCGGGTTCAGGTTGAGAAACTGCAGACGCAACTACCGGGCGAGGTCGAGATTCTCTACTCACTGAAGGCCAACGCTTCGCTGGGGATTTGTGATCTGTTTCAGGAATGCGGCATCGGAACGGATGTGGCGTCCGCTGGCGAACTGGCGACCGCGATTGAATCCGGGTTTTCGCAGGAAAAGATCTTCGTCGCGGGGCCGTTCAAGCTGCCGGAAACAATCTCACAGCTGCTGGACACGCCCAGGGCCATCGTCTCAATTGACTCTCTGTGCGAGTTCCGGGCGCTTTCTGAAATCGGCTTGCGCAATCCGGTCGTGTTGAGGCTGCGGCCGGACTTTGGTTCCTGTGCCGTCGTTCGCGCGGGATGCGATTCGCGATTTGGCTTCACCAGCGAAGACGTGGCAGCATGTCGGCAGGAACTCGCGGACAGTGACCTCAACGTGATGGGATTTCACGTTTTCGCCGGATCGCAGATTCTGGAAACGGAAAAGGTCATCGACCACCTCACCCGTTCGGTGGATTTGTCGCTCAAAGCTGCTCAAACACTCGGGATCACGGCTGCGCTGGTCAACCTTGGCGGAGGATTCGGCATACCCTATTCCCCACAGGAAAAGGAAATCGACATGGCGGCCATCGGCGCAGCATTGGCTCGGTTGGTGGACCGTGCCGCGCCGGCTCGTTTTGTGCTCGAACTGGGCCGCTATCTGGTCGCACAGGGCGGGTGGTATTTGACTTCCGTGGTCGGTCATCAAACAGGTCAGGGACGTCCCGCCGTCGTAGTCGACGGTGGAGTTCACCAGCGGGCGGATATGTGTGGCCTCAAGCTGCGGACCGACGCCAATCCGCCTGTTGTTCTGAATGGCACGACGGACTCGCTGACGCCGACCGATGTCTGGGGGTGCCTCAGCCTGCCGGACGACGTCCTGGCAGAATCCAGCCTGATACCGCCGCCTGCACTCGGAGACGTCCTGGCTTTTGCCAACGCTGGTGCGTATGGCGTGTGGTCGTCGCCGGCGATGTTTCATGGCAGTCCGCTTCCGGCAGAGGTTGCCTTCGATGGATCAGCACTTCACGTACTGCGCGAACGGAAGCCCGCGCACAGCATCCTGGAGGATCAGCAGCATATCCTTCGCAAGGACGTCGCCTCACTTCCTGGTTACAAATTCTGAGAGTATGAAATGAGATCGACGCGTATCAATCCGACCTCAGTCTGCATTCTGACTCTCGCAGTCTGGGCCACATCGGCCTCAGCGTTCGCACAAGGGCAGACGCAGGTTGTCACCAATTCGATCGGGATGAAGCTGGCCCACATTCCGGCCGGCACGTTCATGATGGGATCCCCGCGCAAGGAAGCGGAACGAGACGTCCGCGAATCCCGTCACGAGGTCACCATCACTCGCCCGATTAACATGGGCGTCTATGAGGTGACGCAGGCGGAATATATTGGGATAATGAAGGACCTGCCGGATTTTCGAAACCGTGCCGCGTTCAAGAATGAGCGCGGCGGCAGCTCGGGCCATCCCATGGAAAACGTGGAGTGGAAGAATGCCGTCCTGTTCTGCCAAAAGCTGTCTGCAAAGCCCCAGGAAAAGGCTGCCGGCCGCAAATACCGGTTGCCGACTGAGGCCGAGTGGGAATATGCCTGCCGTGCCGGTTCGCGGACCGTGTTTCACACGGGCGATTCGCTGGCCTCCGCACAGGCGAACTTTAACGGCAATTATCCCTACGGTGACGTGCAGAAAGGACGTTATCTGCGAAAGACGGCGAAGGTCGGCTCTTACAAACCCAATGCATTCGGACTGTACGACATGCACGGCAACGTTTCGGAATGGTGTTCCGATTTTTACGATCCGGAATATTACGATAACAGTTCGGAGGAAAATCCTTTGGGACCTCCCGTGGGCGTGGTCGCCACCAGCTTCAAGGGATTCTACATGGTGGCTCGGGGCGGAAGCTGGGTGGATGATGCCCGGGCCTGCCGCGCAGCCTATCGGTATCGAGCAATGCCAGCCACCCAATACCGGCTGATCGGATTTCGAGTCGTATGCGTCACCAGCAAGGACTAGAGTAGTTTACAAAACGACGGAACCGCTTCTGGCTCGCGGGGGGCAGCCGTTCTGCTAACAAAACACGTGAACCGCGGCCATGAGTCAGCGAAATTCGCTGTAGAGCAGTTTACTTATTGTCGTGAACCGTTCTGGCTTGTGGGAGCAACAAAACTGCAATTGAAACGCGTTCTTCGCGGCCACAAGGCAGCGTGAAACGCTGTAAGAATACATAATGAACTTCAAAATATTAGACGGAGTCGG
>JBDONA010000948.1:0-2971 GCA_039831575.1 Fuerstiella sp. | reverse complement strand
TGGAGCCTGCCCGCTGCGCAGGCGATGCTGCATGTTCGCGCAGTCCACAAGTCTCCCCAGCGAGAATGCTTCTACACCGAACGCATTAACCGGGAACAGACGCAGCTTGGGTTAGTGGCAAATGTTGTGTTTGAAGAAAGTTGTTCAGGCGACGATTTCGGTTTGAATTGTACGGGTCTGTGAAGGTTTGCGGTCGTCATCCTCGAGTTGATTCTCACTGACTCCGTCGATGAATTTGATTCCTCGAATGAGATCCGGGATGTGCTGATGCCCGCGGAGTTTGCGCCACCCCTTCGAGGCGCTCTGAGCCAGCTTGAACATCATTGTCAGACTGGCCTTCGCACTGCCGTTCCCTTTCGTTTTGCGGTGCCGCAGACGGATCGTGGCGAACGTGCTTTCGATCGGATTGGTTGTGCGAATGTGACACCAGTTCTCAGCGGGAAAATCGAAGAACGTCAGCAGCACATCGCGGTCCTTCTGCAGGCATTTCACCGACTTTTCGTACTTCGCTTCAAAGGTCTTGACGAACAGATCAAAAGCCTGTCCCGCTGTGTCTTTCGTGGCCGCCTTCCAGATATCATGTAGCATCCTTTTTGCCTGGGGCTGAATACTCTTTGGCAGTGAGTTGAGCACGTTGGCCGTCTTGTGAACCGTACACCGCTGAATGCGTGTTCCCGGAAAGACCTGTTCCAAAGCCTTCCAGAAGCCGAGTGCTCCATCGCCGATCGCCAGTTTTGGAGCATGCATCAGCCCTCTTGCTTTGAGACTGAGCAACACTTCCTTCCATGACAATTCACTCTCGCGATGACCATCGACAACGGCAATGAGTTCCTTGGTGCCGTCAGCTGTTGCTCCCATCAAAACCAGCAAACACTGACGATTTTCATCCTTTGTCCGGCCTTCGTTGTCGTTGAAACGAACGTTGCTGTAGATGCCGTCGGCCCACATGTAGACGTACCGTTTCCCCGCCACGGACCGCTTCGACCATTCTGCATATTCGTCTTCCCAGACCGCCTTCAGTCGCGTGACCGTTGACGCAGACAATCCCTTCGCCTCGGTTCCCAGCAGCGATTGCAGAGCCTCGGGGAAATCGTTGGTGCTGATGCCTTTGAGGTACAGCCAGGGAATCAGTTCTTCAATGGATTTCGTCTTGCGCAGGTATTTGGGAAGGATGCCAGGAGTGAAGAGTTCGCGGTTTGCAGGTGATCGCTTGTCACGGACTCGCGGCTGGCTGACGGCGATCGGGCCGACTCCTGTGAGGATCTGACGTTCCGGGAGCGAACCATTACGAACGACAAGCCGATGTCCGTTCTCATCGACAATGTCGGTGCGTTCATTGATGTAGTCGGACACTTCCTGTTCGACGGCTGCTTTGAGCATCTTCTGAGCGCCCGCTCGAAGGATGTCGGTGAGAACGTCCGAAGCTCCCTGAGCAGCCTGAATGTCGCGGCTCGAAGTTGCTTCTGTGGACAAAGTCTTGGTACTGTGAACCATGGGTGGCGTCCCTTTCGTGATGAGTTGTGATCTTTGGTCTTTGATCAATTCATCTCGAAATACGCCGCCTCTTTCAACCACTCCTCAAACACAACTTTCTACAGTAACCCCATTAACTGGCACAAAGAGCGTAATGAGTCAAACGAGACTCGAAGCTCGAAGAATCGGCAGTACCACAGCAAATACCATCGCTGAAACGATGAGGCCGATGCACACCAGCAGGATGGGCTCAACAAGTGTCAATGCAGACTTCACTATGCCGGATACTCGTCTTTCATAGAATGCCGATACGTCACCCAGTGTTTCTGAAAGTCTGTTAGTTTGTTCACCCACAACCAGAAGTTCGCTGAATTCGCGAGGAACCCATGGAACATTGCGGAATCGTGAGCTCAGAGTCTCCCCCTCAGACACGCGATCAGCTGCATCACGCACTAATTCTCTCAGCAGTATATTACCGGTTGCGTTGATGCAGAGTTGCAGTGCCTTGTCTAACATAACTCCGTTTTTCAAGAGTGTTGAAATAAGTTGTGAAAACCGTGACAGTGAAACGACAGCAATAAATTCACCGACTTTCGGGATCCTCATCAGGAACCGCAGCACAGCCAAACGGCAGGCCGGCCGGCTCAGCATGGTAACCACGACAAAGAGTGACACCACTAAACCCGTGACGAGTGACATCAGGTGAGTCTCGATAAATGCGTTTGTTGACATCATGAGGGTCGTGATAACAGGCAGTTCGTCTGCCTCTTTCAGCGAAGCGAACATGGGTTCGAAACGAGGAATGAAGAATAGAAATAATGCAAGCAGCATGACTGCACCCGACACCAGCAGAAATGTCGGATAAAGCATTGCTCCAATCAGCTGGTTACGCATTTCGATTGTCTTCCGCATGCTGGTCTCAAGTTGTTTCAAAGCCGCTGCTGTGAAGCCTCCGGCCATACTTGCACGCAAAACAGCAACGGCCATGGGAGAGAAGACCCCGGGATGGCGTGCAGCAGCGGTTGGCAGGTCAATGCCGTCATTTATGTCGCGGTGTAACGTGCGTAGCACGTGTTGCAGACTCTCGTTTGAGGTGATGTCTGCCACCAGCTTCAGCGCCTGAGCCAATGGGACGCCGGCATCAAGCAGCTCTCCGAGTCGTCCATACATTGCAGAAACCGCTGCCGAGCCGATCGCCTTTGTTCCCGGCTTTGCCACGACAGCTTCTTCGACGCGTGTGGGATGCAGCGAGCTTTTGAGGAGCTGTCGGACAATGAATCGCCGAGAGGCACCTTCCATGGTTCCTTCGGACCTCTGTCCTACAGCATCCACAGCATTAAAAATATAAATGGCCATTGACTCTGCTACCTAGAGACGACGTTTCAGGATTGTCGGCCGTGTGATGAACTCAGGGAGCAAAACCGATGCCGGTCGCCGGGTTTCATTAAAAATACGAGCGGTGGATCCCTGACTGCGGTCCGCTGTTTTTCGTTTGCCC
>JBDONA010000068.1:0-13264 GCA_039831575.1 Fuerstiella sp. | reverse complement strand
GCGGAGTTGAAAATGACTTACGATGAACTCATTTTGGTCAGTACGTTCAAAGAGAAGGCTGTCGTTATTCAGGCCAACGGCATTCGCACCTACTTTGACGACCAGGATGAAATACTGAAAGACATTGCACCCGAAGTTGACGTGTTCAAGATCCGCAACGGTGGCAACTTTGACTACGACTGAAAACTCTGGCTGTTCAGCGAAAAGACCGGACGAATGCTGTGATCCCCTGAGACGGCGTCTCAATTTCTCCAAAACGCCCCGCACAGCGGCGACCAGAGTTAACCCATGGGCGTGTGGCGCCACATAGCGGGTATCTGGATTGTCTTGCGTTTTCCGTTGTTCGCGTCCCCTCTTTGGAGCTTCGCCTTTGATGCCGTCTTCTTCATTCGCCGCCTCGTTTTCGGCTCCTCATTTTCTTGTGATCCGCAACATGGGCGGTCTGCAAACGGCCGCTTCTGCTCCGTTCTGCACCGATGATATCGACGGCGCATTGATCGCCATGACGACCACGTACCCGCAGGCCCGGCTCCTGATTCCTCAACCAGTTCTGGGCATTGACGAACTGCTGTGGCAGAAGGCGGAGCAGCGGTTTGGGCGACGTGCTCATCAATTAAGCGATGGTGGAATGGTCGAAGAGCCGCCCGAATTGGCGTTCGACGATCACCCGAACCACGTGGATCAATGTCGCCGTATGAAATGGTGTACCGACACGGAATTCTTTGGCCAGACGTACACGATTCTCTGGCAAAGCGTGTTTGAGCCAGCACAACTAATCGCCTGGCTGAAGCGTCACATGCGTCAATTGCTGCAGGAGCTTCGTCATCTGCGACCAATCGATGGGACGATTTGTTACGACAGTTGGTGGCGTGGCTATGTCAAACCAGAAGACGAACTCCGACACAACTACATCGACAGGTTGTGCGTGCCGGAACGTCTCCATTCGGCGTATCTGAGCTGCAAGTTTGCAAACGCTTTGAAGGAGCTTACGGAAGGAATTTAATGAAGCTTCGCGGTTCCTGTTCGTTTTTCATTCCCTCAACTTCGGAGTCACAATTGAAAGTTGTCTTTGTCCCGATCGCCAAGTGCCCCAGCGTTGAGGTCCATTTTTCTGTTGAACTGCCTGCCTTCCCGATGCAGACGATGCCGTTTGGTCGACGACGTGCTCACATGGAGCTCAATCGTTCCGTCGATCACGATGCCATCGCTGCCGAAATGGCGGAATTGAACTCCGGACACTTCAGCGTTGAAGTCGTCGATCCGCGAAACACGTATGCCGCCTTCCTGCGGGATCTGCTGTTTATTACTGGCGTCGCCAGCATTTTCCACATGGCTCGATATCGCCTGGATGTCGAAGTGGGAGTTTGCTTTGACGCCGAGCCCGTTTGCACTCGTGTGGCGGAATGTGTCCGTCATCACTTCTATCCAGACAGTAAATGTTCGATTGAGAGCCGACTGCGTGTTTCCTTGTCCGAGAAAGGACGTGACCATGTACACGTTTGAAGTCAAAATTCGATTACACGGCAGCTCATCTTACGTCACCGTCACCGCACGCGATTCCGCTCAGGCACGCCGTATGATTGAGGCACAATACGACGGCGGCGTGACGGTCCTGCAGACGAAACGGCTGCCGTGAGAAATCATCCCCAATTGAGCTTGCCTCCTGCACTTAATGAGCCTCCTGCACCAAGCGTTCGATGCTGTTCGCCCGGATAGTGACAATTCCCCTTTCGCTTCACTTCGAGAATCCAGCCATGAACGACGGTCAACATCACGTCCTTTCACGCCGTTCCGCATTTCACACAATCGCGGCCGGCTGCACGACCGCGTTCGGTTTCGTGGGCCGAGCAAACGGTGACCGACTCAGTGTTGACGTACTGGCAACGATGCCCTTCATGTTTTTCAAGACCAGAGCAAAGAGTTCAAGCGTCCACGTTGGCCGATCCCATGAATAATCCTGCGGCGAATTCGTTGCACACTCCAACAGAAATGCTTCTTCCGCCTCGTTGATCTTTCGAGTTCCGTTGTGAATGCGGCCGTCTTCAAGACCATCCAGGCCGTCAACAAGGAAGGCCCGGCTAATCCGGGTCACAGAACTAACCGAACAACCCAGATGCAAATGAATATCACAGGGCCGATGTCCTCTGACCAGGTTTAGAATGATTCGGCAGCGTTGCCAAAACTTCGCTTCGTGATCAAACTGAGCGTGTTGCCGAAGCCGTGATTTTCGACGACTCGCAAGCGAACGAAACTTCTTCTGAACATCTAACATTAACCGGGAACGACGCATTAGGACTCCTTTCGAAGGATGCACTCCTTGAGTATGATTCCTAGTGCTGTCTATTCCACCCAGATTCGCGCAAGTCTATTTAGTAACGGACTCGCCCAAAATGCCCCCCAAACCAACGAAACGTTCCCGGCGTCATTACACACCTCATGTCAATCTGCGAGCATTCTCGCTGGCTGGTTGCTTTTGGACTGGGGTTCCGCTGCCTTCACTTTGTGAATCAGCCTGCCGACGATTGGTCGATGATGATTCCGCATCGAGACTTTGTCTGTGAAGATTATCTTTCGGTGGAACTTCTGAGTAAATCAAAATGAGTAGATCGATTTTTACGGGGTTCGATTCAGCCTGGGGAGGTCGCGTTTCGGGTGCAATTTGCGACTTGTTGCTTTCGCCCAACGAATCAAGTCCTGCTCTCGAATTAGGAGCACCACCGGATCTTGTGCGTTGGCCGGAAGCAGTGGCGCGGCTTTCAGGTGGCACGTACTCAGACGCCTCGTTGCATGTTCTGGCCATCGATCAAGGGCTCGTTGTTCCCAACGAAACCGGAATGCGTCCGGTTGAAAGAAACGTCGCGAGAGCACTGATGTCAAAATTCAAGTGTGGAGCGTATCCGTCGAATCGCTCGAATACTTCCTGTTATGGTCCGGACGCCGGGATCTGGAAGCTCATAAATGCTCTCCATGAGAAAGGGTATGTCCAATCACCGGAGCAGGTGGCGACGCCCGGTTGTTCTGACGGAAAGTTCTTTTTCGAATGCTATCCTCATCCCGCAATTATTGGGCTGTTCGATCTCGATCTAACGTTGCAATACAAGGTTCACAAACGAAATCCTGACGATTGGAAGCAGCTCATTCAGCTTCTTCGGGGGCTATCAGAGTGCGACTTCCCGATTACAAACATCTGCAGCTATCTCAAGCCGACGTTTGAGCAAGACAAAGCCAATGAGGACTGTGTGGATGCGATTGTCGCGGCCTATACTGCCGCATGGCTTTGGCGATTTGGCTGGGAACGCAGCATGTGTGTCGGGAATGCTCACTCGGGCTATATGGTGACTCCCGTGAGTCCGACGACCCGGGCGGCGTTTGAATCGTCATTCGCTGATTCAGATATCGAGATGGTCGATATCGGCCAGGTGGCTGCATCGTCCGTCTCCGCCAATTTGCACCCAAGTCGATCTAGGGATACCCAAGTCAAAGACGGCAGCACCGTCACGCTTCGAATTACCGACCCCGGAAATCTCCAAGAAACTGCGAATTCCTGGATGATTCAGACCAAGTGTGAAGGCCACCTATTGAAGGTTCGGATCGTTGACTTGCCCGAAGAACCGCAGCTCACATTCGGGCCATTCAAACGACTCGGAGTGAAGCTGAGGGGAATGAAGCCATGGGACGATGAGACCAAATTGGTGTGGAAAGACTTGGCCGCCGGTTGCAGCAATGCAAATCCTTCCGAATACGAGGCCGTCTTCTGCTACGAAAAAATTGACGGTTAAAACGTCCTTAATCAGACTGCGTAGATCCGGCAGGGCGGCCATCGAGGCAAAGTTGACCGGTCATTCCCATTTGTTGAAAGAAAAGCACTTTGGAAAAGCAAATCAACCACGTCACCGACTTCCATCAGCAGATCGGCGAAGTTTGTCGCACACACCCGGAACTGCTTTTGTGCGAACCGGAAGGCGATGCCATTCTTGCACAAACTCTGCGACGAACGATTGAATCCTTCAGCCGTACGGATACTCCTCGCAGCCATCTGAATAAACGTGCCCTGATGGCGATTGAGGAACTCGCCGAATGGCTGGAAGCTCATGTTGAAGGCGATCTTGTCGCCGCTGCTGATGCATGGGCTGATCGGATGTATGTGCTGCTGGGCGATGCGGTTGCCACGGGGCTGCCGACGGAGCCGCTGTTCGACGAAGTGCATCGTTCGAATATGACGAAGGCCAAATCCAGCCGTGATTCCAGCAAGGCCCAGAAACTGGAACAGTACACGCGGCCGGATATTGGAGGGATTTTGAATCAGGCTGCTGAGTCTTTGGCCAACAGGAAGTAAGACTACATGACTGTGATCAATCCCCCGCTCAGTTCGGCGACCACAGGCCGAAATCCACGGAGTTGTCCTGATAGCTAAAGAAAAGCCTCGGCAGCCACGCCGCACGTGCGACGTGGCTGTGAGGCAGATTAAGAAGGAGTTGTCGCAGATATGCAGGATAAAACTAACCGCTGATACTCATTTCCATGCCGAGCAGATTTACAATGATATCTGAGTCCGTGGGAATGCCCTGCAGCCAGCGGGTGAGCTGGTGCAGCATCAATCCCGCGGCAATGCTGGCGGTGTAGACACACTTGGACGGCCCTCGTCTCCAAAATACGGCCGTCAGGTCGTTTCATTCAGGGAGCCTCGCCAGGAAGGTCGCCGACTTAGACGTTACCGCCACCACTGGATCGTCGAACGAACGATCGGTTGGCTGTTTAACTATCTAAGGCTCATTACTCGCCACGAATTCTACCCGCATCTGTTCAAAGGATTTGCAAAACTTGTCTGTCTCGCAATCATCCTCAAGAGGTTTTGAAACTACTTGTAGAATGTACGTCGCGCGGGCTTAATGTCTCTGGAAATCTCAGTTTCCAGACCAAGCTTGTGCAGGCAATGTGGCCACTCCTGATGACGGCGGTTTGGCTTATCTGTCCATTTCAATTTGAGATACCTCAATGCGCTTTTGGCGTGGGCCCGTTCTACTTCCCATGGGTACGGTGATCGCCCAAGTCGATTCTTCAGTTGTGATCTTACTCGTGTCCGACGGTATCGACCGCCTTTTGGATTTGTCTCCCACTGCTGAAGTTCTTCAATTTTGGGGCTGCTTCGCTCGGTTCGGCGAATGATCGCCCCGACGGTTTTGCCGGTGAATGCGATAGCGTCGTATTGATGTTGCAGCAACAGGTAAAGATCCCATCGATCAGGGATGTCCGGATAGCGATTCTCGCTGCCGAAAGGCTGCGATCGATCGCAGAATGGCTTACAGTGGCAGAGGATCGCATACCCGCGATTGTATTCCCCCCGTTGAGAATTGGGATCGACTGGCGGAAGTAGCTGCTCTGTCGGCTGAAACTTCCCGTACACATCTCCGTGGTCAGGAAACAGCAAGCCGCGCCAGTGAAGTTCTGGGTGACGCGGCAGATCCCGATGAGATGAAGAGGCTGAATACTTGGTAAGTCCTCTCTTGATCGACAGCGTCATGGCTGAACTCCTGTTTGCTGTTCTGGGTCTGTCTGCACCGTCTTCAGGACTTGAGGTTCGTTCCGGAGCTGACCTCCACAACACGCGACCACATTGACTGATTAACTGTCACGCCCGGCCATACGTGATCTGAGCATTCCGCGGCGCTTCCTCGCAACCGCAACTCGTAACATCAACGCCTTAGCTGCAATGGTGCGGTATGCCTCAACGTCCACCCCCAAGAGATCGCCGAATCAATTCCATGAAAAACATGCCTGGATTGTCTTCGGTCAGTTAACCACTCTTCGTTTCATGCCACACACACAGATTGTGCGGAGTGAGGCAACGATCAAAGAGTACGATCTGTTCAATTGTAGCGGCACCCCTTGTCGTTTGTAAAATTACTCCACCACCCAGCACTTCCCGCCTAAGAGCAAGTTTACACACAAGGTAGACATCATCAACCTATAGCACGCCGACATGTTCATTCTCCGGCGATATTAACCACTCCCCCCCCCCTGCAACATATAGGGGAGCCGAATTCAATTGGCTCTTCAAGTTGACTTTTCTTTTCGAGGGGGAATTGCCTGTGGATTGGGAATGGGACGGTGTGATGCAGAAGGATTGTGTTGTTTTCTACAAGGTGGCGGAGGAGTTTGGTGGGTTATCGAACATGCACAACGGTTACCCGTTGCTGGTCGATGGAGTTGAGTGGGGCTCGAGCGAGGCCCTCTATCAAGCCTGTCGATATCCTCATCAGCCTGAGTGGCAGCGTGAGATAAGGGAGGCCCTGCATGCGATGCCAGCCAAAATGGCGGCGAAGAAAGGAGGTCGTCGCGCGCAGTCAAGAAAGGATTGGGATTCCGTGCGGGTTGAAATCATGCGGTGGTGCCTGCAGATGAAATTGGATCAGCATTTTGGGCGGTTCTATAATTCGCTGAGAAAATCCGGGGATCGCCCGATTGTTGAAAGATCCAGAAGGGATCGTTTCTGGGGTGCTGTGTTGGAAGAAGATGGCGTGCTCCGCGGCAAGAATCAGCTGGGGAGGCTGCTGATGGAGCTGAGAGATGAATCTCTAGAGTGGATGAATGGAGATGATGATGAGGCCGAATGGCCTACGCCCGTGTGGCCGCTGATTGTTGCGTAGTCCTTCAAATGTTCGTGATGAAGCGAAGGCTTTCACCGCCCGGCACGAAACAATCCGTTCGTGAATCGTGCCGTCGGCGGTGCTGCCGCTTAGACGCGGGCCAAGCCATTCAGCTTGCACGTTTTCCACAGTCAAACCGTTTTTCACTGGAGATAATTTATGTTGACAGAACAAGTATGGCGTTTTCTGGAAGAAGTTTGGAACGAAGGAGAGGACACCACCAACAGCGTGGACGCAGCAGTGTCAAATGTATGGAGCGACCAGGAGCGGGCAGTGACGGAACTTGTCATGGCCGTAGATCACGTTCTGAATTGTGAAGTAGATGAGATTGCTACAGAAAAACTGATAGAAGCCAGTGAACCGTTCGCCGTTGGGGCGTTGCCGTTCTACCTTTCTGTGATGCGACGTCAGCTTTGCGACGGCCTTGAAAATCTCGGCTCCGTCACGACAGAGATGTCTGAGCGGTTGTTTCTGGAGGGAGATCTCTCTCTTCAGGAAAATATTGCCATCATCTGGGGGATGCTGGGGAGCGCTCCTGACGTAGCGGATTCAAGATTGATCGAAGCTGCCGTGTCCCGTGAGGACGCGGAAGAACGCCATTCCTTTCGTTGTGTCGCTGCCCAAACGCTCGGAAAAATCAAATCTTCCTCTGCTGCTGTGATTGACGGACTTGCGAAAGTGGCAATCGATGCAGACGAACCTCAGTCACTCCGAGCTTATTGTGTCGAATCTCTGATGGATATTGGCCCATCCGCAGCAGAGGCCATTCCGGCTCTGCGAAGCATCCAGACGGATGATACAGAGGACGAAGATCTTCGCAATTTCGCATGGGCAGCCCTCAAGTCTGTCTCCGCTAACTCGTCCGAGCACCCGTGCGGCGGCACGGTTGCTGAACATATGAGGTCGCTTTACGAGACAACCACGCACCGAGATGAGACGGAATGATCGGCCGTCACTGCTCACGGTTCAGGACGTCAATATCGCTGGTCGAATTGGCGTCCTGGGCAGCTGTTGTGTGAATCGAACTCTTGCGTAACTGGGTTTGCTGCTGTTCTTTTTCAACTGAGTGAATCCGAACGCTCTTGAGCATATCGGATACGAACGGTGGATCTTATTTTCCCGCATCAGCTCCGGCGCAGATCTGGAATTGCAGTCAACTCTATCCACCAAACATACAAAACCTCACATGCCCTTCGTGGGCGGATTTCTTGATAACCCCAAAATGTAAGGATCGTCGAATGAACCATGTTGTTCTTCTTGGAGACTCAATCTTTGACAACGAAGTCTATGTCCCGCCTGGCCAGGCAGTCATCGACCACTTTCGACGAGTACTTCCTTCCAGATGGAAAGCTACGTTACTAGGTGTCGACGGAGCTGTGACAACGGATCTGCCACAGCAACTGCTTCATCTGCCAGACAATCCCACACACTTATATATCAGCATCGGCGGCAACGACGCGCTGCAGGCATCCGCCATCCTTAATGAAGAAGTGTCGAATGTAGCAGAGGCATTGACGAAACTTGCGAGCCTTCGGGATGATTTTCTTGCTCGTTACACCGCTGTTCTGTCAGAAGCACAGGCAACAGGACTCCCGGTATGCGTGTGCACAATATACAACGCGCGCCCCTATGGTTCCGACTCGGCGAACTCAGCGGCATGGACTGCGTTATCGTTGTTCAATGACTGCATTATCCGGAGCGCTCGCAAATTTAATTTCGGCGTAATTGAACTGCGAGATATCTGCTGTGACGAAGAAGACTTTGCCGCAGTATCTCCAATCGAGCCATCCGCTGTCGGCGGAGCTAAGATTGCAAGTGCCGTTGTGGAATCGGTGCAAAAGGTGGGTCTTCGCAGTGCGTGAGTTGCATGCAACACACCAGATGCAGAAGGACGACAGGAACGTACGCAGTGAGATGGTCGCCCAGGGGTAACGTAGTTAGTGCCCATTTAAGGGGAATGACGGCGTAGTTTTCAAAAACAGCCAGAGGAGTAAAGCAACATGACAAAGAAACAGGCAACCATCAGCCAGCTAGAAGAAGATGGAAATAAGGAACTTGCGGAACGGGTAAGAAATTGGAGAAATGACATCGGTCAAAATGGCGGCTGGGACTCTTGGTTCAAGTCCAACTATCCGGATGATGCAAAGCGATATGGCGTTGCTCAGCGTTCTATTGAAGGTGACGTTACGTCCAGTGTTAAGAGGCGGGGAAATAGTGAAAGCCGATCATCGCGGGCAACATCTACTGGAGACAGCCGACCGAATATTGCTGAAGTCAAGTGTGATGAGGTGCTGGAAATTGCGTCTGGGCTGGAAAGGCAAACTGAACGGCTCTTTGACCTGTACTGTTTTGCGGACTACAGAGGCGACAAGAACGACAGTGGCAAGGGAGTCGAAGTTGTTCTTGGCCTGCCAAACCGAAATGAGCTCTGTCACATTTCCGAGATCAGCGGACGGGCATCATTACACATGTTTTGGCATGATCTTCTGGTTGCCTTGGGGCAAGGGCAGGCTAGGCTGCTCTTTGGGCAGGATCACCAATATGGTGTGCCAGTAGGTCTGATCAATGAGTTGATAGACAATGGCTTCGTCGCGCAGGAAGAATGTGCAACGTGGCGTAAGGCGATGAAAACGCTGTTCTTGAGTGGGAAGTTCGGCTCGAACGCGACGGAGAAGTTTGGATTCGCCGGTGGATTCGCATTCGACTTCAATGAGGAGATTCGTAAGAAAGGGGGCCAGGATTATTTTTACAGTGCGACGAATGGTAGGCGTTATGGCATACCGACTAGCCGTCCTCCTGGTCGGGACTCGCTATTTCGCGTGACGGAGAACGAGTGTCTGAATCAGCCGAAGGAGTTCGCACGTGTTGGTGACCCGGGGGCTGTCGGCGGACAGTCGATTGTTGGGATTCCATACCTCCTGAAGCTCTTAGAGGAGTGGGATAGCGGGGTGCACGTATGGCCGCAAGACGGGCTTGAGCTCCCGGAGCCGCACAGCCACGTGTTGGTTGAGGTCTACCCGTCAGCCTTACGTCCTCAGGACGTGCCACAATCTGACCTGAATGATGCCGTCGCCTGCGTTGAGTGGTGTATGGCCGAAGATTCTGAGAAGCGTCTGAGGAACCACTTGTCCGCGAACGCTCTGCCCCGGGACCGAAATACTCCGGAGGGTAAGAAGCTTATCCAGTTGGAGGGGTGGTACCTGCAACCAAAGTAAAGTTCCGCAAGGTTAGTGGCGCTGGTAACGGCTGTTTGTGGCAGCCATTTTTTCTCGAGAAGAGGTGTGGTGTTTGGCGGACGAATATCGCAGTTGGAGTGATCCGGTCAGGGCGAGGCAATTGAGGTTCTCTCTGCAGACAATGTCGCATGAGAAATGGCGCAGTGTGCGTGAGAGTCTGATTCCTGTCCGGTCTGTGTAAAAACACTCCAGTCCGTGTGTTGCTGTAGTGAGAGCAAATTTACACGCGCATGGCTGTTGTTCAGTAAATAACGGATCCGCCATGCATTGCGTTGGTGATGTTGCCCCATCATTCCAGCATGCAACACATGGGCAATACGAGAGTTGTTCACACTTTAGCCACAGACTCAGGAGCTTCTATGAAAGTTACAGTCAGCGTCCTTCAAAAAGTCATTTCCGAAGGGCAAGGGCATGAGGAAAGTTCTTAGCCGCCGTCGTGTGGTTTTTATCCAGTCCACAATTCTGATTTCCGGGAGTATTGCTTTTGCATCAAATTCAAGATTCGATCGGTGAAATTCTGCGTCCACAGTTTTGTGTCATACGCAGCCTTGCTCCCACTGTTTCCGTCGCCCAGTGTCCTTTCAACCTTACAGATCTGCGTGGTGAATTCGTGGGAGTGACTCGCACTTTTGATCAGGCCCGGCAACTTGTGCCACAGCCAGAATATCCCGAGGACACCTTTCGCCAGGGGGAATTTCATAAGCGATTCGGGTGGAGCCACATCGCATTGAGTGACGGCTCATTGCTGAAGCAAGTCCCCTCTTTCGGTTTCGACGATAAACCGGTCACGGATTGTCGTCGAAGCGACAGGGATTTGTTTGGAGAAACGTACACCGTCTTTTGGCTCTGCCCGCCTGATGAGCGGGTCATTGTCAGCACACTGATTGACCACGTTGAAAACATGGTTGGAAGCGACTCCCACCCTGTCGCACTGCGTTCACTGCTGGAGAGACATAACGCCCTAGGACCGTACTCGCGTCCGTGCGAAACCATCGATGGATATATGTTGTTGTTTGTTTGGATGAATTATTTCAACCGTATGTGTATTTGGGACAAAGACGATTCCGGTCGTACTCCCGCGGATTTACTGAAAACTGTTCGTCAGGAATTTGTCGACCAGGTGAACCGCTTACCCCATGGCCCTACTACTGCCGACTGGAACAGAATTGACAATTTGCAGCAGAGATGAACTGTACCTGACCCATATTCTTGCCTTCCGATATTCGAATCATTCCTACGCATTCAGGAGCAGTTCATGCTGAAATCGTTTACCTACAAGAATCTCTTCATCGAACCAGCGCGCACCGCAAGCCGCGACGCATACGTTGTCCAGTCGTTGCCCAGATATAGAGACATTGCCAAGGCGATCGCCATCGTAGTCACGGTTGTCACAGCAGCTCGTCTCTCCCCTCATTGTGCACTTGCCTGGCTTTCCAACGTTCTAAAGCCTGAACGAATGCACCCTTCTCACATTGCTGCCGAGTCGCCGGTGACTGAGTCGCTTCATGATGTCGTTCAACAGAAGGAACAATGCACAGAGCACTCCCCGCCTGAACGAAGGGAACGATCCGTACACCACTCGTCTATCGCGGTTCGCGTCAAGTTTGCCGCCCAGCCAGAACCCCGCATGTCGCCGCGGTCTGCTCGCGAGTCGCCAGCCCCGTGCCAAATTCCGGAACAACCCTCCGAGCCGTCCTCCGGTCAACCGTCGATGAAATATTTCGATAACGCCGGCAAACTGTACGCGACCAGGACTGCCCGCGACGCAGCCGAGAACAAGCAGATTGCTGCAAGTCTACGACGTTTTTCCGCGATGAAACCAGAGCAACGCACGATCATGCGAGACCGGGCGTTCGCGCGGCTTGCGACACTCGACATGCAGCAACGGAACAACATGGCGCCTTAACGGGCGTTACCAAGAACTCGAACTTTCACAGACCTGTCCACTCACTTCCGTGTGGAGACCCAATTGAAAGCGATCTACCTGTACCGCAGTCACCCCAATGTTGTCGAGATTCACTTTTCACGTGAGTTGCCGGTGTTCCCCAATCGCATCGAAAAAACCAAGTTCTTTCATTCAAGATGGAGATCGCTCATTTACACGTTTCAGGTCAAGATTCGCTTAGCTAGTTCTGCTTCCTATGTGGAGGTCACAGCCCGAGACTCGGCTCAGGCACGCAAACTCATCCAAGCACAATACGGCAACGCGGTGACGATTCTCCAAACCAAGCGACTTGGATAGACCGAAACAGCGTGTTGATGAACGACGTGCCTCTTCTGTTCCCCACCCCACATGAAGGATCGTTGATGACCATCATTTCCCGCAGATCATTTTTGAGTTCGACTTCTATCGCGATGTGCGCGTTCGCCAGGCCCGCAATCGCCGGGCTTTCACTGGCGAATCAACCGCGGCAACGACACGCGAATATGGATGCGATTCTTTGGCATGAGGTGATACGTGTTCGCTTTCAACTCTGGGACTACCGTGACCGTCTGCTGCCACTATTGTTACGCCGTCCCGCGATGGACACGGACTTTCGCTATCTCGGGTTCAGACGACCCAAATCCGCCTACTTGGCAGCGTATCGGCACGCCTCGGATCACTTGATCAAGGCGATGCCAACGAACGGCGATGGAGTTTCTATTGCATCGTTGGACCACGACGAAGTCGTAGCACCCATCCTGGCGCTCTCAATGGATGCGAAGGACGGCAGGGAATTGTACCGGCGATGCGAATTCGGTTCTTGCATTGCGAATTACTGTCGCATCGTCCAGGACGGCTTTCGGTGGAATCTGAGCTCCATGGGACCTCGATTCCCTCAGGCCATGTTGGACGGGTACGCAGAGGAGATTGTCAGTTTCATGCAAGGCTCACGTCTTTCGACACATCCGATCCTCTCGGTCCACGATGCGGAGCACGGGCAATTGACGAGGGCATTCGCAACGATGCCGCTTTGGACTTATTGGAACCTGATCCTGCCGTTATTTCACATTGCACCGGCATCCCCATCTGCATTACTGACAGTGCGGCGAGGCAATCCGAAGTTTATGTGGGACGACACGATGCGCCCCGTGGAACGCAGTTATCTGTATTCCACCCAGATGTCGATGCTGTGCTCGTTCATCATGGAGTATTTCGCGAATAACCACTTTTCACGGATTCTGCAAATCGCGGAGCTGCGAGAGACATGGGGCAACTGGCACGGCTTCATGGCGGGACAGATCCTGGATGTGCTGTATCAGAAAGTCCTGGTCTTACGCAGGTTGGCCGTCGTACGATAAGATGAATTGAACGATGGACCGTAAGCAACTTTGTCACGTGAACCCGAAGGATCCTGGCGATGACAGCAGACGATAAAAACGCAGGATTCGATGACGCTG
>JBDONA010001039.1:0-2973 GCA_039831575.1 Fuerstiella sp. | reverse complement strand
ACAACGAGAACAAGCCGGAATTTGATGCACAGCCGGTAAGAATCAACGGCCAGTCCGTGCCACTGGAAAGTGGTGGCAAAGACAACTACTACATACCGCTGGTAGGTCTCGACGCAAAAGACACCTTCCTATTGGAACTGAATTACACGCAAACAGGTTCGGCCCGAGACCTGCAGGTACCCTCTTTTCCGGACGAACCCGCGGTGCAAAATGTCTACTTGTGCGCATACGTGCCGGACGAGCAGGTTTTGTTGGGGGTCAGCGGACCGTGGACCAACCAGCAGCCCCCCTGGTGGCGCTTCCACCCGTTATCCAATTCCCGCAAGAGGGTGAAGAAATTGCTCGAGGAAGTCGCCACGGGCACAAAACAGAAGGGCAACATTACGGACACCTTCTCTGTCGCCGGTCAACTCTATCTGTTCTCAACACTTCAGCCACCGGGTGGTAAAAAAGGCGCGCTTTGTTTAGTGACCATGAACGAAAACTGGTTTCAGGCGATTGTTTTTATCGCTGTCCTGGCGATCGGGTTGGTGATGATTCGACGGCGCGTTTCGGAGAAATTCACGGCGCTGGCCGTTCTGGTAATCGCCTTGATACTGATGGGTGTCTTCCTGCCAACGCTCTCGGGTGAGGTGCTGCGGGGCGTGTTATTTTGGGCGCTCGCCATCGTGCTCATCCTCTGGGGTGTCTGGTTTGTGATCCGGGACCTGCCAAGGCTCGCATCGAGGCGCAATCCACCTCGAGGCGATGTTGTGACGGCAGGCATCGTTGCGGATGCACCATCGGGAGACGAAGAGGGGGAGATACCGGGAGAGACCGAGAAGCAGGGAGAGGGGAAAAGTAGCGAATCTCCTCCCGAGTTGGAACCGGAAGAAGGGTCTGACGGTGACGACGGTGACGAACCCTCAGGCGGCTCTTCGGAAGGAGGCCGGGCCGATGGCTAGGTTTTTTTCCTCGGTTTGCGGTTGCAGAATGGTGGCTGTGACCTCCAGTCGCAGAGAAACGTTCACTCCGGCACGCTGCGGTAGTCACAAGCGGTTGCTTTTCCTCCTCGTGCTGCTCGCCAACATCGCGCCTGCCCCGGCCGCACCACCACCGACCAAACAACCCGAAGTCGTGCGTGAAATCTTCGTCCCGTTCGAAGACTTGAACGTCATTCTAAAGAGCGGCGTGCGGCGGGTTTTCATGAAACGCCAGCAATACGAAGAGATGCTGGCCCGCGTCCGCACTTCGCCCGGCGAACCGCCGCCTGTCAAGGCGCTTGTCTTGTCGGCCCTCTACAAGGGGAGCTTGAAACAGGACAGAGCGAGAATCACCGGCACGTTGCAGGTCGATGTGCTGGAAGATGGACTGCAACAGTTGCCGTTACGTTTCAGCGGCGTCGGTATCCGCGCCGCGACGCTCGACAAGACACCGGCACCGTTGGCCAGGGGACCGGACGGCCGGATCGTATTGTTTGTCGAAGGACGTGGCCAGCACACGTTAGTGCTCGATCTGCTTGCGCCGCTGCAGGCCTCTGCTGCCGAACAGGCGTTGAACATCCAGGTCCCGACGCCACCGAGTACGAAATTGCAACTCGTCGTTCCGGGAAACGTGGAAGTAAAAAGCGGCGCGGCGGTGGTGAGCCGCAAGCTGACCGCCGACACCACAGAACTTGAGCTGCTCCCGCCAGGTGGCCCGCTATCGGTGGTCATGTCGCTCAATAACCGAGCGGCCCAGACGCGGCAGGTTGTCGTGGCACGCAGCGTACTTGTGGACGAAGTCACCAAGGCCTACGAACGCCTGCACGCCCAGGTCTCGATGAGCGTGCTCTACGGCGAAGCGGCGCAATTTCGGTTTGCGCTGCCAGACGGGTTTGAGGTCAGCCAGGTCGAGTCGCCACTATTGGCCCAATGGGCGGTAGAGGGGAAAGATGCTCAAAGGGTGCTGACGGTCAAACTCCGCGAGCCGGCAGCGGGTACCGTTTCCATGAATATTGTGCTGATCAAAACGGCAGTGGCGCTGGATGATTGGCAATTGCCGCGTTTGACTCCGCTCGATGTCGCCGGCCAGGTCGCGGTCGTCGGGCTCGTGGCGGAAGAGCGGCTCGATGCCGAACAAATCACCGCCAGCGGGTTGATTACGATCGAAAATCAGGTGCTCATGTGGAGTATTCCAAAAAGCGTCCTCCAGACCGAACCGGGGGCTCCTGCGATTCGCTCGATTGTCACCTACTTCGCACCCCAAGCGGACTACGGACTGACTGCCCGCTTCGTCCAACCGCCCGCGCAACACGAGGTTGTCTCGAACCTGATGCTGACGGTTTCGGAAAGCGAGTTGGCGTTGCGTGCCAGTTTTACCGTCGTTCCGACCGCCGAGCGACTTTTTGAACTGGAAATCGAGATGCCGAAAGGTTGGCACGTGACGAGCGTTCGCGGTGCCGATGGGCAGGTGGTGCTACACGAACAAGAAGAGGGGGATGCCGCCTCGCTGCTCCGCATCCGCGTCCCCAAGGGGGCTCCGGTCCGGGTGCCGACAGTTTTTCAAATCGCCGCGGTCTCGGTACCAGAAAATTGGCTCAACGACTGGAAGCAGAACAAGCTGACTTTTCCAGCCTTTGTTGTCCGCAACGCCGTTCAGGACATCGGTGCCCTGGCGGTCGTCGCCCAGGATGATCTGATCGTGCGCGCGGACCGGATCGAAGGATTGATTCCCTTGAATCAACAAGACCGGGCCAGGTATGGCCTGGCAGACGTTCCCACAGCGCTCGCCTATTTCTACGACCGCCAGCCCTATCGGGCCAGTTTAACCGTCGAGCGGCGTGATCCCTGGATCACTGCCCGCACGTATTCATTTTTAACCGTGTTGCCCGACAGTCTCAAAGCGCACTACGAGGTCGATTTCCTGGTCCAGCAGGCTGGCGTTCGCAAGCTCATCGTCGAGTTGCCCGCCGACACGCCCGACTCCATCTCGATCCAGGGGATGGACGGTGCT
>JBDONA010000227.1:0-2989 GCA_039831575.1 Fuerstiella sp. | reverse complement strand
TATCGACCGCCATGCGCCCGCAGGAAGTCAGGTTGATGCGGATGGTCGACATTGACCGCAGCGACGCGACATGCTGGGAATACAGACCATCGCGGCACAAGACTCAACATCAGGGTCGTGACCGACGGATCTTCCTAGGCCCGAAGGCTCAGGAGATAATCTCCGACTTCCTGAAGGCAGACCCTGATGCATATCTATTCTGCCCACTGGAAGCCTACAACGAGGCTGCGCAACGACAACAGGCAAAAGCAAAAGCAGTTCGTCGAACGCAGCGTACGCCAGTCCTGGAGCCGAAGCGAAAGCCACGACACGGCAGTCATTACACGAAGGAAAGCTACGGTCGAGCGATCGCCCGTGCATGCGAAGCCGCAGGCGTCAAGAAGTGGAGTCCGAATCAACTGCGACACACGGCTGGCACCGCCATTCGAAAGAAAATGTCACTGGACGACGCGAGAACCGTGCTGGGGCACTCAGACGCCCGCACGACTGAAATCTATGCTGAAAGAGACTTCAGTGCTGCACGTGAGATCATGCGGAAACTCGGCTAAGCTGTCTACACGGCACGCCTCACCCGACGGGGGACAAGCAGCTTTCACAGCTGTCTGGCGTGTTGTTTTTACTCGGATCGATCGACGGAGGATTGAGGGATGGTTGAGAAGGAAACGCTCGGTGACCTTGTCGATGTAACGGATGCCGCCGTCAAATGGCGGAGTCCCGTTCCGACGAAGCATCGGTTCGCTGTGGCTACAAAGAGCTGCTGCGGAAACAACTGATGGTTCTCGCACGTCGGCTTCAGTTACGTTACGACCATAGTGAGGTTGTTTTTACGAGTTCCTTCTCCATGGTACATTCGGTGCCCGCTCAAACTGGGGTCCGTAATCAGGCTTTCCAGATAAGCCGATGACAGTTTCAATGCCTTCAAGTTGTCACCAGCAGCATTCTCGTTGAGAACGATGATGGTGACACCAGCGGAGTCATCGTCTTGTCGCAGTCCTTGCTGCCGGCACGAAGGCTGATGTAGGAGCCGCATGTCAGTTGATTCCCAACAGTCAATTAAAACAGAAACGCAGATACAGATGACCGAAATAGAAACTCCCCGGGAACGCGCGGCACGCTGGAATACCAAAAAGGGAGAGAAAGAGATGTTCAGGGAACTGGATGAGCATTTGACCAACGTCTACCACTCTCGGCTGATGATGCAATGTCTAGTAGCTGATCCACAGTTTCCGAAAAGGAAGGAGCTGGCCATGGAAATCTTCATAGTGAATCGCCAAGCTGAGCATTTCGCCTTTGCGGTCTATGTCCTGAACCGAATCAGAAGAGGAACTCCATTGATCCCGGATTCCGTCATCTATCGCTCGATCACTGATGACGACGAATCTTCCCTTGATGCATTCAGTTTTTATTTGGCTGGACTCGAAGCATTTCTGGAAATTCCGAAGCCAAAGGCGACGGAGAGTCAGGTTGAACATCTTCGTCAATCACTATTGAAAGATGAAATTGACATTCACCTGGCAAAATACAGATCCGCTCAGAGGTCGTATCGAAAACATGGCGAGAAGGCGAGTGATCGCATCATTCGTGCGGCGCTCGACCAGCTCAGAGTTGGGAATCCACCCACGAACTGAATGTGTCCCGATGTGTCGGACACAAGAACTGGTGTCGCCGGTGTCGGGACACACGTTTCTTTCGCCCAAACTTTTGAATTGCTGACAAAGCCTGATATTCATTTCCTCGTCGCATGTCCGTTCAACAGCACGTACGAGGAATCAACAATGAGCAACGATGAAGAAGTGAACCTATGGGAAACCACTGTAGATGAATTGGGATCCTTGGCATATGCCAGACGCAATTGGCTCCAGCGAAACAATGACAAGGTCGTCTCGCCAGCGACTACTTACCGCTGGGTGAAAAAAGGTGTGTGCGGCGTGAAACTGCGAGTCCTGTTCACCTCAGCGGGCTGCGTAACGTCTGAAGAAGCCTGCAAGGACTTCATTCGGAATGTCGATGCCGCACGACGAGTAGCGATCGCGAAACGAGGCGCAGCAACTGTGGACGCATCGGTAAACGAGCTGCGAGCAGCAGAGCTGCTTTAGTCATTGCAGACGAAGCCAATTCCGCGACGACTCCGGGTTCAAACCGGGTGTAACGTTGCCGCTGGCCGCAGCCGTCTATTTGAGCCCATTCAACGGGCAGCATACGTAGCTGATTCGAAAACGCGCCACGCTTCTGTTCTTCCCGTTTCATTCTTCTTTCTCAAATTCATACATACTGGACATTCACGGATGGAGAATCCCAACATACACCGGCTTCTTGCCGGGCTGAAAAACGTACAAGAGCATGACACATACTGGACAGCCTGTTGTCCGCATCATGATGATACTCACAGTAGTTTGTCGGTCACGGCGACCGACGACGGTAAGATTCTGGTGAAGTGCCACGTCGGCTGTGACGCGAAGCAGATCGTGTATTCAACTGGCCTGATCATGACGGAAATGTTCCCGGAGAAGAAACCCGAGCCGTCCAAAAGGATCACCGCGACCTACGACTATCTTGATGCCGAAAATGTTCTGGTCTATCAGGTTTGCCGGCTGGAGGGTGAAGGCAAGAACGGCAAGATCGAAAAGACCTTTCAACAGCGCCGGCCAGACGGCAAAGGGAAAGGCGGATTCACATGGAAGACGAAGGGGCTGAAGAAGATTCCGTATCGTCTGCCCGAACTAAATGCGGCACCGAAGGACAAGCCCGTCTTCATTGTCGAAGGAGAGAAGCAGGTTGAATTCCTGCGCAAGCTGGGATTCATCGCGACCTGCAACACAGGTGGTGCCGGGAAGTGGCTGAAGTCCTACGGGAAGTTGTTCGCTGACCGTGACGTTGTTGTCGTACCGGACTGCGATCCACCGAATCCACAGACCGGCAAGATCACTGGTGCCCTGCATGCCGTCGATGTTGCTGACTCGGCTCTGCCACACGCAAACACGGTTCACGT
>JBDONA010000946.1:0-13392 GCA_039831575.1 Fuerstiella sp. | reverse complement strand
TGTCGCGCATTTTTCGCTGATTTCTCAGGCGGCTGCATCGCACAACACCAGGAACCGCCTGTCGAAGCATTTCGTACAGCATCATCGAGCACATCTCTCCCCTCAAAAAACTTACCTCTCACTTCACTTCACGTCACTTCACGTCACTTCTCTTCCTCACTCACTGCCTCCACCCTCTTGCAGCATAATTGCGCGCAGTGATGGAGACTTCGGGAGCCGAACCATGCAGGAAAATTCGTCATTCAATACAGGCTCAAAGCGTGGAAATCGCGGGCCAATGCTGGTCAGTGGCACCTTGCTGGCCATTCTCGCAGCCGGTATTGGCATTCAGGTGTGGCGTGCTGAAGACACCAAAGCCGCAGAGCAGGGCAATCCGGCTGCTGCCGCCGGACAGGTCAACACGCTCAACAAACCGGTCGCTCGGGTGAACAGACAATCAATCTCGTATCAGGAACTAGCTCGCGAGTGCGTTGAACGTTATGGACGTGAGGTACTGGACAACGTCATTAACCGTACGCTGATTCAACAGGCATGTGCTGATGCCGGCGTCGCGGTGTCTGATGCCGAAGTCAATCGTAAGATCGTCGAGATTTCCAAGAAGTTTGGTTTGCCCGTCGATCAATGGGAAAAAATGCTGCTGGCCGAACGCGGACTGTCACCGCTTCAGTATCGCCGCGACGTCATCTGGCCAATGCTGGCTCTGGGAAAACTCGCGGGTCAGGAAGTCAGGATTACTCAGCAGATGATGAGAGAAGCCTATGTCGACAACTACGGTCCGCGAGTGAAAGCCCGCATGATGGTGCTGGACAACCTGCGGCGGGCTCAGGAGTACTACGAAAAAATCCGGCGAGCTCCGGAGGAATTCGAGAACTTTGTTCGTGACTATTCCACCGAGCCGAACAGTCGGGCACTCGGAGGCACGGTGCCACCGATTCGTCAGTTCTCCGGAGCTCACGAAGAACTTCGCAGGGCCGCGTTCAAAATGAAAACACCGGGAGAAATCTCAGGCATCATTCAGGTCGACCATCAATACGTCATCCTCAAGTTCGAAGGCAGAACGGAGCCCATTGAACACGACCTTGACGATGTGAAAGTACAGCTCGATCAGGATCTGCGAGAACGCGAAGTTCAGAAACTGGTGGCCAACACCTTTGACGACCTGAAGTCACGAGCCCGTATCGACAATCACCTCACGGGTGAATCCAAAGCTCCTGTCGAACAGGCCAGCGGCAGGGTCACTCCCGGAACCGGAGTGCAGAGAGCTGTCGGTCAGTAGCACTGTCGCAGATTTCGGTCCTGTAGTGCACTCAGCAGCTGTAGGGTCCGCTGTGCGGACCATCCAGTCGCCGTAAAGCGGTCAGCACAGCGGACCCTACGATCCTACCCCGGAATTAAGACTCGGCAGCGCACTAACCGATGATCATCCAGACGGCCTTCAGATACTCTGTTTCCAGACAGTTGCCGCCTACCGGATGACACGCCGCGGCGCCGGTCCGGGCAATGATCTGCATCGGTCTTGCAGCGTGTCGAGCACCTCTGCCATCGCGGGCCGGAGTGATCTCCGCGCCACTCTGACGCGCCGCCGCACATAGCAGATTCGTGAACTCTGATTCCGGCAAAAGCCCCGCGCAGCTGCAGCTCAGCAACATCCCGCCCGGTCGGACCAGACGCATAGCCAGACGGTTCAGGTCGAAGTGTTTTCGAGTCCCTTCTTCAATCTCCATTCGTGACCGGATCAGTTTGGGCGGGTCCAGCACAACCACATCGAACTGCCGACCGGCGTTGATCATGTCTCGCATGTAGTTGAATGCATCCGACTGCACGAATTTTGCCCGCACCTGGTTCAGGTTCGCATTCTCTTTGGCAACCTGCAGAGGGCCCTCGTCCAGGTCCACGCCGATGGCGTCCGTTGCCTTGCCCAGTTTCATGGCCTGCACGGCGAAACCGCCGGTATAGCAGCACAGATCCAGCACACTCTTGCCGCTGCAGAACTCGGCCAGCTTGCGGCGGTTGTCCCGTTGATCACAGAAGAACCCGGTCTTGTGACCGCCTGCAAATCGGACCTTGAAGCGAGTGCCGAACTCCTGCACGATCACTTCAGTGGGACAGCCAGGCGATGCGACGCTCGGCGGATCGTAGCCTGCCTGAGACAGGAACTGGGGACTTGTCTGCACGATGGTGTGCTGTGTGCCCAGCTGATCCTGCAACCGCTGCAGCAGGGCGGTGGCCCGCTGATACATGCCAAGGCTAAACGCTTCGGCCGACAATACGTCACCGTAACGATCTACCATCAGTCCCGGCAGACCATCCGCTTCGGCATGAACAACGCGGTAGGTGTCTGTACATTCGTCAAGATTCAGAATGTCCCGACGCAGCTGGACGGCCGGGCGCAGTTTTTCGTCCCACGAGGCTTCGGTCGGCAGCTCTTCCGAATGCCACAGCATGCGCAGAGCCATTTCGCTGCGTGAATTGTACAGGCCATATCCCAGCAACTGCCGGCTTTTCGAGTACACGGCAACCAGATCACCAGGTTTTGCACCGTCCGCCGAATCGATCTGTTTGCGAAAAACTGACGTCTGCGAAATTCGAGTTTTCACCGTCACGATGGGAATGGGCGCGGCCGGGTCGGGAGCCAGTTGTTGTTTCTGTTCCAGCACAGAGGAGTGTGTTTCCGTGACGGACGATGTGTCCTGCGGTGTACGATGGGAGCCGGTTTGTTTAGGTCGAGCAAAGCGCTGGTGTTGCTTTTTCACGTGGCACCCCGTTCGCGATGAGCTGTCGCCTGCAATCGATTCAGGAATTTCTGCATATCGGCGGGCCACGCAGTTTCGAAGTGCATGTGCTTCCCGGTCGTGGGATGCTCGAACTTCAGTTCTGCCGCGTGCAGTGCGAGACGATGGACTCCGCTGTCGTCGACGATCGCCGGGCTGCCAAATGGGCCTGGGTATTTGATGTCGCCGCAGATCGGATGACCGAGTTCTGCCAGGTGAATGCGAATCTGATTGGTGCGTCCTGTTTCCAGACGGCATTCCAGTTCGCTGTAGCGGCCGATGGTCCGCAGACCACGGACGTGAGTGATGGCCTGCTGTCCGATCTTTCCCCTGGCGGGCGGCTCCGGACTTGAACTTTCGGTCGGAACGACGGCAGCTTCTGCAGCAGGGGAGGTCTGTTTATCAGCCGCCGCCAGTTCGGTTTTTTCGCTTTCGCCGATCACCGCCCGGGCCTGGGCGTTTTCGGTTGTGGATGTGTGATGCCGTCCGGGAACAGTATCCGAAGTGCTGCCGCGAAGTCCGTCGCCTCGGTCGCGGATAAAGTGCGATTCGATGGTCTGATCGGCAATTTGACCGGGAATCAAAGCAAAGTACATTCGTACGGCCAGATGTTCCGCAAACTGCTGAATGATTTTTTTCTGAGCGGCTTCGTTGCGAGCGAACACCAGCAGCCCACTGGAGTCACGGTCGATGCGATGTACGGAAAACAGCTTCACCAGCCGCTGATGAACCTTTCTCGACTTGTTTCGTTTAGCGGCATGTTCGCGAATCAGACGTGGTACACACTCATCTAATGTCGGCTGCTGCATCCGGCGTGCTGCGGACCAGCCCATTTCTGAGTTACGTCGCAGGGTGGTCATTCCCGATGGTTTTTCCACGACAATCACATCTTTGTCGACGTAACACACGGAGACGTCTTCGTCGGTAGGGGGCGGCGGAATCGGGACGTCCGAAATCGTGACAACCTCTCCGGCCGTCAGTCGCCGTGCTTCGTCAATACACAGCACGCCACCGATCGCTATTCGACGTTCGTGCTGAATCTTTCGCACGGCCGACCACGAAAGTTCCCCCGGCAGCTCGCGGCGCATGGCGGCCAGCACGGTTTCGTTCGTGTTTTCGGTGATGGTGAACTGTTCTGAGACGGGCATGAGATATTCAGTGAAGGATGTGCACACTTCGGACAAATGGGTTGATCACCGTACGTGCAGTCGCAGGGTTGTCGGGTCACGTCATTGACTGTCTGATGCTTGCAACTCAGGTGCCGGAAGTGGACACTCATCGGACAAGTGCTGTGGATGTCATTACAAAGGATAACCAAGGGTTATTATTGGCTCAGTTGCAGCGACCAACGGGAGCGGACCACCAGAGTCCGAGCGATAGCTCGCATCCGCCTGCGGTCGGCACCGCATTGCCAATGATTCGTGATTGGCTCATGATGCAGATTCTCTGCGTACCAATTCGGCACACGTTACCGGCCATTGCTGGCTCATCAAAGTACGGTCCAATGAAACTTGCGAACTTGTCTGTTGTTTTCTGCCTGGTGGCCGCCACGGCGTGCAGTCAGGACATTCGCCACCCCAACATCATTCTGATGATGGCCGACGATATGGGCATGGGCGACACCAGCGCTTACCAGGATTTTACCGGCAATTCCGACCACGATCAGCTGCACACTCCCAGCATGGAGCGGCTGGCTCGCATGGGAGTGCGATTCACTGATGCTCACACGCCATCGACACGCTGTTCGCCGTCCAGATACGGATTACTGACGGGCAGGTATCCGTGGCGAAATCGCCTGAAACACTGGGTGCTGTTTGGTGCTCAGGGTGACCCCTTGATTGAACAGGATCGCCCGACGATCGCAACGTTGCTGAAAAATAACGGATATCACACGGGCATGGTCGGCAAGTGGCATGTCGGCCTTCGCTACCGTCAGACGAACGGATTGAAGGCCGCTGCGTTCGAAGATGCGGACCTGCGGATGCCGCTGGCCGATACGCCGCTGGACCATGGTTTTGATTTCTGCCGGCTCACATCGCGTTCACATGGTACGTCAGGGCCGGAACCTGGTAAGAGGAACAGACCAAACCAGAAGATCGGCCCGGGGCACATCCACGGTCGAACAGCCATCGGCGCTACAAACAACGGTCGCCAGATCGCTGACGGTGGGCAGACGGCCTACATCCTGAAGGAACTCGGCGGCCGACATTCCGACAGCGCCATCGAGTTTCTCACAGATCACGTCACGAACAAAGAGGCAATGACAAACCCTCTCTTCCTTTATTACCCCAGCAATTCCAATCACGGTCCGCACACTCCTGATTCGCACGTTGGCGACCAGCCGGTAGCCAGTGCGGCGCGAAACGTTGCTGCAGAACCGATGGACAAACGCAGCGACTACATCTACGAAAATGACGTGGCGCTCGGGCGACTTCTGGATTGGCTGGAGGCCACGGATGACCCTCGAAACCAGGGCCACCGGATGATCAAGAACACGATCGTCATCTTCACCAGCGACAATGGAGCAGAAAAGAACGATGATATTGCCACCGGTCCGTTTCGCAGTCACAAGGGATCGTGTTACGAAGGCGGACATCGCGTGCCGTTTATCGCGGCATGGCCTGCTGGAAGTTTTGGTGATGGCGATGACCAGACACCGGGCCGCACAAGTCGCCAGCTGTTGGGCCTCACGGATCTCTTTGCCACGTTTGCCGACGTGCTTGGTGTGGATATGCCGGATAACACACACGGCCAAAAAGGTGGCGAAGACAGTTTCAGCATGACTTCCGCATTGAACGGTCGTTCTAAGCGGCACCGTCCGCTGTTCCTCAATGACCATAAGGAAGCACGGCAAGACCATGCAGTCGCCGTACTACGACTGGATCATCCCGTGATCGGCGGCACACCGTTTGCCGGACAGTGGAAGCTGTTCTTCGATGCCAGCCTGTTGCGCGCCGGGGAAATCAATCCTGTCGAATTGTACGATCTGGCCACTGATTCCAGGGAGGCCAATAACCGTGTCAGCGAAACGGAACTGCAACCGCTTGTCGCGCATCTTTCGCAAGTCGCGTTGTTGCACCGCACGGCCGGTGGTCATCGGCTGGCGGCTGATGCGTCCGGGAAACGTGTGACGTTCCGCTGGCAGACCGCGCCGGCTTCATCCGGTCGTGAAGCTGCAGCTATCCGCAAGACCGCATCGGACCACAAAACCTTCCAGCTGGCCGATCGGTTTCAGGGGGCTTCCGGGAAGGCATTGGTTGTCGACGCTACATCGTTTCGCATGACCGTGTCCGGCGTGCAACGCGACAATCAATCCGACGACGTGACATTCATTTCCAACGGACGAGGTCTCGGTCTCAGTAGCGGAAACGTTCACCAGGTTGATGACGGTGAAGCTTTGTTGATCCACTTCGACCATGATGTCATCGTGGAATCTGCGGCCATTGTTGCCGGCGACGGTATGTGTGGCGGATACTACCGCGTCGGCGAACACGCACCGCTGGCTGTTTATTGCGTCGATGGTGACATCGATGCTCAGGATCAATCAGGAATTCTAAGCGACATTGGGGTTGTGAAAGCAGGGCAGACGTTACGACTGGACAGCAGTCCTCATTTCGGTGTCGAGGCTGCTGGTCGCTGGCGACTGGCGTCGTTGACGGTGCGCCTGTTGAAGTGAGAAAGAGTCGTGTCTCCTGAGGCGACAGGACGGATTACGGAGACGAGGAACCTGCCTGGTCGGTCGAGTACATCCCTGTGAAGGACCCGCGACAATGCAACGACGAATGGCTATTCTGTTTCTGGGTACCTGCTGCCTGTGGTCGAGCAACATCGCGGCTCAACCGACTCAGCCTAAGGCACGCATCCTGATCGTTGTCGGTCCCAGCAACCATGCTCCCGGCAGCCATGAAGTGGCCGCCGGCGCACGGTTGATGGGGCATTGTCTAAACACCAGCCCCAACATGCCGCATCTGAAAGCTGACGTCGTCTACGGATGGCCGACAAACGAGGCACTGCTGGACGCGGCCGACACGATCGTCTTTATCGGTGACACGTTTCCGCCGAATCGGTTTCCGGGATCGGACGCGATTCTGGCAAAGCTCGGCGCAATGATGAATCGTGGCTGTGGAATTGTCTGCGTTCACTATGCAACCGGACTGCGCGCTGACGACGTTGCCGCAGACGGCGAACATCCATTGCTGCACTGGATGGGAGGCTACTTTGCCACGCGATGCCCTCATCATCAATCCATCGCAAAGATCTACCCCGCCGCACAGATTGTTCCGGCAGCACCGAATCATCCGGTCTCACGCGGCTGGCAACAGTTTACTCTGCACGATGAACCGTACATCAACAACTACTTTGGCAAAGACGAAAACAAGCTGGCAGCCAACGTAACCGCATTGGCAACATCCATGCTGCCGCCGGAAGCTCCGCAACGGGAAGTGGTGTCGTGGTGTGTGCAGCGAGACGACGGTGGCCGAGGTTTCGGAATCGTCATGCCGCACTTTTTCCGCAGTTGGAAAATCACCGACCTGAGAAGGTTTATTCTGAACGCAGTCGTCTGGACGGCAGGGCAGCAGGTACCGGCAACCGGAGTGCAGTCTGATCTGCCCGAGCTGGCGGATTTCAAACCCGAGTCGGTCGAACCCATTCCTCGCCCGAAGAAACCCTGATGCCGGTTTGGTTTCCTGTTTCGACCGGCCGCGCGACGCGATGTGCCCGGTCGGGACCGGGCCTGCGGAAGGCTCCGCCGCCCCCATACCCTACGGCTTCAGCCAGGCCAGATCGCTCCACCAGTCGACGTCGTTTTCCTGAATTAACCCGGGTGACGAGCGTCCGTTGCGAACTATATCGGTAATTATTCGCTGCAGGCGTGCGGCCACATCATCATGACCTGCTCTGACATCGTTGGCTTCCGTGGGGTCCGTTTCCAAGTCGTACAGTTCCTGAGGCAATTTCCTCCACTGCATCACCAGCTTCCAGCGGCCATCACGAACAGCAAGACGCCCGTTCGCCGCGTGATGAATCACGGCGGGACGCTCGTGCGTCCGCCCGAGCAACGACGGTAGAAAGCTGATACTGTCTTCTCCCGCATCGGCCGGCAGTTCCGTCGCATGGATTTCGGCCAGCGTGGCCAACAGGTCGGTCTGGCAGACGGGAACGTCACAGTCACTGCCGGGTTTAACGCGGGACGGCCAGCGAACGATGAACGGCACGCGGTGGCCGCCTTCGTAGATCGATCGTTTGCCTTTGCGGTACGGGCCCGAACTGTGGTGAGCAAACAGTTCGATTCGTTTGGCAAACGTCGTTTCGGGACCATTATCGCTGCTGAAAAAGATGAGCGTGTTGTCGGTCAGTCGTTCATCGTCCAGCAGCTGCAGCAGTCTGCCGATGTGCCAGTCGGTCTCCTGCATGAAATCCCCATACGCCCCGGCGTCGCTTTTGCCCTGAAAACGGTCAATCGGAATGACGGGCTTGTGAGGCGACGTGTACGGCAGATACAGAAAGAAGGGCTTCCCGTCGCGGGCGGCTTCTGCTTTTCCCTGAACCCAATCGATGGCCTTGTCGGTAAACCGCGTCAGGCATTCGCTGTCCACAAAGTCCGGTGCGACTTCCAGATCTTTCGGTTGCACCGCTGTGTCTTCGTAGGGCGGCATGATCCGGTAGTCGGAAATCGCGATTGCGTTGGGCTTCTTGCGAGTAAACAGGGTGGGGGGGACGGCGGCGTATCGTCCGTCAAACCACGCCAGCACACCATAGTTCATCGACGCCGGGATTCCCCAGAAATAGTCGAAGCCTTTGTCCAGAGGCATGTTGCGCACCGGCTGCGACCAGTCACGATTCTTCGCATTTGTTCCGGGAAAGTCCATTCCCAGGTGCCATTTGCCGACCATGCCCGTTGAGTAACCGTTGTCGCGCAACAATGATGCCAGCGTCACGCGACCGTCTTCGATCAGGCATTCACGTTCGGCACCAAAGACTCCGCGTTTCAGTTCGGTTCGCCAGCTGTAGCGCCCGGTCAGCAGGCCGTACCGCGACGGCGTGCAAACGGTATCCGAGCAGTGTCCATCGGTAAACGTCATGCCCTCGCGAGCCAATCGATCGATGTTGGGCGTCTGAAATTTTGCTTCCGCATTCAGACAACTGGCATCACCGTACCCCTGATCGTCTGTGTAAATGACAATCACGTTGGGCCGCTGTTGACTCTCCGCACACGACACAACGTCGCAGTGCGCGAAAAGCAGAGCCACGACACCGACCGACCAAACTCTCATCTGCTTCTCCTTCAAACCGCGGCGTGCGCCGTCACATCGCATAATTTCGATCTCACGCAGCGTTTGCTGCGCTGGCACGATACCAACGAACGTGCGCGGCGTGGACTCGACTGGTGGACACGACTGGTGACTTTGGGAAAATATCCTGCCGCGAATTTCGGTTCTCCAAATCCAACGTGGATGCCGAGCGTCACGGTCTAACGACTGCCCAGGGGGTCACGACTATGGCGTGCACCCGTTGACTGGTGGCTTATAGAGTCAGCGTTTTCCAGAGTCAGTGCCAGAGCGGTCGCGGAAAACGCCCCCAATCTCAATCCGGCGGAAGCAGGCAACGGCGGCACAGAACCGGAACCGACGGTCCAGAGTGGCGATTCGTTTGGCGGTACGTCCATCGATCCTCATTCCATTGAAGGTGTTTTTCTGCTGGCGCTGCAGAAAGAACAGCCTGAGGAACGTGAAGCTTACCTGGATCAGGTCTGCGGCGATGACGATGATCGGCGGCATCGCGTGAAGGCTTTGCTGCGCGCCTTCGACGACGCTGGCAGTTTTCTGGAAACGCCCGCTGGTGGTCCACGGCCGCTGCAGGAAATCTCTCTCAGTTTTCTGCAGCCGATCGACAAAGAGGATTGCCTCGGAACGATCGGGCCGTACGAAGTGCTGGAAGTCATTGGCCGCGGCGGCATGGGAGTCGTGCTGCGGGCCGTCGATCTGAAACTCAACCGCATCGTGGCGGTGAAGGTGTTGATCCCGGAACCGGCTGCCAATCCCAACGCTCGAAAACGCTTTCTGCGAGAAGCTCAGGCTGCCGCTGCCATCAGTCACCCGTACGTGGTCACCATTCACGCTGTCGAAGAAGCGCACGGTGATGGCACAGAAAGGCCGGTCCCGCCGTACCTGGTGATGGAGTGTGTCGTCGGTCAGTCACTGCAGGAGAAACTGGACAACGTCGGTTCTCTGCGTTTGGCGGAAAACCTGCGGATCAGTCGACAGATCGCCGAAGGACCGGCCGCTGCTCACAAGCAGGGCCTGATTCATCAAGACATCAAGCCAGCCAATATCCTGCTGGAAAATGGCGTTGAACGGGTCAAGATCACAGACTTCGGCCTGGCTCAAGCAATCGACGACATTACCGTGACTCGCACCGGCGAAGTATCGGGCACACCGCAATACATGTCTCCGGAACAGGCCAGTGGAAAACGAGTCGACCATCGCAGCGATCTGTTTAGTCTTGGCTGCGTCATGGACGCCATGTGCACGGGGCACAGTCCGTTTCGTGGCGACAGCCTGGCTCACGTCATCAAACGAGTTACCCAGGACACTCCGCGTCCCATCACCGAACAAAACCCGGATGTGCCGCCGTGGCTGGTGCAGATCATCGACTGTCTGCTGCAGAAGGGGCCAGATCAACGTTTCCAGAGTGCTGAAGGTCTGGTGGTGATTCTGGAACAGCATCTTGCTCGAATTCAGCAACCAGCGGATTCGGGGTCGCATTCCGTCATCAATCAGCAGATGGGCGTTAAGCCGGCGACGGCGGCATCGTTCGGGCAGCCAATGTTTGCGGCGACACCGACTGCCGAGGCTCCCCCAGGTCGATGGCGATATGTCGGTGCGTTGTTGATCTTCTTTGTGGCCGGCGGAACGCTTTCCACAATTCTGATTCCCGACGACGTGTTGTCCACAGATCCGGACGGCGCTCAGCGAAGCCTGATTCGATATACTTGTTTTATGCTGGGGATCTTCTTTACGCAGCTGCTGATTTACAAAATAAAAATCGGCTCTGCGGCGTCCATCAAACCATGGCTGCTGTTCAGCAGCGTAGCTTTGGGGACCATGTTGTACGGCTTCATTTGCTTAACGGTTTTTTGCCTGGATCTTGCGTCGCGTACGTGGGGCGAAGCGACCGTCTTTATCGGAGTTACCTGGCTGGTCTACTGTTTTTATGTCATGATTGAACTCTGCGACAAAGTGCCGCAGGAAGTTCCTGCGCCGACCTGAATATTCCAGACAGGCGTGACCACGCTGTGTACGAAGTCGTGAACCGTCTCGCCTGCTCCTCAGAATAGCGACCCTTTATGACACAACAGTATGACACACAGCAGACGTGGCGGTGGAATCTGGAACATGCACCACCGCTGGCGAAAGCTGCTGACCTGGCAGCCGTGCCGGGAAACTGGTCATGGTGCGGTATCCCTGTGAATTCGCCGTTGGGGATTCCTGCCGGACCACTGCTGGACAGTCGCTGGTTGCTGCACTACGCCAACCTTGGTTTCGACATTCTGGTTTACAAAACCGTCCGCAGCACAGCCCGGGAATGTTACCCGCTGCCTAACCTTGTCCCGGTGCAGACCGGATCGTTGTCAGACGCAGGCGAAAAACTTCCGGCCGTGGAACAGATGAACGGCAGCTGGGCTGTGTCCTTCGGCATGCCATCGCAATCACCCGACGCCTGGCGCAAAGACGTGCAGTTTGCTCGTGAACAACTGCCGCAGGGAAAGGTGCTGGTTGTTTCAGTGGTCGGGACACAGGACGAAAGGGTCACGGATCCGGACGCTTCGCTGCAGCAGCTTGCTGACGACTTTGCTATGTGCGCAAAATGGGCCGTCGAAAATGGTGCTCACGGCGTGGAAGCCAACTTTTCGTGCCCGAACGTCTCCACCGCGGACGGCCAGTTGTACCAGCAGCCAGAGGCCGCGGGGCTTGTGGCCCGGCAAATTCGAGACAGCATTGGCGACGCTCCTCTGGTCCTGAAGATTGGACGTGTTGCGACTGCCGCAGACGCCACTGAACTGCAGCAGCACGTTGCGCCATTCGTCAATGGGTTGGCCATGACCAACTCGATCGCCGCACAGGTTGTCGCGGACGACGGTCAGCTGATGTTCGACGGACAGCCCCGCGGAATCTGTGGCGACGCCACACGTGCGGCCAGCGTTGCTCAGACGACCATGTGCCAACAGGCGCTGGCGGCCTCCGGTCACAAGCTCGATCTGATCGGCGTCGGCGGCATTTCAACGGCGGATCATGTTCGCCAATACCTTGCCGCCGGAGCCACCTCCGTAGCGCTGGCAACGGCGGCCATGGTGGATCCCGATGTTGGTCTCCAGATTCGCACTCAGCTTTGAGATTCTGTAGAACGTACGAACCGCAGCCCGTTCTGTGACTTGGGACCATTGTCCCGAGCTGAATCGGATTATTGGACGGGACGATGGTCCCATCCTGCGGTCGGAATCCACAATCTGTTACTCCACTCGTTTCGGCGTGAGCGGCAAGGCGCTAGCCGCCGGTTTTGCCCGCACGAACCCGCGGCTAGCGCCTTGCGGCTCACATCCCGGTTTGAAAAACTGAGTTGCCGCGCGTCAGGGACGCAAGTCTGTTGTGAAGCGATATGCTTCCAGCTAAAACAGCATCCTTGCGGTCCCGGTCGGAATCAGGCTCTCAAAGGAATAATGAAGACGATGACACGTTCAATCGGAAACACAATTGCTGACTCACTGCAGTTGAGTCTTGGCTACGGCGAACGCATGCTTACGGATGTCACGGCCGAACAGTTTGCCCGGCTGGCCAGTCCCGGTGGCGAAACCGTGCAGTCCAATCACGCAGCTTTTGTCTACGGTCATCTCAGTCTTTACGCCCCGCGTATTCTCTCGGAACTGAATTGTGATGCACCCGCAGTGCCCGATTCGTTCCAACAGTGCTTTTCGATGGATGCTCAATGTGTCGACGACGCAGCCGGTACGATCTATCCGGCGATGGACGAAGTCACCGAACATTTCTTCAACGGCTATCGCGCTGCACTGGAAGCCTTCAGGGCCGCTGACGACGATATCTTTCAGCAACCCAATCCGCTGGGCGGCACGATGGCCGAGAAATTTCCGACAGTGGGTTCTGTGCATTGCTTTTACGTCGGCGGTCACATGATGATCCATATGGGACAGGTGAGTGCCTGGCGCCGAATGCTCGGACTCGGCCCGGCCTGAGGCGGGGCGGCCCGCCGGCCGATGCGAGCTGACGCTCGGGAATGCGCGGGTCACTTTTGTTGGTCGCGAAATCAAGTGAACTGCTTGTATCGAATTGTCTTGCGAACGCACTCATCCAACTGGACAGCAGCAGGCGTCTGAATTGAATACGAAGGACATCATTGCGTGGAATCTGGCCGCTGTTCGCGACGACATCCGCGAAGCGTGTGTTCGCGCGGACCGGGCCGTCGAGTCGGTACGTCTGGTCGCCGTCACCAAGTACGCTCAATGGGACTGGGTTGAAGCACTTGCCGCCGAGTATCAGACCTTCGGCGAAAGCCGACCGCAACAACTTGCGGAGCGGCGAGCACTTATGTCAGACGCCGACTGGCA
>JBDONA010000969.1:0-3001 GCA_039831575.1 Fuerstiella sp. | reverse complement strand
ATCTGACAGCACGATCAATTTCCGGCTTTGGCGGATACAGCGTCGGCACTCGTTCTTCATCAGGAACAGGGACGGAACATCGTTCCGGTCACCGTGTACAATATTCTGTCCCCTGGTGCGGAGATGACGTCTGCGATTCACGGACAGGAGCCCGTTACTGCCCACCGTGTCCAGCGCCGGATTCTGCAGGCGTGTGTCCAACGCAGTTCGCAGCCGTTTGGCAGGATTGACTGCAGCGGGCGCACGCACAACGCAGGCCGTCACTCGGCGATAGCTGGCCTCATCTCTCGCAGCCGGACGGCCTTTGGACGGGCTTGTCAGTGCCGTCGTGACAAGCCCCGAAAAAATGATTGGTATCCGATTTGCTTTACTGCTCTACGTCAGGTGCAGATGGGAGACAGCGTGTAACGTATTTGTGGGACAGGATAATGCCGGTATTTCAATTTGAAGCGATTAATGCAGGTGGTGAGCGGCAGACAGGTCTGCTGGACGCGTCCTCTCGTCAAATTGCCTCGCAGTCCCTCCAGCAACAGCAGTTGACGCCGCTGGCAATCACGGAATTCAAGCAGAAGTTGTCTCCGTTGCGACGTATCCCCATTGCTGCGATCTGCGGATTCTATACCAAGCTGGCTGATTTGGTCAGCTCCGAAGTTCCTCTGCTGCAGAGCCTCAGAATCACGCTCGACGCGACCACCAACCCTCAGCTCAAGGAGATACTTAAGGAAGTGCACACTCAGGTTACAGACGGCAGAAATCTTTCGGCTGCACTGGCGGACCATCCGCGAGTCTTCGACACGATCGCTGTCAGCGTGATTCACGCGGGCCTCGAGGGGGCCTTCCTGGACAAAGCCCTTGGCGAGCTGGTTCAGCTTTACCGGCGTCAACAGAAAGTGCGATCACAGGTAATTGGAGCCGTCGCATACCCGGCCTTTCTGCTGTGTATCGGTACGGCGATGCTTCTGTCACTCCTTGTCTTCTTCGTTCCGCAGTTTGCACCGCTGTTTGACGGGTTACGGGAGAGAGGCCAACTTCCGTGGATCACGAGCATGCTCCTTGCGTTCAGCCAGTCGTTCGCTTCCAACTCACTTTTCGTCCTTGTGGCGACGATCGGCGGCGTCATGGCGATTGTTCACTGGTTCCGTATGAGAAACGGTGCCCGGAAACTACTGTCGCTTCTCATGCGATTTCGTTTCCCGGGGCAGCTCATTGGACACCTGGCGCTGGCACGTTTTTCACGACTGCTCAGTGCGCTGCTGAAGAACGGCGTCACGATCGATCGATCGCTGCGATTGTGCAGAGCAGTGACGGGGAATCCACTGCTCGCGGAGGCCGTTTCAGAATCGGCAGACAAAGTTGAAAAAGGCGGTTCGCTTTCAGAAGTCCTGAAGTCGGTCGCATGGATCTCCAACGACTTCACGGAAACCATCGCAGTGGGTGAAAAATCGAATCGCCTGGGCACTGTTCTTTCCAGAACTGCTGAGATTTACGAACGAGAGACGGAGCAACAGATTAACGTGCTGCTGCGGTTTCTGGAGCCCCTGCTTCTATTGATGATGGGATCTGTCATGGCGCTGTTTATCCTCGCCATCATGCTGCCCATCTTCAATTCCTCCGCGATGATTAACTGAGCGACTCAGGTCAGAGATCCCGGAGTATTTCATTTTTGGTTCATTCCCTGTTGTATCCACCTCACATCGACCGCCAGACAACCCGACGGTTGCCTGGTGAACACACACCTTCTCATCACCTAACCTGGGAGAAAAAATGACAACTACATCAAACACGCTCTGCTCTCTTTCTGTCCGCAGATCCACTTCGCGTTATCGTCGCGTCGCGTTCACACTGGTGGAAGTGCTTCTGGTTATGGCAATCCTTGCTCTGATAGCATCGATGGTCGTCCCGAATCTCCTCAATCGGCAGAAACATGCGAATGTCAATGCCACTCGGATCAACATCACGGCCACCGAACAGTCTCTCAAAATGTACGCCATCGATCATGTGGGGCAGTATCCGGATGCGACCAGGGCGATTGACGCGCTTATGACATCACCAACGCAAGACTATCAGTGGAACGGACCCTATCTGGGCAAGGCACCCACCGATGCATGGGGTCAGGTGCTCCGGTGTACGGAAGCAGGCGGTTCGGAACTACCACTTCGAGTGTACTCTGTCGGACCGGATGGCCGTGACGGGACGGACGATGACGTCTATGTAGAGGTGTCTTAGAGCGGAGACCGCAGATGAAGCCGATGGGATTCGGGGGCCATACCATGAAACGCAATGCTTTTACGTTGATGGAAATGTTACTTGCACTGGCGTTATTGACGGCTGTTACGGGTGCCGTGATTCCGAATCTGCTGCGCTGGCACACGGCATCGTTACTGAATCGTTCCGTAGACCGCGTGGTGCTTGCTGTGGGGCGAGCACGTGCGGGTGCGGCTTCCAGGGGCGTGATCCACCTGGTCGAATACTGGCCGGGAACTGCTGAATTTCGAGTGTCGTCAGACAGGCCCGGTCCGCTGCTGTCACTGTATGGAAACGCCCTTTTCCAAGTGCCTGAAGAAAGGGGAATCCCGGTCCGGACATCGCCGCAGGATCAGCATGTTGTCCGATTTGATGTCGATGGCCGAACGCAGGACAATGTGATTCGTATCACCGACGGACAGCGAAGCATGGTCATTCGAATTGATCGACTGACGGGAGATGCCGACGCAAGGATTCTGAAATGAACATATTTGGCCCAATTCCGCACAACCGTGCAGAAGCCCGCCGTCGCGGCGCACTTCTTCTGGAAGTCATGATTGCACTGTTTGTGTTCATGTTGGCAGCCACTTCGCTGAGCAGCTATCTGACGAATGCGCTTCGCGGCAGTACGGGTGCCATGTCGCGTGCGGAAGCCGCCATGCTGGGAGAGGCCAGGCTGAATCAACTGCTGGCGGAGCGAGCGTTCCTGAGCGTGCGCGATCAGGGAGACTTTGAAAATGTCCACGGATGGTCATGG
>JBDONA010000259.1:0-3004 GCA_039831575.1 Fuerstiella sp. | reverse complement strand
CGCGAAAGACTTGCCCCGTTTCCGACGCCGAAACCTGCCCGAGTGATTGCAAAAGAGTAACTTCTTTCATGATGGTCTCCCCGTCGGTTGCACCCGACGTAAATTGAAAAGTTGCGAGGGGCAGATTCTGCCCCTCGGGAGACCTTCTTTCAACTTTCAACAATTATTGGGACGTTTCCCAGAACTGTCATTCGGAGTTAACCGAGAACTGGAAGATGTTGGTTCAGCAATTGGTGGCATCAATCAATCCTATTACTACACCCTTGCGAGCGGTGAGAAGGGCCACGTCGTCGGCAGTCGGTTTCAGGACTATGTTGACGAATGCGATGACAGCTGCGACATCAGCTGCGACATCAGCTGCGACTCACGACCTCGAGGCGAAAAGAAGGGACATTACGAAGATAATTAATGACCCTGACTACAGTCAGATCAAGAACGGCCTCGGCAATCTGCCGAGGTTTTTTCATGCGCTTTAACCGGGCATTATCTGATTACGGAGCGGGCGGAAACTGCGTGTCAGTCGCGTTGACGTGGCACGAAAGCATGGATAGCCTGCGGACCCCGTTCCCTGTATCCGTCTGTTGATATCTGCTTCTCCAACAACACTGACTCAAGTGCCAGGCGATTCCACTCATCACGTTACTGTCGGTCTTGTTCAGGCAGCGTGCTGCCCGGATTCAGGCGTCAACCTTGAACGCACGGTCGAACGCGTGCGTAAGGCGGCAGCTGCCGGTGCACGCGTGATCTGTTTGCAGGAAATCTTCAATTCTCAGTATCCGTGTCAGTCAGAAGACCATGCCCGATTTGATCTGGCCGAAGCGATTCCCGGTCCGTCAACGGAGGTGTTTTCTCAAATCGCGAAGCAGCTGGACGTTGTTGTCGTGGTGCCCCTGTTCGAGCAACGTGCGCCCGGCTTGTATCACAACTCGGCTGTCGTGCTTGACGCTGATGGTTCGACGGCGGGACTGTACCGGAAGATGCACATTCCCGATGATCCTCTGTATTACGAGAAGTTCTACTTCACGCCCGGAGATCTGGGTTTCCAGGCTTTCGACACAAAATACGCTCGGATCGGCGTGTGCATCTGCTGGGATCAGTGGTTTCCCGAATCCGCTCGACTGACTGCCATGCAGGGTGCGGAGCTGATGTTTTATCCCACCGCGATCGGATGGATTCCCGGCGAAAAGGACGAATTTGGTGCCAGCCAGTATTCGGCGTGGCAGACAATGATCCGCAGTCACGCGATCGCCAACGGATTGTTCGTCGCCGCGCCGAATCGTGTTGGGTTGGAAGGTGAAATCGAATTCTGGGGTGGATCGTTTCTATCCGATCCCTACGGAAACGTGCTGTCCCAGGCGTCGCACGAAGACGAGCAGAATCTTGTGGTGGAATGCGATTTGTCGATGATCAACACAGCTCGAACGCACTGGCCGTTCTTTCGAGACCGACGCACCGATGCCTACAATGGGCTGGTGGACCGTTGGGGAGACTGACGGGCCACAGCGAATTTCGCTGACTCATGGCCGCGGTTGACGTGTTTCAATATCAGAACGGTTGCCCCCACGAGCCAGAACTGGTTCCGTCAATTTGTAGACTGCTCCATGCGGCAGATGGACTTGCTTGCGAACAGTCAACCGCTTCGACGGATTGAAGGTAGTCACCGACGACAGATTCATGAAACATCTTTCGGAAGAATTGTCGCGTCTTCAAACATCCACTCCTTTGCCAGCAGCATTGCCAGCCACAGAAATAACAACCCGCCGTAGGGCGGCAACAGGTGAAGCAGGCTGATGTACCCGACGGACCAATGAATGGCGATCGTGGTGACGTATGCGACCGTCCCCGATCCTGCCAATGCGTACCAGAGCCAGCGGCGCCCTCGCTGCCAGCCCCAGAGTGACGCCAGCAACACGGTTACGCCGGTCGACATCAGCATGCCGCCAAAGCTCGCGCGGTCGTGAGCCACAAGTGGCACAAGTCGCGAATTGGCCTGCACAAGTGCCGCACGGGTCGTCTGCATGAATTCCAGATCGTCAGCGACGAAGACAGTCGTGACGCCAAAGCTGCTGATCACAATGCCGGCGGTCAGGATTGAGGCACCGTGCACCACCATCATCAGCTGTCCCCACAGCGCTCGTTTCCATGATACCGAGTTGTGCAGGTCGAATTCGCGCGGCACCTGCAATGGCTGTGAAGATCGCAGACACAGCGTGGTGAGTTGAAACAGGATCGCGGAGATGAAGGCGTGAAACGGGTCAAAGTATCCAAAGCCCAGAAACAGGAAGAAACTCAAAAAGCCAGTGAAGGAACTGGCCAGCACTGCCACACGCGCCCAATGCATGCCCTGACGATCGCCGAACCATGCCAGCGCCAGATACAACGGGCCGAGTGCAAGCATCGTTCCGGCAAGGGTGACACGGTCGTGGGACATGAACGGCAGCAGCTGAGGATTGAGGCTGCAGATTTCGTCTCGCAGCATTCCCAGAAACTCTTCGTCATACGGCAGCAGCACTCGTGTCCAGCCGATTGCGAGAGCCATCAGGCCGCCACCAAGCAGGCTGAGTCCCAGCAGAAACGACCAGAACCATGAACGATGAACCACCGGGATTTCCGCTGCGGCGATTTCGTGTGTAGAAGAGGTCGGCAGGTTCTTCGCTGCGACGACCGACGCATTGATACGTTTGGGCAGCCCAGGACCGGCGTCGGCAAAGCCGCTGTCAATCAGGATCATGTCCGCACCGGCGTTCAGAAGTTGTAACCCATTCGCGGGATCCACAACGCCTCCATTCGCAATCAAGAACACGGCTGGTGCACTTTGGCGAATCTGACGGACAGCTGCGGCCGTTTGTCGCACGGTTTCTGAACCAATCATACCCCGATGACCATCTGCATGTGTGCCACCTGCGATGATGAGCCCGGAAACCGTATCAGCGTCAATTATTTCGGTGACAGTGACTGCATGCAGCAGCGCCGTGCGCTCGACCACACGGACAAACGCCTTCAG
>JBDONA010001088.1:0-13488 GCA_039831575.1 Fuerstiella sp. | reverse complement strand
GATCGCCCACGATTTCAACAATTCTCTGGCAGCCATTATGGGCTTTGCTGAGCTTGCCAAGGAACAGTCCTCTGATTCCCATGAGTTCATCGACCACATCCTGACAGCGTCCCGGAATGCGGCGGGTGCAACCAAGAGCCTGTTGACGTTCAGCCGGAACTCAACCGGAGACAGAATCCCACAGGACATCATCCGGCTGGTGCGGAACAGCCGTGACTTTCTCCGCAGGATGCTGCCGACATCGATCAAACTATCCAGTGCCTTGCAGGAGAGCACGACGATCTGGTGTTCGGTCGATACTGCCCAGATCCAGCAGGTGTTACTGAGCATTGCCATGAATGCACGGGATGCGTTGCCCGATGGCGGCGAAATCTCGATCTCGGTTGCAGAACACCCGACTCGGCCGGACTTCGTCCGTCTGGTGATCGCCGACAACGGGACTGGCATGCCTGACGAAGTTCTGGAGCGTATCTTCGATCCGTTTTTCACGACAAAGTCTCGAGGCCAGGGAACGGGACTGGGGATGGCAATTGTGCATGGCATTATCGAGGACCATGAGGGAACGATTGAAATCGAATCGTTTGCCGGAAAGGGCACGACAGTCTCAATTGTGCTGCCACGCTGTCGTCCTGTGGAATCCAAATCAGAGCCGGTCGAGCCACCAGAACCGGTCGTTGAGGGCCGGGGAGAAACAATCCTGGTCGCGGAGGACAATCCGGAAGTTCAGGCGATGATCGAGACTCAGCTACGTTCCGCAGGCTTTGACGTCCTGACCGCCGACGGTGGGCAACAGGCACTCAACTTGCTACGAACGCACGCAGCGAGTATTCAGCTGGCCCTGCTGGATATTGATCTTCCCGAAATCGACGGACTGACGTGCCTTAAGGGAATCGCCCTGCAGTACCCTCGTGTATCGGCGATCATGATGAGCGGATTGTCGTCGGTTGAGCCGACGCAACTGGATACGCCATTCCTGCGAAAGCCATTCGACAGAAAGAAACTGTTGTCGATAATCAACGCCGCTTTGCCAACAGGCACAGCGACACAGGCAAACGGTGTCGTTGACGACAACGAAATCGTCAGAAGGACGACCGAAGCGCTGCTCGTCAGCTACGACTTCGATGTCTACCTGGCAAACAGCGGCGCTGAAGCGTTATCCCAACTGCGGGTGAACCTGGATCAGATTAGAGCAGTTTACTTATTGTCGTGGACGATACTGGCTCGTGGGAGTAACGAAACTGCTATTGAAAAGCGTTCTTCGCGGCCACACCTCAGCGTGAAACGCTGTAGTACAATTCTGCTCGACTGGAATATGCCGCAACCGGATCCGACATCAATTCTCCAGGAGCTTCGTCACATCTCTCCGACCGTCCGCGTGCTTGTTGTCAGCGGAGACCTTTCGCTGCATGCACACGACATCCAGGCCAAAGGATTCTCTCGGCTGCTGCGAAAGCCGTTTTCCTGCGAAGAACTGGTTGAAGCCGTCACCTGAGTTCCACAACTGAAAGCACTAAATTGATGAGTCGTCTGAAGATCAGTGTCGTATGCTGCGACAATACTCCGGAAAAACTGTCGCAGATCGTTGAGATCCAGGTGGATTCCGCGTTACTGGACGAACTTGTTCTGGAAACCACCGAACAACAGTTGGCGGCCGGTGAAGAAAAGGGGCTGCACAACGCCGCTCATCATGCGGAGTATGGCCCTGTGACATATCTGCAGGAGGTCCATGAAGGTGGGTTCTCCATCTTCGTCGGAGCTCCCGACAGTTTGCAGGAAACGTTTATCGGTGCCGGTTGTCACGTCGCATTCATTGATGACCAGGGGCCCGGTCACGGATCCAAAGTGGGACCGGATGGTGTGCGACGGACCTTGCGTGTGCTGAAAGGCCATCTGGAACTGCCGGATTAGTGGCCGGAAAAGGGGGTCAGGTACCAAAGATGCGAAGCACCCTTCGGGCCGTTCCGTTTTTTGGTACCTGACCCCGTTTTCCTCGTTGTTCTGTAGCCGAACTCGCCAGACTTTGGAAGTGTTTCTCTATGTCGTCCAAAGTCTGGCGACTTCGGCCACCCCAGGATTAAGGCTTGACGAAGCACTGGATCTGATTCCGATCTCGTTTGGCAGTCAAATATTTGACGTCGATCATTGCAGCGCCTGCTTGAGGAATTGCTGGACGGCTCGTCCGGTAATTGTCTCTTTTTGCAGCAGTTCCTGAGAAACCATCTGAATTGCTGTCGCATGCGCTGCAGCACCAAGAATGTGTTCCGTCTTGTCCAGCAGGCGGCGCGTCAGTCGGTCAACGTTGCGACCGCTTTGTGCGCGATTCGCCAACAGTCGCTTGACGGCTCTCAGGTCCTGAGCGGCTCCTGCCTCGCAATAACGACCGGTAAAGTGGCTCTCCGCCACCATGCCTGCCAACAGTATCAGCACATCGTCTTCCAGCGCGTCTTTTGAAGCTTTGGATCGTCCTTTCTGAATCCGGCACGCGCCCAATCGAAAACCACCGGTTTGCAATTGCGCAGGCGAGATTGTGACCTTTTCGATGGAACGGCCCAAGATCAACGCCATGACAGCGTGACCAGCTTCGTGATAGGCGGTGGCCGTCAGTCCTGTCGATTTTGAATCAGACAGTTCAGGCCTTTGATCGTCGTTCTTCATGATCGGCAAGCACTTCATGGAAACCAGTGTTGACCAGATGGTCATCCTCTCCGCGGCATCTCAGTTTTCCAAACTGGGATGTAAGCCGCAAGGCGCTAGCCGCGGGTTCGTTCGCGAAGAACCGGCGGCATAATAGGAGCGCCTCACGACGCGGGAAACCTCAACCGTGGTGTATCAGGCCGATGGATGCAGTCGCGGGTTGTGGTTTTCGACGTAGGATGGGACCATTGTCCCGTCCAGTAATCTGATGCACCGCGAGACAATGGTCCCAGGCTACGTCACTGCCCAAGTTCACAACCATTGATACCTGCACCCAGGCTGATTCCGAATTCGCCTTCAACCTTTGCTGGTGCCTCACGGTGGACGTCCCGCAACCGGGACTGAGCAATTCCTCGTATTCTGCGGTCGCGCTGCATTTGGTGTTTGGGCACAGGCTGCTAAAGTGTCCTCGCTTCCGCGCTGTACCGAATCAAGATCGTTGGCGGCGTATCGTCTGCTCACTCTGGCGGAGTTCGACCGCAACACTGTGGCTGGAAGTCCCACTTACGTTTGTGGAATTTGATCGTCCCGTCTTGCCCAAGGAATTCTTTTGATGGCCACCAAACGCCAGTTCTGGCTGTTTAAATCTGAACCCAACGTCTATTCCATTCAGGATCTTGCTGCCGAAAAGGGCAAACGCACGACGTGGGACGGAGTGCGCAACTATCAGGTGCGCAACATGCTGCGGGACGACATTAAAAAAGGTGATGGCGTGCTGTTTTATCACAGTCGCATCCAGCCCATGGCAATTGCCGGCACGGCTGAAGTCGTGAAAGAGGGATATCCGGATCACTTTGCGTTCGACCAGGCCCACAAATACTACGACGCCAAGTGTGATCCCGAGAATCCTCGATGGTACATGGTCGACGTAAAACTGACGCAGATCTTCGGGACACCGGTCACACGCGAAGAACTGAAACTGGACAAAGTGACGGCGGGCATGGCCGTCATGAGCAAAGGCAGTCGGCTGTCGATTACGCCGGTGACGGAAGCGGAGTTTAATGCCGTTCACAAACTGGCGGGCGCCAAGCCGAAGTAGTCGGCCGGTCCTTCCGGAGGATCCGCAGATGTCACGAATGACGGCATAGAGACCCGGTCTTTTCAAAAGACCGGGTCTCTTGTGATCCTGTCTTCCCGTTACTTTTTCGGGCGCCGGGCGTCGACCCATTCCTGCTGCGGCACAGCCGAGGCGTTCTGCTTCGCCCATTCAGGAGTTTCAAACCACCTGAGGCTGCTGATTCTGGGATACGTTTCCCAGACGTCGCCACCGTCCAGGACACGAGCATCGTTGGTGTCCGTGAGTTCCTTCATCAGTCGCTGATTGAGCTGTTTTTTCACGGCCTCCATTTTCGGATCATCAGCCAGATTGTGCAGGCAGGCCGAGTCGACTCTGATGTCGAACAGTTCTTCGGTCGGACGTTTGTCGACGGACCAGCCGAGATACCTGCCAAAGTCGGCGTCGTCTCGGTGTTCGATCAGGAAAGTCAGAGAAGGACATGCGTCAATGTCGTGATAACCGCCGTGTTCCGGACTTGGCCGAGATGACTTCAAGCTGCCATCATCGTTGTATACCGCCTTGCCATATTTGTGCGGTGTTCCGGCCGGCCAGCGTTCCGACTTGAAGTTGTAGATGTACAGATAGTCATGAGTACGAATTGCTCGCTGAGGATACCCGAGCGTATTGAACCGCGAAGACGAATGACGTTCGCGACCTACGTACACGGCGTCGCGAGTTGGGTCGGCCGTTCCGGACTTGTTCGACTGCAGATCAGCGACAAGGCTTCTGCCGACGACGGGGAACTCCGTTGGTGAGTCCACGCCGGCCGCTTCATAGATCGTGGCTGTCAGATCCACAAAGCCAACCAGATCATTCAGCTTCCGACCACCTGGTACCTGATCCTTCCAGCAGACTGCCAGCGGCATATGAATCCCGTATTCGTAACAATTCGCTTTCGCTCGCGGAAACGGCATGCCGTTGTCACTGGTAATGATCACTAAAGTGTTGTCCAGTTCGCCGGCTTCTTCCAGCACCTTCAACATCTGATCACAATCGTCGTCAAAGCGTTCGACTTCAAAAGCGTAGTCCAGCAGATCGCTGCGAATTTCAGGATGGTCCGGAAGGAACTTCGGTACTTCGGCCTGATCCAGCGTCTTGCCTTCTGCGAGACCGGATCCCTTTTTGTAGCTGCGATGCGCGTCCGTACTACCGAACCAGAAACAAAACGGCTGGCCCTTTGGACGTTCGCTCATGAACTTTTTGAATCCACCTACGTAACCGCTCTTCTTTTCGCCATACCGCTTGCCGGCCGGATTGAGTTCGCGCCCGTTATGCCTGTAGTCGCCGGGGCTCCATGCTTTGCCCGTGGCACCGACAAAGTACCCGGATTCCTGCAGTGCTTCCGGAAACGTTTGATACTTCTTCTGGAAATAACTGGCGTGAGTGCCCGCCTCTTCAATCATCCAGATATGACGTCCCGTCAGAAAGGCGGCGCGTGACGGACTGCATCCGGGAGCCGGACAGAAGGCACCACTGAACAGCACACCGTCTGCGGCAACACGATCAAAGGCAGGCGTGTTGACCATTTTCGAACCATGCGCCGAAGCGTGTGGGAATGAAACGTCATCGCTGATGGCGATGAAAATGTTGGGACGGTCAGCTGCCGGGGAACTGGCTGTGGCAAACAGGACAAAGACTAAGACAAGTGGAAAACGTGTCATGGGTTTAATCAATATGCAATAGTGACGATGTTAGACGTTTTGAATAGCCGGAACGCAGGTATTCGGCCACGGCTGATCGCTGTGAGGCCGCGAACAAACCAATTAGCGGGCAGAGCGGACTACGCAGTTTCTTCGCAGACAGCTCTCTTGCGGATTTACTATGACGTGACAACACGGCGTTCGCAAGCGGCTGGCCACAGGTTTGAATCATCACATTACGCGAATTTTGGGCTTTGTGTTCGACGAACTCGGTCGAATATGCGATGCTCCGCGTGTGAACGCTGAGCACCTTAACCGGCCGACATTTGAGATTACGACCGTCGACCGCAACATCACAAAGAGCAGCACGAATGTCATTGCAGGACAAGGTGGTCATCATCACTGGGGCTTCGGCCGGGATTGGCCGTGACCTCGCAAAACGTCTGGCGCAGGAAAAAGCCAGGCTCGTGCTGGCTGCCCGCTCAGAAGACAAACTTCAGCAGCTAGGCGCAGAACTCAGCGCAGGCGGAACCGATGTGCTTGTCATGCGGACGGATGTGTCGGACCCCAACGATCTGAGCGATCTGGTGGAACAGACGATTGATCGTTTTCAGCGCATTGATGTGTTGATTAACAATGCCGGCGTGGAGTGTTTCCGTCATTTCGAAACAGTCGAAACGGATGAAATCCTGCAAACCATCGAAACGAATCTGACCGGTGCCATCGTGCTGAGCCGGTTGGTCGTGCCGCATATGCTGCAGCAGGGTTCCGGAGCAATCATTAACATGGCATCGACCGCCGGCAAACACTGTCCACCGTTTGGCAGCGTCTACGGTGCGACAAAGGCGGGCCTGATCGGATTCACTCAGGGACTACGTGGCGAATACCTCGATCGCGGCATCACAGCCACGGCCATTTGTCCGGGTTTCACTAAGAACGGTGGAATGTACGATCGCATTGTTCAGGCGACAGGAAAAAAAACATCACTGGCTCTGGGTGGCACGTCCACGAAGGCTGTCGCCAACGCCGTGCTGAAAGCCATTCAAACGGGGCCCCCGGAACTCATCGTCAACTGGCCTCCAATGCGTCCGGCCATGGTGCTGCGTGAGATTTTCCCGCGAATCGGCGAAATATTGACGACGGCAGTTTCCAAACGGTTTCTGCGAAAAGCGGCAGAAATGTCCACGCCTGAACAGGACGTCGCGCCCTCCGGAAATCCGGACCAGACTACGGTCTGACAAATGTCACCTTGACCGTGACCAGGTCCCGCCCATCGTTGGCAATCAGCTGAACCACACCATCGGCGACACCTTTTGCAGGCAGCGCCGACAGTTTGACGACGACTTCGAGTGTCTGTTCATGGTCACTGAACCGACGGAGATCGCCGTAGGTGACTTCCAATTCCGATGGCCACGCCGATGCATGAGACACCTCCCACGTAGACGGCATCACCAGGTCAAACTTCGTCGCTCGTCGTGTCCCCGGGTGGTCGCTGGCCAGCAGTCTTAGCTGCGATGGACTTGTGATGGGAGCTTCGCCCGGCGGGAATGCCGGACCATTGACCAGCATCGGTATTGTCACCACAGGAAAGTCCACATCATCAGTCGTTGCCGTGACAAGTACATGATGACGACCGCGGGGAATACCGCCTGCGACTTCTCCCCGCAGCTCTGCCTTTGACCCAGGTGCTTCTTCCTGATGTGACACCTGCACGACCCCCGACGGCCCACCGGCGCTAATCTCTGCGGAAACAAAGGAGGCTGTGGATTCGACAGACATGACTCGCAGCGGCGTGTCGCGAAAGTCACTGATGGCGACGGTAAACGGCAGCGGCTTTGCACTTCGCTGCGACACGTACAGCGCCTTCGGCTGGACAACAACCATCTTTTCCGGAAAAGCCGCCTTGATCGTCAGCGTCGTCTGACGCTCTTCCGTATCAGTGTAGTTGACTGTCAACGTGTACTCATGCGGGCCGGGCGATTGACTGACCATCTGAATGGGGACAGTCAACCACCCCATTTCTCCGGGGGCCACGGTTTTCTGCGACAGACGTGGTCGCATGCAGCCGCAACTGGTTGTGATATCTCCGATCGTAACCGGCACATCGCCGTGGTTCACGAAAGGGAATTCGGATTCCAGCACCGCTGCCAGTGGCACAGGTTCCTCACCATGATGAAACATATAAGTAGCGAACAGCAGCGATGGGCGCGATTTCGTGACGGTCAAAGCAGGCTGATCGGACGGTGACATGGCGAACAGCCAGGCGCCCAGGCAGGGCAGCAGGCCAAGGCCGACAACAGCGGCGGTGCGCCACGACGACGCTTCTGGATGATCGGATCGGTCGGTGCTGTTGTCGGCGTTGGTTGTCACGGGCAATCACTTCCATGGAATCGGCCAGATGGCAAGAAGACGACGAACCATACCGCACACGAAAATCTGCGCGAACGGCAATTCATGGAATCGCCAACTGCGCAATCATTTCCCGGTCCGACTTAAATCAGCGGGAGCGTTTGGAAGAAAAATCAGGCCTTAAATTCGCCGGGAAGCCTGGCCGAAACGGATCGACGTTCCTTGAGCGTAGGATGGTCAAACTGCAGCGTTTCAGCGTGCAACGCTACCCGGCCGCCGGTTCGGATGGTCGATCCGTACTTGGTGTCGCCAACGATGGGCAGACCGCGGGACGAGAGCTGCACCCGGATCTGGTGACTGCGACCGGTCACCGGTTCGACTTCCAGATGCAGTCGCCCGTGCTGCCGTGTGACCACGCGATACCGCAAAACACTCTTCTGAGCCCCGGGCGTGTCCTCGGTGACACACGAAACAACGTTCTGCTGACGATCCTTCAGCAGCCAATCGGTGAATTCGCCTTCCGACTGTTCGACAGTACCGTCAACAACGGCGCGGTAAACTTTGTGCACGGTACCCCGGCGAAACTGATCGGACAGTCGAGCCGCCGCCTTGCTGGTGCGAGCAAACAGCAACACTCCGGATACCGGACGGTCCAGTCGGTGCACAACGCCAACAAAGACATTGCCCGGCTTGCTGTATTTGACACGCAGATACTCTCGAGCGATGTCGACCATTGTGACGTCGCCGGTCTGATCACCCATCGTCAGTACTCCGGCGGGCTTGCAGACCGCCAGCAGATGATTGTCTTCGTACAGCACTTCGGGCTGAGGAATCGTCATAACGATGTTCCCGCCAATTCTGTTTCCCGATCGTCCTGGTGTCCCGTCAGTGCTTTAATCAACATGGTGGCGTAACAGCCTCGAGGAAGTGTGAACGACAGCAACATCTTTCGCCGGCCCTGATACCGTTCGTCAACTGCGTCCGTGAGTTGCAGATCCGCTGGTACAACCATCGTTCTGCGAAGTCCACGCGAGAACCAGCGATCACGCGGAAAGGACAACTTCATTTGATCCAGCGTCATTCCATAATGAGAGAGTGCCTCGTTGCACAGATCCCTCATGTCATCATCCAGTCCCTTGCAACGGGCCGATGGAAGTGGCAATTCGGTCCCGTGACCGACGTTCTCATCGTTCACGACAGGAAACGGCAGCATACAATCTCCGACTTCCACACTGAAGCAGTGTGCGTCGGTCGACAACTGGTTTTCGGTGTGTATCACTTGCGCCAACATCCGGTTCCAGACAGCACTCTGGAAAGCGGACAGGTACAGGCCTCGCAGGCTTTCGTTCAGCAGAGCAAAAGCTTTGCGAAATCGGGTCGGATGGTCGACCAGATACGTCACCACACTGCGGCGGTGTGAACGATCCAACTGTTGTTTGCACTCGTCCCATGTGCCCCACAGATCACGCAGAATCTTTTTCTGGGCACGTTCGACGCCGTTGTCGTGGCGATTGTGTTCTGCCAGAGCCAGCCAGAGGGCTCGTTCGTAGTCCTTTTGGCACCACCTGGCAGCAATGAATTCCTTCGACACCCCCATGGATCCGAATCGTTGTTCGTCAAAGTAATTGGGAATTCCGGTTACCTGTACGGCCGCGCTGCGACTCTGAATGCGCCGGCAATCAGAATCGGACAATGAACGCGCGACGATGTCGAACCGGTTGCCGACGATATCCGCAGCACCGAAGGGTGCTTCCGTCTGGCCGAGCCAGGTGAGACCGAATAATTCGTGAGTGAAGTCAGAACGCGGTCCGTTGCGGATCGTCACCAACTGTGTCGTGAAAGCGTGTCGGTCCTTCAGTCCACCGTGTTGCAGACTTTGGGGGGCCAGGTTCCATGATCGTTGCAGCGTCTGCAGCGCTTCCAGCGTTCCAATGGATGTTTTCTGCAGTTGATACAGACCGTAGGCACCGCCCGCCGGCTGGCGATCTGAGACTTCGGTGACCACAAAGTCTTCCGGGACGCACTTCAACTTCATCACAGATTTTCCAGCAGACATCCCCCGTTACTTCACAGGAGAGAAGACTTCGTGTTGGTTGGAGTGTTCTTTATTGTGTGCGACAAGACTTGTCGGCATTTTGCAGCGCCCACACGCGTGGCCCGGCAATTCCTAAGAGTCAGCTCGGATAGACCGTTGCAGACCGTTCGAAGAAACCGTCGCAGACGGCTGGACACCTGGGCCTGCGACCATGCCGCGTTACGGTATGAATTCCGACTGCTGATACAGTGCGTCAACGTCGATGCCAGCACTGGCTAACGCGGCTTTCAGATCTTCCTCCGCAGACGGCCGCGCACTTTCACGTTGCAGAATACGGACTCGTATGCCGTTGGAATCACCTTCTGCCTGCTGAGCCAGTTCCACCAGGCGTTCCATCTCCATCGGACGGTAAATGGTCGTGGAATCGTCCGGTATCACCATCAAATAGTCGTGCTCGTCAATCAGGATGGACAGGACCTGATCAGACAGAGCTTTCTGTTCGTCTGCTGTCAGCCCACCGTCGGCCAGCATTGGCTCAGAGGAATTTTCGGCCTCATCCGCATTGGATTCTGTAGCGACCATAGTCGGCAATGGGCTTGACGATTCCCCCTCTCCCGTTCCCGACCCCGCTCCGCGGAAAAACATCAATGCCAGCAATGCGGCCACCACAATGATGCCGCCGGTAGCCGCTCGCGCTGTGGATTTGATAACTCGGGGTCGTTTGGAAACCATATCGATTCCTTCATTCTGCTGATTCAGGTTTCTGACTGAACAGCGGCCCGGCAGGTCGGAATCCCATCAGCGAAAAATCAAACCAGCGAGTGTTTCCGGCGTCGCGTCTGAGCTTCGCGACCAGCAAAGGCATGCCGTCAACAGCTCGCCGACGCTGGCCAGCCTGCGTGTCACCGTGCGTCAACAGGATGATGACAAGTGGCTTCGGTTCCGTAAATGCCTTACTGACCTCAAACGTCCGGGAAACGAATTCTTCGACCGTGCCAAAGGACAGCATCTGCGACTGTTCACCGTCAGAGAACAACCCCTGTCCGTTATCCCGCAGGTGCAGTTCCCACACGGAAACGTGTTTCTGCATTTCGTCGTACCGCAGGATGAACCGCAGCATTTCCGCTCCCCGCGTGGGCAGCAGCTGTTCGATGCGTTTGACAGCGGATTCCAGGTTCTGCCCGTCTGTGACGTTTCCGTTCGTCTTCAGGCGAAGAATCTCTTCCATCAACGTGCCCGGCAGGTTGAAAGCCGCCGCCAGGACAGCCCCGGCCTGCTGATGTTGTTTCAGGAGGCTTTCGTACTGTTCACTGTAGCGTTCGCGCAGGGCCGACACGTCACCGCTTTCGGCCGCGTGCTGTCGTTCAAGTTCGTCCCTGCGGACGTTGTACTCTTCGGCCAGCTCTGCTTTCTGCTGTTCCACTTCCGTCTGAGCAGACTCGGCCTTCTGCTGGACTTCCATGTACTGAGCAAAAATCACGATCAACAGCAGGTCCAGCAGCGGAGTCAGCTGGAACGTCATGCGGCGGTTTTTTTTCATGACGACTACTCCACCGGTGTCATGGGAACTGCGGTCGAAAGAGCCGATTCGACGGCCACCGGCGGTGCACCGTTTGGCGCGGCCGACAGCGCCAATTCGCGTTTCGCCTTGGCCACCATGTCGCGAACATGCAGCCGACTTTGCGTTAGACGTTCAAAACGTGTTTCCAGCAGGCTGTTGACGAACATCAGTATGATCGCAGCGAACAACCCGCAAAAGGTCGACCAGATTGCGTCGCCAAACCGAGTCACAATGTTAGACATCGTCGCAGCCGCATTGGTCGCGGCGTCTGAACGCTGCAAGGCTGACCCAATGGCCAGAATTGTTCCCAACACACCGGCCAGCGGATAGGCTTCGATCATCGTGCGGGCGACATTGCCAGCCGTTTCGAACGACAATGAATCCAGGTAGCTGCGCCGCTCATCCAGAATGTGCATCCGCACCAGGCAGGCGTGGCGGTCTTCCAGTCGGGTCGTATCGTTGACCACATCGTTAATGTCTTCCACAAACGCATCAATCTGGTTAGTCAACGGGGCACTCCGCCCCAGCACGCTGCGATGCTTAAGTCCGCGAGTAAAATCGTCCAGGCATCCGGCGATCGCCGACAGGTCACGCCGATACCACAGCAACAGCACGAAGAAAAAGAACAGATGAAACACGGCGGCGGCAACAATGGTGGTTGCCGTCAGGCTGGAAAGGTACTTCAGCCATGGACCAAGTTCATTGAGTTCGGGTACGGACATGTGTCTGGATCCCAACGCCTTCAATGCGCAAATGTCAGTTCTTCGAAATCTGCCAGGTGAAACTCTGCACTACGACCAGACGGCCAACGCCAAATACGTTCAATCAGATCAAAATGTGTGAACAAAGCGTACGTTTTGTGCCACGATTGCGTCCAGAGCCATTCTCAGTACCGTGCAGACGCAGGAATTTCAACGATTCGTCTGCGTTTACAGGCCGGACGTGCAGCCGGACCGAAGCAACGCTGTACCGGGACGGAGCCAGTACAGCACGATATTTGGGGGCGGTCGGGCCAGCCAGTTCCTGTGAGACGGGCGGTATCCGGCAACATTGCTGCCCTGAAGAATCGAAGTGCAGACCCCAAACGCAGCACACAGCTATGTCGGACAGGTCCTGGCCTACGTTGACTGACAATTCAGCGCTGTCGGGGCTTCCACTGGAAGGCCGCCAGATCGATTCGTCCGGCATCATTCAGTTCCACGCCTTCGCTCTCCAGAAGGCATCGCTGCAGCCCTTCCGACGTGGAATTGTGTCTGTCGCTGATGCGTCCCTGGGAATTCACAACTCGGTGCCACGGCACGTGCGACTCTGCGGGCAGTGACTTCAGCACGGAACCGACCTGCCGGGAATTCCGAGGACGGTCGGCCAGAGCAGCGATCTGACCATACGTGGCAACGCGACCACGCGGGATCTTCCGAACCAACGCTGTGATTTTTCGAGTTGCAGGATTGTCGGCCATTATTTCTGTGCAAAGACGTTTGCAGCAGCGTCGCCGCCGGACTGCGGACAGGCGATCAGATCGAGAACTTCGTCTTTCGTCAGCATGTTCGGCATCAGGCACGCGGTGCAAGCACGCCGCAGCGTTAAGGCGACGGACGAATGCAAGTCCCATCCAATCACGAAGTTTTCTGCGGCGCGTCACCCGCCGTCGGTGGCCCGCGTCGCCCTCGACGACCTTTCCCCTTCGATTTCTTACGAGACTTGCCGCCGCCATCATTGTGAGCGTTTCCACCGGCATCAGGTTTTGATGGGGAAGTCCGAGGTCCGCCTTTTCGGCGGCGGCGACGGTTTCTGCTGCTGGGTCGCGCTGTATCGTCGTCAGAGTCTGATTCGGTGTCAGATTCCGGTAGCGGTTCGGGCGTGCGACCGTCCTCAAGCAGCTTGAATCCGATCAGCCGTTCAATCTTCTGCAGACGAATTGCCTCATCCGGACTGCAGAAGGTAATCGCAATGCCGTTCGCTCCGGCACGACCCGTGCGGCCAATGCGATGCACATAGACTTCCGCCTCAACTGGCAATTCAAAATTGATGATGTGCGTAATGCCCTCAACATCAATGCCACGAGCCGCCAGATCTGTGGCGACAAGGACCTGAACTTTGTCAGCGCGAAACGCATCCAGCGCCTGCTGGCGAGCGTTTTGTGATTTGTTGC
>JBDONA010000561.1:0-13492 GCA_039831575.1 Fuerstiella sp. | reverse complement strand
ATCCTGAAGGCCGACACTACCGTCAAAGATAACGTTCGAGGAAAACGACTCACCGCTGGATGGAATTTAGACAAGCTCAAAGGCATTTTGGCTGCTTTTCAAGACGTCTGAACATGCGATTGCCCTGGGGAAGATGCGAACTCAGCAGGTGACCTATCTGGTCAACGGCCGCAACGTGGAACGGGGGCTTCTGACCGATCAATTGCATCAACGCTTCGAACGCTTCAAGCAGGGCGAACTGGCTTATGCCAGCAAGCAGAAACTGTTGGAAAAGCGGCACGCCGGTTTGAATGCGGCCCTGGCAATGCTGGACAAGATGCGACATCGCAAGGCAGAACTTGAACAGAAGGTCGAAGCTCTGGCGGCTCAACATCGGCTTGTCCAGGCGTCCGCGATCGAATCGGATAAACTGATCGATGGCAGTCGTTTGTCAGCAGCGGATCAACTTCTCAGTCAGATTGAAACCCGACTGGCGATTGCTCAGCGAGTGCTCGCGCACGAGCAGGATATTTTTGCGGTCTCCACAGCAGAGGAATTCGTTGACGAAGAACAGTTGTTGACGGAGCTTGACGAATACTTCGGTGAGGACACGTCCGTCAAAAACAGGACTGCCGTTGCTGGCTTAAGCAGGGAAGTGGAACTGTCAATCGACGTCGATTGACTTGAGGTGTTGGTCCGGCTGAGTAGCTGGAGGCGGCAGACATCAGACGTTTTCTGTCCGCCGGCTGACTCAAAATCCTGTCGAATCCGGCTACACGAGCTGTGTAGTCGGGCAGAACCTGACCTGCGTCTTCATCATCCTGTATACTTGTTCGTTTCGCGGCGACTTCGCAAAGAAAGAAGATCCGTTGTTCTTCCTCGATCTAAAACGAGCTGAAGTGGCGATCAAGAGTGGGCGACTGGACGAAGCGTTTCAGGTTCTGCACACTTCGTCCGAACGAAAACATCGGGACGGGCAGAGATTGGTCGATCGCCTGGTCGCCGCTTTTGTGGCTCGAGCGACAGAGCATCTCACCGAAAACCGGATCGATGATGCCCGGCACGATGCTGACAACGCTCGACAACTGGGTGGACGGACACCGGCCGTTGCAGAATTGCAGCAGAAGGTCTCTGCTGCCGATGCACAGCGACGACAGCGTCAGCAACGCCGAAGACGATGTGCTCGCGTCGGCACAACAACAGGTGCTGGCAGGAGCTTACTCCGTCGGCGGGAAATTGCTGGGAGGTCTCGATGCAGATCAGTCCGCGGCCGGAACGGAGTCGCAGGAACGTCTGGCGGAATCGATTGAAGCGAAACGCGTGATTGTTGACGATGCCGCCGTAAGAATTCCGGCGACGACAAGTGCGGGCGAACACGAATCGGCGGTAGCGCTGATCAGTGGCCTGCAGCCGGATCAGCGAGCACACTCGAAGATCGTCACCCTGATTCCGCAGGCGGTGAGTCCATTGGTAGCACGAGGCTTCTCGGAACTCACGTCCGGCCGCCTTGATCGAGCGGCCGCGATCGACGACATGTTTCGTCCTCTGCAAAGTGCTGCGCCCCGTGTCGGTGAACTTCAGCAGTGTCTGACGATATGTCGTTCTGCTCGAGAACACATGGAGATGCATCAGTATGCGGAAGCAGAAGCACAGTTGGCAGTGCTGGCACAGATGGTCGACGGCAAAACGTGGATCGTTGCCGCTCGAAGTGCCATCGCGGATGCGATTCGCGATTTGAATGCTGTGTCGGCGGGCCCTCTGGGTTTGCTGGGCGATCAGCTGAACCAACAGCAAACGTCAGCCGTGGCGGCTTCGCTGGCGCCCCCGCGAACGGCTGAAGCCAGGCCCTTCAAAAGCGAAGGATTGCCCATGCGGAGCGTGTTACAGGTCGACGGAGTGGGTGGATTGCTGCTGCTGAGCAGCGACGTCATCACGATCGGAACGTCATCTTCATCCTCCAGGCTCGATGTGCCGCTTGTGACCGAAGGAGCCGCGGCTTTCATCAGCATTCGACGTGATGGTGATGACTACTTCGCCGAATCGGCCGAACCATTCCAGGTGAATGGACGACAGGTAAGTCGCAAACTGCTGACGTCGGGCGATTCGATTTCCGTGGGTGCTCGAGGTCGTCTGAGATTTCTGAAACCTGTTGCGGCCAGTGGATCAGCTGTCCTGCAGATCACGGGGTCTCGACTGGCTCGACGAGACATTCGCAGCGTCGTGCTGATGTCGGATTCGCTGTTGTTTGGACCTGCGGGCAGCCACTTCCGATTGTCAGGCGCGGAAAATCCGATCGTGCTGCATGGCAGCCGCGATGGCTACGCACTGCGAGAAGCCGTGTCGCGGGCGTCCACTTCGCAGCCTGCCGTGCGGACAGCCCCGGCGGCGATAAATGTCGGAGAATCCGTGGTGATGAAGGACATTCGTTTCGCGTTGATGGATGGATGATCATGAGCATCAACACGAAACACACCCGTGTTCGTCCTGGCTGCGGCGAGCAACGTAACAGGTCACTTCCTCAAAGACGACAGGTCTGATGGCGGCATATCATTATCAACAAGGCGATCGTCCGCTGGATGGATACACCATCCGGTATGCACTGGGACGTGGTGGCTTCGGTGAAGTCTATTTTGCGGTCAGTGATTCCGGTCGCGAAGTGGCGTTGAAAGCCGTGCAGAACTTCGAAGAAGTCGAGCTGCGCGGAATCGGCCACTGCATGAACCTGAAGTCGCCTCACCTGGTGATGATCTTTGACATCAAGCACGCTGCCGACGGCATGCCGTGGGTGATCATGGAATACGTGTCCGGTCCGTCACTGCGATAAGTGCTGGACGAATCACCGGATGGGCTGGGAATCGATCAGGCGAAGTTCTTTCTGCGGGAACTCGCGAAGGGCCTCAGCTATTTGCATGAAGCCGGAGTCGTGCATCGCGACCTGAAACCGCACAACGTGTTTTTTTGAAGACGGTATTGTCAAAATTGGCGACTACAGCCTCAGTAAAGTCATGACCGCCAGTCATCGCAGCGGCAACACGATGACCGTCGGCAGCGTGCACTATATGGCTCCGGAAATCAGCCTTGGGCGGTACGACAAAACGGTCGACATTTACGCTCTGAGAATAATGCTGTACGAAATGCTGACTGGTCAGCCGCCGTACGTTGGTGAAAGCATGGGGGAAGTCCTCATGAAGCACCTCAGCAGCGACCCCGATGTCAGTCAGCTGCCGGAACCGTTCGCCAGTGTGGTTGTCAAAGCCATGCAACGGGACCCGGCCAATCGTTTCCAGACCGCTCAGGAAATGGTCGAAGCCGTTGAGGGCGCAGCTCCCCCCAAACCGCTGTATGACAGCTTTAATCCGACGACGCTGTCGCTGGTGGGCGAGCGTGCGCGGAACGCCAAGGCCGAACAAGCGGCAGTGCAGGAGATTCGCTGATGACCTGGATACTCTGTCTACTCGCACTACTGGCGTTTGGCATGGCCGCGGCGGTTGTGACCATGATTGTTCGCCAGATGTCACAGCGGAACGGTGGCGGGGCAACGGCCCTTGGCGTCTTAGCCACCGGTTGTCTTGTACTGCTCCCCGGGATGCTGGTGCTGTGGTTGGTCCTGGCAAGGTCACATGCACCCACGGCCATCACGAATGTCCATCTTGATACCGAAGTTGAGGCCGTCATGACGTCGGTTCGAGCAATTCAGGAAGACGTGGCCCGGATGGCTCCGCTTCCGCCCGCTGCACCGTTTCCGTCCGTCGCAGATTTTCCGCCCGGCGGCACGTCTGCGCCCGAAGTCCATGTTTCGCCATTCGATTCACCATCGACAGCGCTAGCACCTCTGCCTGACGTCCCAGGGGTGGAGGTGTTACCGGGAGGAATGGGGGCCAATGCCCATTCGATGTTGGAACACGCGGAACTGACCGTGTGGGCGAACACCGATCTGCAGAAATTCACCGCGAACGCGTATCCGGGTGTCCTGGCAGCTGTGAAACCGCTGGCTCGAAAAGTTCGTGAGACACTGGATGCCAACCAGCTGCTGGTCGAACCAAGCGGCGACGAAGGCAAAGCTATTGCAAGTATTGAAAGCAGCGATGATGCTGAAGCTGGTTCAGCGGTCGTGACGGTCGAATCCGCTCAGGCTACTGTCGCAGTTGCCGAAGCTACTGATGCGGTCGAATCTACTGACACTGCCGAAGCCGCAGAAGCTGAAGCTGAAGCTTCGGCCGAAGTGGTCGAAGTCGCCGTCGACGCTGCTGTCGAAACCCCGAACACCAGAGACGCCACACCACCTCGAGTCATCGTGACCGGGCATCGGCTGTCGGACAAATATCGAGGCAACGTGCTGCAGCGGTTTACCGAACAACTTCGTATCGAATTCCCCGACAGTGAAGTGAGCGTATTCGACGGAGCCAACGAACCGCACCAGCCGGAAAACGAAATCAGTGACAACACTGTGGTCCTGACGTTGAGCCTGGAAGACGAACGCAGCGAACAAGCTCCGTGGGATTACAAAGTCCAGCAACAGAGCGGTCGGCACCGTTGCGACATCGTCACGTCGAAGGGATCGGCCACGGCGACCACCAGCTACATCGAGAAACCCTGGGTGGACGCCTTCGATGTCTTCATTTCCGCCCGCCCGGAACGCCGGTTAATCGTGGGCTATTCAGAGAAATTTGTGTCGGCGGCGGAAGCAGCCCGCCGACTCGCGATGAAGGATGCCAGATCGAAATCACGCGTCGCGACCGGTAGCGGCGTCTTCGCGACTGCGGACGAATCACATGTCATAGACCGGTTTGCTCAGAAACTGTCACGACCCTACGGCGACGTTTGGCGAGAAGCCGTTCTGCTGGACGTATCCGGCGCTCGTATGGCTCATGCCATCGCAACGGCACGCACGCAAACGGTGCACATACAGGAACAGCGATTTTCTGTTGGGGCTTATCTGCTGATCCTCTTCGGCGTAACGATGGTTCTGTGTGTAATCCTGAATCTGCTGACACAGGGGTACTACCGCAAGCGGCTGTTGATGACGGGGGGCATCGTAGCAGCTATCATGCTGTTGCTGGTTCTCGGCGCAGTCAATTGAATGCCAAACGCAAACGTCGTCCATCGTACGCAGGCTGCCAGCCTGCGTTAATGAATCAACAAAGATATCGCCGACGCGTCAATCCGGTCGCATGGACGGGCCAGCAACTTCTTCAATATCCCATGCACGAATATCAGATCCGCCGCAGACTTACATGAGCGAAGCTGATCAGCACCTTCTGCAACTGATCCGAGCCGGCGATCATGACGGCTGGAGCCAGTTTGTTGCGCGGTTCCAACGGCGTCTCATTGCCTATGCCACACGACAGGTCGGCCAGATCGCCACCGCTGAAGATCTTGTTCAGGAAACATTTGTGGCCTTTCTGAAAGGCATGACCGATTTCCGTGAAGAGTGTGAACTGGAATCATTTCTGTTTCAGATTCTGCGCCGCCGCATCATTGATCACTACCGACGACAGGGACGGAACAAAGGAGTGCCCGCCTGCAGCTTCAACGCCGCAACGTCGACGGAGTTCGCCGCGGATCCCCTGCAACAGGCGGTCGCCCAGGACATGCACGCCAGCTGGTACGCTCGCCGCAACGAAGCACGCGACAACAACCAACAGAATCTCGCCGCCGCGGTCCGGGCACTGACAGCGAAACTACATGCTGGTGAGAAGTTCCGAGACCTCAAGATCGCCGAAGGACTGTTTTACGCCGGCCGTCGTAATCGAGAACTGGCCGAGGTGCTGGGGACGTCCGAAAACGAAATCAGCCAGGTGAAACACCGCCTTGTGAAACGTCTTAGTCAGCTGGTGAACGACGCCGGCGGTGCCGCTGCGGAGGACTTCTTCAACGATGAATCATCCAGCCACCTGCTGACAGCCGTTTGGGAATCACAGCGGCCCAGTTGCCCCAAGCGAACGACCCGTGGAAAATTCACTCTCGGCATCCTGCCTTCCGACTGGGACGAATTCGTCGATTTCCACGTCAACATTCTGGGCTGCACATTCTGCAACGCAAACCTTGCCGAACTGCAGTCCCCGACCGAGACAAACTCGGTGAATGAACGACTGTTCAGTTCCACAGTCGGTGTTCTGCAATCGTAGTTCTGACGGAGAACGTGATTCGTCAAGACGAGTCACTTCCGATTCTCCGCGTGTGTACTGCGAAAAATAGAGGTGCCCAGGCCGGCGCCAATCACGTGAACCATCAAAACGATCCATGAATTGATGGCGTCATGACTCTGAATCGGATGGTTCGCTTTCGCAGAATTGCCGAATTCGCCTGGGAAGCAATTCATCCCGCACAAAACACGACTTTTTCCCGAGTTGCCGCACGGGCCGACCGTGAGCCGCCAAAAACACGGCTTTCCGAATCCCGACAAAGGTGTCGTTGCGTTACAACTACACGCAGACCCGGCCCTTGAGATTGGTCCCGGAGCTCCACAAAGGGCTGTTGCGCGAAGACGGTTCAGACGTCTAGGCTTCCGTCAAAGCAACAGAGCTTGCCACTCCAGAGGCAACAGCTTTGACACCGCGATACCGCCGCATTGTTCAGCAAAAAAGGACGTCTGTGTTTTTGTTCTTCGAATCCCTCAGGACCTGCATTCGACGCCGTAAAGCCGGATTGCGCCGATTGCGGAAATCCGTATTCGGCGGATCGGGGATTCAGCACCTGGAAGTGCGAATGCTGCTATCGGCGACCACTTCAGCAATTTCGGACACATTTGCAGCCGTTGACGCTGAGTACGCAACGCATCTTATCCTGTTTGACGACCCTGACGCAGCGGTGACACCAGCAGATCCCGCGCAGTTGGCCGAACAGCATTCCGTATTCGTGGCGCAGTTGGAACGCATCTTCGCACATTCGATCGATGTGCAGTTTGATTACACGAACGTGTTCAATGGACTGGCGTTGTCGCTAACAGATCTGCAGGCCCGGCAAATTGCAGACATGCCGACAGTGGCGATGGTGTTGGCCGACGCATCGTCTGAACTGCAGGGAAACAGTGCCGAACTCACCGGGGCTCCCGGCGTGTGGAATGGTTCGGCAACCGGTGGTGCTGGCGGGACGTTCGGCGAAAGCGTTTTGATTGGCATCATCGATTCGGGTATCGACTTCGACAACGCGTCGTTTGCAGAAGTCGGCCCGAACGACGGTTACGTTCACGTCAATCCATTTGGCGACGGCGTTTACATTGGCGTGGGTGATCCGTCAGATCCGAACTATGACCCCTCGCTGCCGTTTAACAACAAGATTGTAGGAGCGTGGAACTTCACCAGCGATGCCATCAATTCATCCGGCGACGCCGATCACGGGGCCAGCGTCGCAGGCATCGCAGCTGGAAATTCTGTTACGGTTGATGTGCCCTCGACGAATCAAACGACACAGATTTCGGGCGTTGCTCCTCACGCCAACATCATTTCCTACGATGTCTGCACAACACTGGACGATTGTTCGAATTCGGCCATGATGGCGGCCGTCGACCAGGCGATCGCAGACGGTGTCGACGTGATCAATCTTTCGATTGGCGGCAGTACCGAAGCCCCGTGGGACGCCGTGATGTCAAAGGCTCTGCTGAACGCTCATGCTGCCGGGATCTTTGTCGCCGTTTCAGCTGGTAATGGGGGACCGGGCGCAGCGACGCTCAACTCTCCGGCAGATGCGCCGTGGGTGACGGCTGTTGCCTCTGTCGGCATTGATGATGCTGCCACGAATTCCATTAGTGTTGTCGGTGCGAATGTCCCTGAGAATATTGCACGAATTGCAGCGACGCCCGGTGCGAACATCACGATCACTGAAACGATTAGCGCGAATTCCGTGATGCATGCAGCAGATGTTTCACCCGGCGATCCGCTGGGTTCGTCTGCGTATCCGACAAATACATTTGCAAACAGCATCGCGTTGATTGATCGAGGCGACTCGCTGTTCCAGACAAAGGTGCAAAACGCCTATGACGCAGGTGCGATTGGCGTCATCGTCATCAACAACGTGGCTGGCCCCAGTGTTACCATGGCCGGTGTCGACGTTGTTCCCATCACCTCCGTCCTGATTTCTCAGGAAGACGGCACGGCGCTGCGAGCATGGCTTCGCGAAAACCCAACCGCCACAGTCCAGCTTAACGCAGAACAGACGCAGCATCTCACCGTGGTCTCAGGCTTCAGTTCGCGCGGTGAAAATCTGCAAGCAGACACGCTGGCACCCGTCATTGCTGCTCCCGGCGCCGACAATTTGATTCTGGCACCGGTGGCGACCTCCGGAAACGACAGCTGGCAGTACTTCAGCGGTACGTCCGCGGCAGCGCCCCATATTGCCGGAGCAGCTGCGTTACTGATTGCGCTGCATCCCGACTGGAGTCCGTCCGAAATTCAATCGGCATTGCAAACCACCGCCGTCAGCAGTTCTGAAATCGCCAGGGATCTCAGTTTGGCGGATGCCGACCCGTTTGACGTCGGTTCGGGCCTGGTTGAAGTGTCCCATGCAGCTCAGGCGGGCTTTGTCCTGGACGAAACGACAGACAACTTCATCACGGCCGAGCCTTCGCGCGGTGGAGATCCCGGCGAACTGAACCTGGCTGGTTTCGTCGACGGCAACGTCAATGCTTCAACGTCCTGGACGCGATCTCTCACCAGCACTCAGGCGTCGACCGTCGTGTGGACCCCATCTTTTGTCGCAGACGACGGCCTGACACTGAACCTGAATGTCGCATCGATCACGATCGGCGCCTTCGCAACGACCGGCTTTACTCTGACGGCCAGTGTGGCAGCATCAATACAGGGTTGGCTGTTTGGTGAGTTGACGCTGACGCCAAATGCCGATCTGCCGATCGCTCGTTTTCCTGTCGCCGTCGAACCAACACCAACGGCCGGAGTAACCGTCACTCCGTCAGGCAGCGGAACCGACGTGTCCGAAACCGGAGCCGTCGATACCTACGAAATCAGTCTCGACACCGCACCGTCGTTGGCCGTCACTGTACAGGTGCAGGCACCACCGGACATCGAAATCAGCAACGACGGCACGACCTTCTCTGCAACGTTAGCGCTGACGTTTCTCAATCAGAATCCACAGACGATCACCGTTCGAGCAACTGATGATGCCGTGGCCGAAGGGTGGCGTACAGCCACGGTCACGCATTCCGTGACAGCGGCCGGTGCTGAGTACGCGACAAACACCAACATCGCAGATTTAACAGTTCGAGTGTTCGACGATGATGTTGGACAGAACGGCCAGCTGACGGCGCCGATGTTGATCGGTCCGTTCGGTCTCACCAGCAACCAGCGGCCGACCTTCGAATGGACAGGCGTGCAGGGAGCTCAGTCCTATGAAATCTGGGTCAATCCTGCCGGACAGGCCCAGGTCCCTGTTGTGAACACGATCGTTGCCGGCACGACTTTCACGCCGGACGTTGATCTGGGGATCGGGCGATATCAGTATTGGGTTCGAACGATCTTTGGAGACGGAGTCGCGTCTTCCTGGGTGCCGGCATTATTTCAGATCAGTCGTCCAACGGTGATTGATACGCTGCCACCCATCGCGAACAACACGTCGCCGTTAATCAGCTGGGCTCCAGTGCCGGGAGCAGCTTCTTATGAAATCTACATCTCAAACGTAACCACCGGGCAGAATCGACTGTATAACGAACACAGCCTGACGGCCACGTCATATACTCCACCCTCCGCCCTGGGATTTGGCCTGCACCGAATCTGGGTCAGAGCATTCGCTGCTGACGGTTTTGCCGCAGCGTGGTCGCAATCCGTCGAACACTACGTCGGTTCAACCCTGCTGGGACCGGTGACCCCTGTCTTCGACAACCGTCCCACGTTCCGGTGGACAGAACCAGCGGGCGCAGCAACCCACCAATTCTACCTGCGAGCCCCGAACGGTAGTGTTACGAATCTGAGCGGACTCACGACCGGGACGTATACGCCCGGCGAAAATCTGCAGGAAGGAAATTATTCCTGGTGGGTGCGGCCATTCACAGGTGATGGTCGAGCCGGATTGTGGAGTGAACGAGGAGAGACCTGGATCGGCGGACGACCGACAGTGCTGGCCCCCCTGGCAACTGTGACAGATGCTGCTCCAGCGTTTACGTGGACCAGTGTTGACGGTGCAGGATCATACGAAGTGTTTCTGAATCGCACTGACGTCGCCGCACACATTCTGCGCACGTCCGATATTCCGACAGCCACTTTCGAACCACCGATTCTGGAAGCGGGCGAGTATGTACTGTGGGTACGAGCCAAAGACGCATCCGGAAACTACGGACCGTGGAGTGCGAGTTACACCTTCAGCGTGACGGCTGCGGCGTCCGGCGTGACCGCCACGCCAATGCAGACTCAGCTGATTTCGCTCAGCCCGACGCCCATTCTTTCATGGCAGGCATCGGCCGCTGCCGTTTCATACGATGTCTATCTGTTCAACGGTCTAAGAGTGATCGAGCAAACGGGGCTGGCCGCGACATTCTGGCAAACACCGGATCTCGGTGCCGAAGAATGGCAGTGGTGGGTTCGATCCGTTGACGCCGCCGGTATCGCCGGAACCTGGAGCGATGCGGCAACGATCGACACGTCCGGGCGAGCGATTGGGTTGTCTCCCCTGACAACGGCCAGCTCCACACCAACATTCCTCTGGACAGCAGTGTTTGGGGCCGACCGCTACATTCTGCAGGTCGACAACCTTACGACCGGCACTGCGCAGGTCATCAGAGATGGCGCACTCAGCACTGCACACTACACGCCAAACACCGCGCTGGCCGCAGGAAGTTACCGTTTCTGGGTCAAAGCACTCAGCAACACCAATCCCATCGCCGGATTCTGGAGCATCGGAATTGACTTCACTATTGCCTGATTGGACAGGGCCAATTCCTGTGAAACCGCGAGCTTCTCAGACACAATCACCAGTCTTTGAAGTGACCCGTTTTCATCCCCCTACCGCTGGCGGGACGGTCGGACGGGGAGGCGGGCCCTCTCCGGGCCTGATAGCCCGACTCTCCCGCAAACGGGAGAGTAAATACGTCAACCGATCTGTACGCTGACGCTTCGATCGCAGTCTTCAGATCTGTGTAGATACCTTTACCCGGAGGGAGAGTGACATTTTGTGGTGTGTGTTCACGTCGTTTCTCATGGTCGCATTGACCATCGAAACACGGAATAGCGCAACTTCCCGGACTCCTGTCAGGACTGAATTTCCTCGAAAACAGAGTCTCCCAGGTCGGAGCCTGAGTGCAACCTCATGGACAGGCGGGCCCGGCAGTTACTTCGGCGGCGACTTCGGATTCTTCTTTCTTCCTTTTCGCTTTTTGATAACGGGCGGCTCCAGCCCATCATCCGGCTGATTCCACAGACGATAGGGATCATCCAACCTTCGCATTTCAGACAGCAGCAGGTCTTCCATTTCGGCCAGCTTGTCTTTGTACGCCGGATGTTCAGCAAGATCTGTCAACTTCGGATCGTTCCTGCCGTGTTCAGCGATGAACTCGTGTGGGTTGTCGGCGAGATTGAACAGCTGCGTTTCCTGCACCTTCCCATCCATGACATCGTATTTGATCAGTTTCCAGTCGCCCTTTTTCACGCAACGCATGCCCGGCTTGGTACCACCGTTGTAAACGCCAAACAGAACGTCTCGGACAATGTCTTTTTCGTTTTTCAGCACCGGCTTGAAACTGGTCCCTTCTGTGCTTTCGGGAGCCTTCACGCCCGTCAGGTCGCAGATGGTGGCCAGTGAATCCAGCAGGTAGATGTTGCCCGTGGATCGAGTACCGGCTTCAATACCAGGGCCCTTCACGATGTAGGGGACTCGCCATGTGTGTTGGTACAGATTCTGTTTTCCCTGAAGTCCGTGACGACCGATCGCCATGCCGTGGTCGGCCGTGTAGATGATGTAGGTGTTGTCCAGCTCTCCCATCCGTTCGAGCTTCTGCAGCACCTTTCCAATCTGAATATCAATGTTCTCGTTGCAGGCAAATTCGCGGCCGAGTTCATTCTGAATGGTCTGCGGGTCACGTTTCTCCCAGACGCCCCGCACGGCCACTTCGTCTCGAAGCCCGGGATGTCCGTGATGAAACGGATGTTCCGCAAGGTAGTTGACAGGCAGCGCGGGTTGTTTCGGATTCGCAGCAGGAAGATTATCCCTGTCTGTATGATTGACGGCTCCATACTTGGCCAGCAGTTCCGGCGTGCCGTCGCGCGTATCGTGCGGATGTGAGAATCCAAAATAGATCAGAAATGGATCTTCGTCTTTGCTGCTCTCACGGTGATCCAGATATTCCAGGACGTGCTTGCCGTGCCATGCGCTGCCGGTTTCTTCTGTGCCACCGCGTTTGGTGGCATCTTTGACAACGGTAAACTGACTGTTGGCTGCGGCGTAGCTGTTGCCTTTCTTGCACGTTCGCATCGTGTCGTAGCCGGCATCGTTAAACACGGCGGCCATGGAGTATTGTTCGTAATTTGGCGGGCACGTTTTTGCCCCAGGACCGATCGGCAGGTGCCAGACAGTGCGACCGGTCATCACCATATGGCGTGACGGAGTGCAGACCGCTCCGCTGAACGAGCCCATGTGGTACGCCCCGTCCAGCATCATGCCTTCCGCCGCCAGTCGATCAATGTTGGGCGTGTCGAGCTTTGAATCCGGGTTATACAGCTTCAGGTCAAATGGTGACTGATCATCAACAATGATGAACAGAACGTTAGGACGTTTCTGCCCCGATTCGTCAGCAACGACGACGTCTGTGAGAAACCCGGCGACCAGAACAGCGACGATGGCAAAGGGGTGCAGCAGCTTTGACATTGTTTTTCTCAACAGTGAATCGAATCGATCTGTGGGTACCAGTAAGACGCACAGACAGCAACCGTCCACGAGCTTTCTGGTGTCCTCCATTAGAACGTTTTCCGAACGAATGTGCACCTGTGTTACTGGCCAGATCGGTGCGCTGCAGCATGCTGGCGTTGTCGACGGGGCGCCCGTTGCGATTTGTGTCGAGATCGCCGAACCTGCGATTCATCAACTTTCCGTTCTCCGCCCCTTGTCTGATGCACTCAATCGATCGTTGACGGCTTGATCGAGACGATAATTCGTCGATAGCTGGTCAGCGGCGGCTGTCCTTCGTCTGAGACCGAAAGGATGATGTGCACAGACATGGGTTCCACGACGTCGGAGGCTTGAAACGATGCGATTACGGAATTGGCGTTTGCCAAATTAACCAGGCAGTCCGGAGAACCGGCCTCCACGTATTGCCACCAGCGATAATTCAGGGTGTCGTTGTCCGGATCGGTGCTGCCGGTGGCGTCGAGCTGAATCCGCTGTCCGGCAACGATTTCGCGGTGAAGAATATCGCGTGTCGCAATACTGTTCGGCACGGAATTAGCGTTGTGGTGAGAGACGGCCGCGACAGGGATGTTTTGCCTCTTTTTTGGGGTAATCGCGGATTGTCAATTGGTCAAATTGCAAGACAAGACGGTGCAGTGGCCACGTGAGGCAGAGTCATGCCACGTGT
>JBDONA010000923.1:0-3019 GCA_039831575.1 Fuerstiella sp. | reverse complement strand
AGACGTTTTTCTCTGGGAGGCGACTCACGAGTCTTGCCATTCAGAGCAATTTCAAACCCCTCCATCACGAGCCGCTTACGCAGATTCTCCACCGTCTGCACGCGACAGGAAAACGCTTCGGCGATCCGAGCATCCGTCCAGTTTTGTCCGCGAACATCCGCCTTCAACAGAATCTGAGCGCGCCTGACTTTTTGCGAAGAGCCTGTCAGCCGCTTGCTCACACCAGGCAACGTCTCACGCTCCTTCTTGGACAACCGCACGATATACTTCTTTTTCATCGAAACTTCCTCCTTGAGTTAAGAGAAGATTCGCTCATCACGCCAATTTGTGGAACCCCAATTCCAAAGACTGACGAAGCACTAGTCCGGAGAATATGAGTATTACTGGCGCAATTGAGGTACAATCTGCCGAGAGCCAGATGGGAAAAACGGCATGTTAAATATCCTTGGGTCTTTGAATCCGTTTAATCGAGGTGTCAATCGGCGTACCGCCATGAGTATTGGCGCTCTGGGAACGTTTTCCCTGAGCTTGCCGGAACTGCTGTACCGCGAGTCACTGGCAGTCGGCGATCAGTCCACGGGCTCAACGTTCGGACGCGCGAAACGTATCCTGTTGGTGTATCTGCAGGGAGCTGCCTCTCAGTTTGAGACGTGGGATCCCAAGCCGGCTGCACCGGAAGGAATTCGTGGCAAGTGGGGCGCCATTCAGACGTCCGTTCCCGGGACTGCCATCAACGAACAACTTCCGAAGCTGGCCGTGCTGGCCGACCGTCTGGGGATTGTGCGGTCGATGACGCACCCCAACAACAATCATTCCAATCTCTACACGCTGACAGGATACGCCGCCACCGATTTTTCAAGTGAAACAAATCCGTTCGACAATCGGCATCACCCATTCTTCGGCAGCGTGCTGGATTTTCTGGAAGACCAGAGGGCTCCAAACGTCATTCCTGAACTTCCACGTAACATCGGACTGCCGTTTCGTTTCAGCACGTATGCTCCCTTCAGTCGGCGGTCCGGTCCTTACGGAGCGTTCCTGGGACATGGCTACAATCCGGTCTGGACCGAGTTCGACGGGAATGCGACCAAGACAGCAAACCGAGTTTCATTCTTTCAACGATTAGCTGGCGTGGACGTGCAGGATCCGTACCTGGGTATCACCCCGGAAAGTCGGCTGCGTATTTCGAAGGCGGCGCAATTGCAACGCGGATTGACACTCGACCGATTCGACAAACGACGCAGCCTGCTGCAGCAGTTCGACGACGAACAGCGACGAGTCGGAGAAAGCGAATCCGCTCAGAGCCTCGACCGTTTCCAGAAGATGGCGTTTTCGCTGATCACGTCGGAAAAGCTCCGGGCTGCACTGGACATCGGTCAGGAGCCGATGGCATTGCGGGAGAAGTACGGCATGACACTGTTCGGTCAATCCGCCTTGACCGCGCGGCGGTTGCTGGAAGCCGACTGTCCCCTGGTGTCCGTTTTCTGGGACGAATACAAGATCGTCAACACCGCCTGGGATACTCACTTCAATCACTTTTCCCGACTGGGCGACGAACTGCTGCCGGGATTCGATGCCGGGATGAGCAGTCTGCTGCTGGACCTGGAAGACAGAGGACTGCTGGATGACACACTGGTGATGTGTCTGACCGAACACGGTCGCACGCCGAAAATCGATAACATTGATCGAGGTGGCGGACGCGGACACTGGTCACAGGCCTATAGCGTGATGCTGGCTGGTGGCGGTATCCGTCCAGGGACCGTTGTCGGCGCATCAGATTCTCAAGGGGCCTTCGTCAAAGAACGCCCCGTCAGCCCTGAAGACATTCTGGCGACGATGTACCATCTGAAAGGCATCACTGCGGAAACAACTATCCCTGATCGATTCGGCAGACCCGTCCGACTGACGGAACACGGTCAGGTCATCTCTGAGTTGGTCTAAGCACGCAGAATTCCGTCACGAGGATTCTCGCCGTATTTTTTTATCGGGCTGCAGTACGTAACTCTGGTGGTGCCAATGCTGGCTATTGCGAGAAATAGACAAAATTGAAGCGTCATCTTCTCTTGAAGCCAGAGGCCCATCTGTGTGACGGCAAACGTCTGTCTGGCGGGCACGCGGAAGTTGGAAGTCCCACAAACACGTCTGGGTCCCGCCGATGACGACCATTTGATGTGAAAGCACTTAGATGCAGACCGGAGCATGCAACTGGTCACTTTGGATTCGCGGCTGGTTGCCGCCGCGGGCTCATACACTTGTGGCAGGGATGACCGGGCTTGTAGTTGTGTTGATGTCAGCCGGCTGCAACGAATCCTCCACCAATACCTCAATTGGCCAACCGCCCGAGTCGAGGCAGGAAGACGCCGCTTCGATCCGCTTTAGCGACTCCCTTGGCGAAGCATTCAGTGAGGCCAGACACAGCAACCGCCGCGTGCTGGTGTACTTCACTGGTCCCTCCTGTCTGTGGTGTCGAGTGATGGAGAATAAGACGCACTCGGATCCTGCGGTCATCGAACTGGCATCCCGGTTCGTTTGCGTGAAAGTCGACATCACCCAATCCCCGGGCATACAGGAGGACTATGGTGTCTTTTCTGTTCCGCGCACGATTGTCCTTACAGCGGACAATGAACGCGTGTCGGAATGCAATGGCTATGAACCGGCGGATCAACACACAGGCCGGCTGCACTCAATTCGACCCCGCTGCAGGACGCAGACCCTGATTTGGCGAATGCTCGTGCGTTCGGCGCGTCCGCGGACACCGCGGATCTTGTGTTTTGGTTTGTCGATCATCCAGAAAGCCCCGCATCAGTCGCATCACACGACGAACACACGGAGCTGCTGTCTATTCTGAGAGACGAGGGTTTCCACCCGCGAATCGAACATGTTCCGCGTGTAAGTCTCAAGAATCGGTGGACGGAGGCAGCTGCACAGAAACGTTCACCGAATTTTCTTGTTGCATCAGGTCGAAGTGGCCTGATGCAACAGCTGATGGAACAGGGACTGACTCGCGACGTCATCTCAACAC